>CAJCHW010000001.1 GCA_903970125.1 Chlamydiota bacterium
GCCAGACGTGCCGTTACCCCCGGCGGCCTTCTCCGCTGGAGCGCTCGAACCGCCGGCAGCTTTGACCTTGGTACGAAGGCTGCCAAACACGCTGGAGGTCCCCGCGCCGTTGCCCACAGCTGGGTCGCCGCTCACGACGTCGTCGGCGCCGGGGACGTCCCCCGTGTCCTTGTGCAACGTCACCGCAGCGGCCGCCGGGGCCTTCTTGTTGTCGGACGCAGCCGCGGCCGCGGGCTTGGGGGCGGGCATGCGCTGGCGGATATACGCGGCCTGGCCGACGGTCCAGATATTGGTCGAGATCCAGTAGACCATCACACCCGCCGGAAACTTGGCGATAAACGGCACGAAGATGAAGGGCAGGAAGATCGCCATCAGTCGCTGATTGCGATCCGCAGTGGCCGTCGACAGGACGCTCGACCCAACCATCGTGACGACGTACAGGACAATCAGGACAACCAGGGTCAAGCCCGTGACCTTGTTCGTCAGGTCAGGGATGAACAGGAACCCCGCGGAATGCGGATCGACCGTGTTGCAGCTGGTCTTTTCGATGTACTTCGCCGGTAGGTGCGCAACCTTGGCGATATCGGTGTGGTGGATGCGGTTGTAGCTGGTGACAAGCGCCGGACCGCAGATGTGCTTCTTCAGGTCCGACCGCAGCATGTAAAGCAGCGAGATCAGCACCGGGAACTGCAACAGCAGCGGTAGGCAGGAAGCAAACGGATTGATGTGGTTCTCGCGATAGAACTTCATCAGCTCCTCGCTCTGCTTCTGCTTGTCCTCCTTGTACTTCGCCTGGATAGCCTTCATTTCCGGCATGTGCAGCTGCATCGTGCGCATCGACTTGATCTGGCGCACGAACAGCGGGAACAGAACGATTCGGATCAGCGCTGTGAGGCCGATGATCGACCATCCCCAACCGCTGGTCAGGACGTGATCGTGGATCTCGACCAGCAGCCATTCGAACAGCCGGATCAGCGGTCCAAAGGCGTTCTCGATGATGTTGGCGAGGATCATCTCGGTCGGCTACGTGGTCAGCCCATGATGATCGTGGGCGCAATCGTGGTCGTGGGACCGCTTGAAGAGCGTCTGCGCGTCAACAGGGTCATATCCACCAGGGCTGAAGGGGTTACACCGCAGTACGCGCCACACAGCCAAGACCACGCCGCGCAGAACGCCGTGGGTGGTTATAGCGTCAAGCGCGTAGCGCGAACATGTTGGCTCGTAGCGGCAGCGTCGCGGCAAAGCCGGGGAAATCACCGTCCTGTAGGCAACTATGGGCGCCCGCACGGCTGCCGCGGCCAGCTGTCGCGAGGTCATGCTCGATCCCCATGGGAGCTTGCCGGCGCCACCGTGGGGGTGGACACCTTCAACCCGGCCTGACGCAAGAGCTCCACCAGCGATCGCTCCACCGCGGCGAGGCCATCGTGTTCGGCGACCTCGGCCAACGCAGGGCGCGCCACCGCAACGACGTCATAGCCCCCGCCAATCTCCTCGCGGACACTCTCGAAGGCTTCGCGCAGCAACCTTTTGACGCGGTTGCGCTGCACGGCAGAACCGACCTTGCGAGACACGGACAGACCCAGCCGCACGGGTCTGTCGGCATCACCGGCAAACACGTACACCACCAGGTGGCGATTCGCTTGGGATCTCCCCTGACGGTAGGCGCGCTCGAACTCTGTCGCGCGCGAGAGCCGTCCTGCGCGGCGGCGCTGAGTGGCCATCACGCCCGGGCAGCGCAAGCAGACTGGCCACGACGTCGCATCTCAGACAGACAGGCGCTTGCGGCCCTTGGTGCGGCGGCGCTTGATGATAATGCGCCCAGCGCGACTGCTCATGCGTGCACGGAAGCCATGCGCGCGAGCGCGCTTGCGTTTCTTGGGCTGGTAGGTTCGTTTCATGGCGGTTTGAAAGTGTGGAGCCCGATCTTAGGGCATTCATGGTGTGGGCCTCGTCGGAGCGGGTCCTTGGGTTGCGCGAGGACGAATGAGGGGGTCCTCACTTGTCCGTTCGGTTTTCCTCGCCAATTGCGATTACAGCCCCTCGGCGGAGCATAGGGGCTGGGCTATAGTCCTCGCGCCTGTCGCCTCTTCCCTCGCCGCAGCGCAAGCGCTGCGACCGTCATATTGCGCCGTCAACCCTTTGCCGAAGGGCAGGAATCAGTCTGCCGTGAATCCAGACCTCGAGCACATCCAGTCGCGGGTCCATGCTGAGCTCGGCGCGGCCGTCGACGAAGCCACATACCGACTCTGGTTTGAGCCGCTGCGCGTGGAATCGGTTTCGGACGGCACGGTTGTGTTTGGCGCTCCTGCATCCACCCGCAGTTGGGTGCAACAACGCTATGGCACCGTCTTGGCGCGGTGTGCGCGAGCAGTGCTGGGTGCCGACCTGGCTGTCACGGTTGCCGTCGCTGGACGAGCGCCAAGCGGCGAACCCAAGTCTTCACAGGCTTATCAACAGGCGGCGACAGCGAGTGCACAGCGGCCCAACCCAACGGCCGACCAACGCGACGACTCGAGCTTGATCGAGCTGCGACCCAACCCCCGCCTCACATTCGATCGGTTCGTTATCGGCGAGGCCAACCGCCTCGCGCACGGCGCAGCCCTAACCCTCGCCGAGGCGCCCGGCCAAAGCTTCAATCCGCTCTTTATATGCGGTCCGCCGGGCGTGGGCAAGACGCACCTGCTGCACTCAATCGCCGGGTTTCTGACGGCGCATAGCTGTGGCACCGTGGTGCGGCTCACAGCCAGCGAGCAATTCACCAACGAGTTTCTAGCGGCGCTGCGGGCCGATCGCATGGACAGCTTCAAGGCGCATTTCCGGCGCGCCGACGTCTTGCTGGTCGACGATATCCAGTTCCTGCAACGAAAGACCCGCACAGAAGAGGAGTTCTTCCATACGTTCAACCGCCTGTTTGAGCTTGGTAGCCAGATCGTCGTCACCTCAGACCGCCCACCGCGGGACCTCCAGGACCTTGAGGACCGTCTGCGCGAGCGCTTTGAGGCTGGTTTGGTTGCCGACATCCACCCACCGGACCTGGCCACGCGCATAGCGATCCTGCAGAAGAAGGTTGGAGATCAGGGCGTCAGTGCGGTTGATCGAGGCGTGGTGGAGATGATCGCGCGGCACGTTAGCTCCAGCGTGAGGGCCCTGGAGGGGGCGCTCGTGCGTATTGTTGCTTACGCGTCGCTGACGCAGCGGGAGGTCACCGAAACGCTGGCATCCGAAGTGCTTGCGGGTCTTTACCCAAGCCATCCCGTGCAACAGGTCCGACCCACAGTCGCCGCGATCCAGGCGGCGACGTGCGAGCATTTTGAGATCTCACCCCAAGAGATGCTGTCGGCCAGTCGCGCCCAACATCTCGTATGGCCGCGGCAGTTGGCAATGTTCCTCGCGCGCGAGCTGACCGTAGAGTCGCTGCCTTCGATTGGGCGGTCATTTGGTGGCCGCGACCATACGACTGTCCTCTACGCCTGTAGGCGTGCAGGCGCACGCCTGGCCGACGATCCACAGGCTCAACGCACGACCCGAACCTTACGGTCGATACTTAGTCCACAATCCACAGGCTCCACACAAGACAAATGCCCAGACAGCGCAAGCTCCACCACCAGGTAGTTGTTCACATCCACAGTTCACAACCACTACTACGTCGGCTCAACGGTGTAGTAATGCCCTTGGATACTTTGGTTGTGGGTCTCAAGCGATGAAATTCACCGTTGTTGCCAGCGAGTTCGCGGTCAAGCTCCAGTCTGCGATCCAGATTACGTCTGCCAGGACAGGATCGCCCGTAGCCGGCGCTGTGATGGTGGACGTCACGGATGCCGGCGTGGAGTTGCGCGCAACCGATCTGCAAACAAGTGTGCGCGTGCCGCTCGCCGCTCATGACGTGAGCGACGGCCGCGTGGTTCTTCCTGGGAGATTGCTGCTTGAAGTCGTACGTATGGCCTCAGGCAATGAGGTCACCTGCGAGCTCGCTGCCGAGAGCGCGCAACTGACGGTTCGGTCGGGGGCGACAGTCGTCCACCTGCAGACTTTGCGCGAGGACGACTTTCCGTCGGTCCCCGGAGCGGAAGGCGACGATGTGGCCAGTTTCCCCGGAACCACATTTGCCCAGGCGGTCGGGCAGGTGACCCCAGCTGCGTCCCGTGATGAGACCCGCCCACTTCTAACGGGGGTATTGGTCACGGCCACCGCGGATGAGCTCCGGTTGGTCGCAACCGACTCCTACCGCCTTGCCATCAAGGAGATCAAACTTGAGCACCCGCCTCAAGGCTCGTTTGACATGGTTGTCCCGGCGAGGGCGCTGACGGAGGCTGCCCGCCTGACCCAGCAGGAATCCGCGGTCGAGGTGGCGGTCAAGCGAACCGCCAACCAGATTGTCTTTGTCATCAACAACATCGTGCTGGCTTCGCGCTTACTGGAGGGGCATTTCCCCGACTACAAGCAGCTGCTCCCGGAGACCGTCGAGCATGAGCTGCACTTCGCGACCTCAGAGCTGCTGGACACCGTTCGCCGTGTTGGCCTGGTCGCACAAAAGAACAACCCACTCCGGGTCGGCCTGAGTGAGGGCGAGATGACTGTCTCGGCACGTACCCCTGACGTCGGAGACGCGTCGGAGACGCTGCCGAGTGATTTCCATGGCGACGGTTTTGAGATGGGCTTCAACTCGGCTTTTCTGCGCGATGGACTTGAGAATGCCGAGTCGCCGCGTGTCGTCCTGAGGCTTGTCAGCGCGCTGCGTCCAGGTGTGATCGAATCCGACGGCGCAAGTAATGGCCGCTTTGTGTACCTCGTGATGCCTGTGCGGCTCAACGCGTGACCGTAAACGCCGGTGGTCGTTGGCCGACGTTCTTGTAGAGCGAATTGAGCTGCGCGACTATCGCTCCTACGAGCGAGCGGAGTGCACGCTTGGCCCGTCGGTGACGGTCCTGCACGGGGCCAATGGGAGCGGCAAGACCAACCTGTTGGAGGCCCTTGGCCTGGCGTGCACGGGGCGCTCCGCCAGAACCCGCGACGAGCGCGAGTTGGTGCGGGTGGGTACCAAAAGCGCGGCTGTGATGCTTACGACGACGGCCGCTGGCGCTACCAACAGGATCACGGTCACGA
Organism: Chlamydiota bacterium; assembly: GCA_903970125.1. Lineage (GTDB taxonomy): Bacteria > Actinomycetota > Thermoleophilia > Solirubrobacterales > Solirubrobacteraceae > Palsa-744. The sequence goes on from CAJCHW010000001.1 coordinate 5,104, forward strand.
TTACGCCGGGTTCCCAACGCGTGACGCGTGTAAACGGTTCTCGCGTGGAGCAGGTCCAAGCGCTGGAAGCCCGCCCGCTGGTCTGTCTTTTCATTCCAGATCGCCTCGCCTTGGTGAAGGGCGCTCCGGCGGGCCGCCGGGCCCACCTGGACGCGGTCGTGGGCGCTCTGTGGCCATCTCGGCGAAGTGATCGCGGGAGCTATGCCCGCGCCCTGACGCAACGCAACGCGCTGGTCGCGTCGATCCGCGCTGGTCGCGCTGGTCGCGACACACTGGCGGCATGGAACCGCGAGTTGGCCACTCACGCGATTCGTCTCCGGGATGGACGCGCGGAGGCAACGGAGGTGCTGTCGGCTCCGTTGGCCTCGCGCTCGCTCGAGCTAGGCCTGGAGGGCGATGTTGGCCTCCAGTACAGAACGCAGTCTCAGGCCGACGACGCCGACGAGTTCACGCGCGAGTTGGAGCAGTACACCCCCCGCGACCTGGAACGCGGGTTTAGTACATACGGTCCCCATCGAGACGACCTCGTTTTGCGCCACCGAGGTCGAAGTCTGCGCAAGTACGGCTCTCAGGGCCAGCAACGCATCGCGCTCCTGGCCCTGCTTTTCGCCGAGCGCGACATCCTGGCTGCTGCGCGTGGCACGGCTCCCTTAATGCTGCTCGACGACGTCTTCAGCGAGCTCGATCGCAACCGCCGTGAGCGCCTGTTGACCGAGCTCTCAAGCGCGGGACAGAGCGTGATCACGACGACCGACCTGGCCGATCTACCGGCGAGCAGTGACGCCGGAATGGTGAGCATCGAGATTCCCTCGGGGGTCACACCGCCGGCGCATGCCACCGCGGAGTGGGCTGCGTGAACCGGCCCCCACCGCGACCTCGTCGTGTGGGGCCAAGGCGGCAAAGCCGCGCTCCACACCGGCTCGCCGACGCCGTCGCTGGTCTCACCGACGCGCTCAGCCCGGCAACACCGTTGGCTCGCATACAACGGTCGTGGCCCGAGGTCGCCAAAGCCTTGCCCGTTGCCCAGGAAGCATCGCCGACCGCGCTCCGTGACGGCGTGCTCACGGTGACGTGCACCGCTGCCGTATACGCACAGGAGCTCCAGCTCATGGCCACGGATGTGGTGAGCGCTGTCAATGGCGCGCTTGGCGAGGTCCTGGTGAGTGGTCTGCGCGCGCGGTCCGGCTAACTCGCGTCTACCAACAACTTGCGCAGAGCTGCTGCTGTCTGCGCGAGCGCCTGCGAGATCACGCGGGTGTCGCCAAGCACGGGCATGAAGTTCGTATCGCCAGGCCACCGCGGCACCACGTGCAGGTGCAGGTGGTCGCTGAACCCTGCGCCGGCCGCCTCGCCCAAGTTGAGGCCAACATTGAATCCGGCGGGGCTCATGAGCTCGCGCAACGCGCCGATCGCTTGCCCAGCGAGAGCCATCAGCTCCAACGTCTCGCCGCTGTCGAGATCGCCGAGATCGCCCACGTGCCGCCGCGGCGTGACCATCAGGTGGCCGCTTGCGTACGGAAATGCGTTGAGCATGGTCACGCAACGCGCGCCGCGCTGTACCACCAGCTCGTGCTCTGGGTCGCTTGCTGCGCCACAGAAGATGCACTCAGCGTCCTTGGGGCCGGTTACGTACTCGCTGCGCCACGGTGCCCAAAGCGGCCGAGGCTGCATGGGAAGGAGTCTATG
>CAJCHW010000002.1 GCA_903970125.1 Chlamydiota bacterium
GGCATGGGCGCTGCCACTGGTCGCTGAGGTCATCGCTGCGATCGGACTGGCGGGCCTGGCCGTGTACACGGTCCTGACAGAGCATGTTCCGTCAACGGCTACGCATGGAGGCCTGCTCAGCTTTCACGTCGATATGGGCGCGCTGGTGGGACTTCTCGTGGTCCTCGCTGTGTTCGTAGTGTGTGTTTCGTTCACGGTGGCATGGGTCATCGCCCCACGGGCGCCGACCTATCTACCGGTGCCGACGGCGCGGCGGGTTGTGGCGCAATGTGGGGCGATCCTGGCGCTCGTATTGGTGACGGCGCTGGTGGTGGTACCCGTGATCCTGGTTTATGCCCACGGCGGTTCGCTGAGGCCCGCCGTGTGGGTCGCGGGACCGCCCGTGATCTGCACGATGCTCGCTGCGGATTTTGTGGCGCTCAGGCTGCTGACCTCCGGCACGTTGCATGCGCGGCTGCGCGATCTCAGGGTGCTGGGAACGCTTGCGCTCGTTGGTGTGTTTGGGCCCGTTTTGGCCGCGGACGCGATCTGGCCGGCTCCGGGACACAGCGGACAACGGGTCAGATGGCACCATTTCTGGGTCGCCGATGGCACCGGTTTCACCCGCACGGTCACGGGCACAAGCTGCTGGACGGCCTCCAGTTGCGCCGTGGCCATCACCAACACCGATGCAAAGACCGGCCGTGAATCGATCGAACTGGCGACAACGACTGACCAGGGCAAGGTCTGGTCGCGGCGGGCGACGCCATGGGTACAGGCGGTCGGACTGAGCGCCCTCAACGACATTGCGTGCGACCAGGCCGGGACATGCCTGGTCACAACTGGCGCAGAGCAGTTGACCACAAGCGCCACGGGCGGGCTCGCTGGACGGTCGGTCAGGTCACGCGCGGCCGTGCCTATCGACGGCCTGGTGTGTCCTACCGCCTCCGACTGCTATGCGCTGGCGAAGGACAAGGTGGAAATCTCCCATGACCGGGGGCTGAGCTGGAGCTCGCCTGTGGTCTTGCCGGGCTTGGAGGCAGAAGAAAGCGCATTGCTCGGTGTCAATTGCCTGAGCTCGTCGACGTGCGTGGCGTTTGGGACCGATGGAAGGCACGGGCTTGCCGACGTGACCACCGACGGTGGCGTCACGTGGCGCCCCGAGGTCACCGGTCGCAGCGTGTTGATCCTGTGGTCCATGAGTTGCCCTGGCAACGCCGCTTGCTATGCGGTCGGCCAGTCCGCGGGCCAGGCCGGCGCTAGCCGCAGCTCTGCCAGCAACGCCGTGATTCTGCGCAGTCGCGACCTGGGAGCAACCTGGACCGTGGTCCACACACTCCCGCCGCTGTCGGTTGGTTCGCAGGTGACCTGCGCGAGCGCCACGAGTTGCTTGGTGATCAGCACCGCCCTTGCCGACCAGCCCGCCGGCCGGACCCAGATGCGGGCGCTTGTCACCAGCGACGGCGGCACAAGCTGGGCATCGCGTCACCTGTCCATCGACGGTCAGGCGTTGCCCGGCACACTCGCGTGTACTGATTCGGCGCACTGTGTGTTCAGCGCCATCGAAGGCGACAGACCCCTGCTTGACAGACCCCTGCTTGTTTCAACAACAAACGGGGCAACGACGTGGTCTGCACATCCGGTGCCGTAAGCAGCTGCCCGGATACCCGGCGGCGGCCAAGCGGTCTCGCGGCTCAGCTGATCGCGTAGACGAGCAGGACCTGCGCCGAGATGGTGCAGGTTGTTGCCGGGTTGGCTGCGGCCTTCTTGGCGCGCTTGCGCTTGTGCTTGCCCTTGCCCTTGTGGTGCTTGTGCTTGGCCTTGCCGGTAGGGCCTGCCGAGGCTGATGGCTTCGTCGTGGCCTTCGGGGCCACCTCCAATGAGCGGCGATCGTCTCCTTCAGAACCGCGCCCAGCGAAGCCAAAGTCCGGTTCCTGCCCTTCGTATTCCTCGTAGTCGTACTGTTTTTCGTCGGCGGCGTAGAGCTTGCACGAGATCGAGCCGCCTTCTTCGACCACGTTCTGTGCGGCTCCCACCGTGGCTCCGACCTTCGCGGCCAGGAACGCAGCCTTGGCCTGCCCGTCGACGATCGCAGCGGCGGTCGCTTCGCGGTAGGCGGCAGTTGCGGCTGCCGCTTCGGCGGTCTGGGAGATAGGCACGCTTGCCACGCCCTCCACGCTGACCGTAAGCGTGGGCGAGGTGGAGCTGCCTTCGGCGTCCGCGATGCCGGTCAGCCCGGCCCCGGGAATCGCTGCGCTGAGCACGACCACCGCTGCGACCGCGATCCGCGCTGAAACCGGCCTGATGGCGGGGCGGTTAGCCACGGCGGGGGAGTCTACTTGCGGAGTGTCGTCGCGGGAGTCGATCTTGGCTTAGACCGTGATGACCAAAAGTGCAGGATGCGCCCGAGCCATCTGCTCGTAGTCACCATCCTGAGTCACGATTGGTAGCCCGTGCTCAATGGCGGTCGCCGCGATCAGTGCATCGCTGAGTTTCACCGTGCGCTGAACACCGGCTTTGCGGCAGGCGCTCACAAGAGCAGCCCACGCGACCGTTACTGCCTCGCTGATTGGGATCGGATCAAAGGCTCGAGCGAATGCGAGCATGTCCGCGCGCCGCGCCCGCGTGGCCTCGTCAGCAGCTGCGAGGACACCAAGGTGAAGCTCGCCGATGGTGATGACGGATACAGCCACATGCGCAGGCAAGGCCTGCAGCGGCCGGCCGCCCTCGCGGGCAACGAACACCGAGGTGTCCAGCAGGCCGGAGTCGACCGTGGTCACAGCTCGTCGAATAGCTCGTCGAGTGTCTGGCCGGCCAGGGCTTCGAGGTCGTGCAGCAGCCCCGGGTCGGCGGCGCGCTGTGAGAGCTGCTCGTGTACGTACGCGCCGGACAGCCAGCGGGTGCGTTGTCCGTGCGGCACGATGTCAGCGACGGGCTCGCCGTGCACCGTCAAGGTGACGCGCTCCCCCGCGCGGACCGCGTCCACGACGCGAGCGGTGTGGTTTCGCAGGTCACGCACCCCGATCTCCATGTGCGACAGCGTAGCACCGGTGAAATTTCACGTTGGTATCTCCGGCAACTGGCGCCTGACCGGGACACCGCAGCGCGTCTGCGCGTCTGGCCCGCGCCACATCACGCGTCCTTGACGCCGCCTCGTGCCTGACACCACCGCCTGCAGCGTTCAGGAGACCGCTAGCAACCGGAGGAGACCGCCAGCAACCGGACTATCTGGTCCGCTTGTGGTAGCCTATCCGGACCAATGAGTCCAGTTCGCTACCAGGGGAGGCCATTTTGAGCACTGAATCGCAGACTTCCAACCGCTGGCTGATCCTGGTGATCGCCTGCTTGGCCCAGTTCATGGTCGTCCTGGACAACACGATCGTGAACGTGGCGCTGCCGTCGATTCAGCATGGCTTGCGATTTTCGCCGGCCAACCTGCAATGGGTGGTCAATGCCTACACCCTGATCTTCGGTGGCTTTCTGCTGCTCGGCGGACGGGCGGCCGACCTGCTGGGACGCCGGCGCCTGTTCATGGCGGGGGTTGTGCTGTTCGCGGGCGCCTCGATGCTCAATGGCCTGGCCCAGTCCTCGACGATGCTCATCCTCGGGCGCGGCCTGCAGGGGCTTGGTGGCGCGCTCGTTTCCCCGGCGGCACTCTCGATCATCATGACCACCTTCCAGGACAAAGGGGAGCGGACCCGCGCCCTGGGCGTGTGGTCGGCGATTGCCGCGGGCGGCGCCGCATTCGGCCTGCTTCTCGGCGGCGTCCTCACTGACCTGGTCTCCTGGCGCTGGAACTTCTTCGTCAACGTCCCCGTGGGTTTTGCGACGGTCTTCCTGGCGCTCCGCTTCGTACCGGAGTCGCGCGCGGACCTCGGCCACCGTAGCTTCGACGCACTGGGTGCGACGACGGTCACGGCCGGCCTGCTGGCGATCGTCTTCGGCATCGTCAAGGCACAGGCCTGGGGATGGGGCTCCGGGAGGACGCTCGGCGTGATCGCCGTGGGGGTCGCACTGCTGGTGACCTTCGTCTGGCTGGAGAGCCGCTCGCGGGCGCCGCTGGTCAGGCTCTCGATCTTCCGGATCCGCTCGCTTGCGACGGCGGACGCGGTCATGATGCTCGTCGCCTCGGCGATGTTCGGGATGTTCTTCTTCGCCTCGCTCTACGTCCAGAACATCCTCGGCTACAGCCCCCTGAGGGCGGGCCTCGCCTTCCTGCCAGTGTCGCTTGGCATCATCGTCGGCGCTGGCATCGCGCAGGGCATCATCAAACCACTGGGCGTGCGCAACGTCTCGGCGATCGGCCTCACGCTCGCGGTGGCGGGCATGCTGTACCTGACCCGGCTGCCCGTTCACGGCCACTATGCCTCCGATCTGCTCGTCGGTCTACTGCCGATGTCGATTGGGATGGGGCTGGTGTTCGTGCCGATCACGCTGCTGGGCACCTCGGGTGTCGCCAACGACGACGCGGGCCTGGCCTCGGGACTGTTCAACAGTGCTCAGCAGATCGGTGGCTCGCTGGGCCTGGCCATCCTCGCGACGCTCGCCGTCGATCACACCTCGAGCCTGCTGGCCAACGGGGCTTCGGTGTCCCATGCGAGCCGTCTGGCGGCGACAGTCTCCGGCTACCACGTGGCCTTCCTGGCAGCGGCGATCATGATCGGCGCGGGTACTGCACTGCTGATGGGGCTGCTGCGCCGTCGCCATGTGGAGGGACTGAGCTTCGATGCCGCCGCGGTCCCAGCTGCGGTCTGAGAAAATGGTCGTCATGAGGAGAGATGCGCTGGCCAACCGGCAGCGTCTGCTCGAGGCCGCCGATGCCATGTTCCGTGCCCACGGTGTCGACGTGGGTGTCGCCGAGATCGCCGCGGCCGCAGGCGTCGGCCGCGGCACGCTGTTTCGCAACTTCGCCAGCAAGGACGCCCTGATCGCGGCCGTGCTGGCCGAACGGATCGGCGAGGTTCTGGCGACGGGTCGCGAAATGCTCCACGACGACCCGGATGACGCGGACGTTGCCTTCCGCTTCGTCGAGGAGCTGATGGCACGCCAGGAGGAGAACAGGGCACTGCTGCAGACCCTCACCGAGGAGACCCTCCACGTTGCGGGCGAGTTGGAGAAGACGCACGAGGCGATGATGGAGCTGCTCGAAGCGCTGCTCGAGCGCGGCAGGCGGGCGGGAGCGATCCGTCCCGAGGCCACGGCCGTGGATTTGATGATGCTGATCAAGGGCCTTTGCATGTACCCCGCGACCGACCAGCCACTGGCACCCGAGACGATTCTCAGGCACCTGGACCTGGTCCGGGCCGCACTTACGACGCCCGAGTACTCGCGGCCGTTGCGCGGTCTGTCCGCAACCCTGGTGCCCGCAGCAGCCCGTCAGGGGGATTGAGTTCGACCAATCAGTTCCGGGCGTGGCGGCCAGGGCGCCCTGCTCAGACTCAGAGACCGTCGGCGCTATGGTCGGCGCATGAGGTCAATCCCGGTCACGACGGACAACGACCGCTACAAGTGGATCGCGCTCTCAAACGTCACCCTTGGGGTGCTTTTGGCGACGCTCGACGGCTCGATCACGCTGATCGCGATGCCGGACATCTTCCGGGGCATCCACCTCGATCCGCTGCTCCCGGCCAACAGCTTCTACCTGCTGTGGATGATCCTGGGCTTCCTCGTGGTCTCAAGCGTGCTGATCGTGAGCCTGGGACGGATGGGGGACATGTTCGGCCGCGTGCGCATGTACAACCTCGGCTTCGTCATCTACACGGCGGCCTCGCTGGTGCTCACGGTGGACTGGATGACAGGTCGCGCGGGGGCCACCTATTTGATCGTTTTTCGTGTCGTGCAGGGAGTGGGCGCGGCGTTCTTGCTCGCCAATGCAGCGGCGATCATCACCGACGCCTTTCCCGTCCACCAGCGGGGGATGGCGCTCGGGATCAACAACATCGTGGGCGTCAGCGGCATGTTCGTGGGGCTCGTGCTCGGCGGTCTGCTGGCCCCGATCGACTGGCGGTTGGTGTTCCTGATCTCGGTGCCAGTGGGCTTGGTGGGCACCGTCTGGGCCTACCTCAAGCTCGAGGAGCGAAGCCAGCCGCGACCGGCGCGCATCGACTGGCCGGGCAACATCTCCTTCGCGCTTGGCCTGGTCTTGATCATGGTGTCGGTCACCTACGGCATTCGCCCCTACGGCCATGATGCAACCGGCTGGGGCAGCCCGCGCGTGATCGCGCTCTTGGCCACTGGGGCCGCGTTTCTGGGGGCGTTCGTAGTGATCGAGCGCTACGCCAAGGCGCCGATGTTCCGCCTGCAGCTGTTTCGCATCCGCGCGTTTACGTTCGGCACGCTGTCCACATTTCTGTCGGCCATGGCCAGGGGTGGGCTGATGTTCATGCTGATCATCTGGCTGCAGGGCATCTGGCTGCCCCAGCACGGCTACAACTTCTCCGAAACGCCGCTGTGGGCGGGGATCTACATGCTGCCTTTGACCTTGGGCATGCTGATCGCGGGCCCGACCTCGGGGTTTCTGTCAGACCGCTTCGGTTCGCGCTGGTTTGCCACTGGCGGCATGATCGGCAGCGCTACGAGCTTTTTCTTGCTCGCGCTTTTGCCGACGAACTTCCCGTTTGTGGCCTTCGCGTTGATCCTTGCTCTGCAGGGCGCCTCGATGGGAATGTTCGCCTCGCCCAACCGTGCAGCGGTGATGAACAGCCTGCCCACTGCCGAGAGAGGCGCGGGCGGTGGCATGAACCAGACCTTTCAGAACTCCGCGCAGGTGCTCTCCATTGGCGTCTTCTTCACGCTCATGATCCTCGGGCTGGCGTCGAGTCTGCCTGCCACGATGGCAGCCGGTCTGGAGGCGCACGGGGTCGGCGCGGCCGCGGCGGCCCGGGTCGCGCACCAGCCGCCGGTGTCGATCCTGTTCGCCGCGTTTTTGGGCTATAACCCGCTCGCGCACCTGACTGGCACGCACGTGCTCGCGTCGCTGTCGGCAGCCAATCGCGCGACGCTCACGGGGCACTCCTTCTTTGCGCACCTGATCTCGCCGTCGTTTCGCACTGGCCTACACGAGGCGTTTGCGTTTGCGATCGGCGCGTGTCTGATCGCGGCTGTGGCCTCGCTTGCACGCGGCAAGCGGCCCGAGCGGGACCCGCAGCCGCGGACAGCGCCGCACCCTACAGTCGCGCTCGCGAGCGCGGAAAATGCGGTGTCTTCACAGGCGGGTTAGGGGGGCGCACACAGACCAACCCGCGACACGACCGGACTTTGCGCCAGAATCAGCGCTATGCATGTGACCGCCAAGGCCGATTACGCCGTACGCGCGGCGGTCGAGCTCGTGGGCTCAAGCCAAGCGTCACCGCGCAAGGTCGATGAAGTCGCCCAGGCGCAGGAAATCCCGTTGTCGTTTCTGGAGAACATCCTCACGCAGCTGCGCAGTTCGGGAATCGTGCGCAGCCAGCGCGGTCCGGAGGGGGGCTACTGGCTGGCCCACCCAGCCGACGAGCTGCTACTGGGGACGGTCATCCGCGCGGTCGAGGGGCCGCTCGTGGGCGTGCGCGGCCAGCGTCCCGAGGAGGTTTCCTACAACGGCGCCGCCGAATCGCTACAGCCGGTCTGGCTCGCACTGCGCGCCAACATTCGCAAGGTCGTCGATCACGTCACGGTCGCTGACATCGCGGGCGGAAAGCTGCCCAAGGGGATCGTGGCGCTGACCAAGCAAGAGGAAGCCTGGGTCACGCGCTGAGGCCGCTGCGCCGCGGCGCTGAGGTCGCGCGCGCAGGGGCGCTGATCCGCGCGCGTGCCGGGGTCAGGCGGGCGCCGTTGGGGCCGGCGGCGACGGAGCGGGCGCCGCTGGGGCAACCGCGGGTGGGATGTCGCCGAGTGCCGCCGGTCGCGCCTCGCTGAGCAACCCGGCGCCACAGCGCCAGCAGTAAGCGGCGCCACGGCTGTGCACGGCCCCGCACGAGCGGCACTGGCCGCTGATGCCTTCCTCGGCTGAGCCCAGCAGCCGTTCGACCTCGCCGAGCTCGGCGTCCGCCTTCTGCAGCTCGGCGGCGCGCAGCGCGAGCACGTCGAGGCGGTAGTGGTCGCGGATGGCCATCTCGTAGGTCAGGCCGCCGAGGTCCCACGTCAGCGCGGCTACCTTTTCGGCGAGCTCCAGGCGTCGTTGGCGCAGCTGCGCGAGCGAGCCCTCGGCGCCGCCTCCGGGCGCCTGCGCCATGGCGCCGCCGATCGCCGCATCGGGGCCGTGTCCGTTTTGCATCTCAGTGTGATTCGATCGGCGCGCCGGGGTTTTCTTCTTCTTGCTTTCTGGCGAGTTCGGCGCGCTTCTTGCCGGTCGCGGCTTCAAGCTTCTTCTGGCTGGCGGAGTTTGTCTTGACCGGCGCCGGCAGCGCCTTGGCCTTGGCTTCTTCGGCCTTGATTTCCTGTGCTTCCTTGGCTTCTTCTTGGGCTGCGGTTTCCTTCGGCTTGGCCGCGTGCGCCTTGGCTTTTGTAGATCCAGAGCTCGTTTCCGGCGTCGGCGTGGACACCGCAGCGGGCGCGTTGGCGTAGGTGATCCTCACGTTCTGTGGGCCGGTGTTGTTCGACGCCGTGATCCAGTGGCCCACGAGCAGACCGATCAGCCCCGCGAGCAGGAGCACCGCGACAAGGCCCAAGACCCCGGAGCGCCGCTGCAACCAGCCGATTGCGCCGCCCTGCTCTGGGGGTGGCATGTACACGACCGAGCCGCCCGCAGCCGGTCCGGCCGGCAGTCCCGGCACCCCCGGTGCCAACACCGCGCCGGCAGGCGCCGCCGCCAAGCCGCCCTGGCCGTGCTCGGCGCGCAACACGTCAAGAAACGCCAGGCGCGCGGGCGAGCAGGGCTTGCCGCAGGTCAGGCAGTAGCGCTGGTCTGCGGACACGGGCGATCCGCAGTGCGGACACGCGCCGCTGACAACGGCAGGGGGACTTGCAACCGGTGTGGTCGCCATTGGCTCGCGGAGTCTGTCAGCGGTCACTTGTCGGTGCGGCGAGGCTCATCCAAACGCCCCCTGCACGTAGTCGCGGGTGCGCGTCGCGCGCGGCTCCTCAAACACCTGCTGTGTGGTCCCGTACTCGATCAAGTCGCCCATGTACATGAAGGCGACCTTGTCGGCGACACGACGCGCTTGGGCAAGATTGTGGGTGACGATCACCACGGCAAGGTCCCGGCGCAGCTCGTGGATCAGATCCTCGATCACGCCCGTTGAGATCGGATCAAGCGCCGAGCACGGCTCATCGAGTAGCAGCACCTCCGGTCGCAGCGCGATCGCGCGCGCGATGCACAGCCGCTGCTGCTGGCCACCGGAGAGGCGCAGCGCGGGCCGGCTGAGGTCGTCGCAAACCTCGTCGTAGAGGGCGGCACGCTTGAGCGCATCGATCACCTGCGGTTCAAGTGCCCGGCGGTTGGGGCGCTTGCGCGACTGCTCGCGCAGCGCGAATGCCACGTTGTCGAAGATCGACATTGGAAACGGGTTGGGCTGCTGGAAGACCATTGCCACCCGCGCACGCAAGCGGGTGTCAGGCATTCCATCGACGTCCTCACCGTCGATCAGCACGCGGCCGCTGCGCGCGGAGCTCGGCGTCAGCTCGGTCAGGCGGTTCAACGTGCGCAAGAGCGTGGTTTTGCCACAGCCGGAGGGCCCGATCAACGCGAGCACCTCGCCCTGGTGGATGGGCAGCGACACCGAGTTGACAGCCTGCTTGGGCCCGTAGGACACGCTCACCTGCTCGAGGGTCAAACGCTCGGGCCCCGGCGCGCTGGAAAGCCGGATCGACTCCCGCGCTGCCGGCGGCGCCACTGGCACGGGCGCGCGGTCGACGACGATTGTGCGCACCGGTGGCACGCCCACGGTGACGGTCTCCTCGGGACGCGCCAGTGGCTGCTCGGGGTTCAGTGTCGAAACGCTGGCCAGCGGGCGAGCGGGGGGCACGAGTGTGGGCCCGAAGGATCCCTCGCGGCCGTGACCGGGCTCGTTGGCGGCCTCGGGCTGTGTATCCAGAATCGTGGGATACGTGCTCATGCGGACACTTTATCGACTTTCTCCACCAAAACAATAGGCTTCGTTATGGCGCAAGCATGGGACCGCTCATGCCGCCGCTTGCGCGCGATCCGCCGATGCGCCCCACCAGCCAGTTCAGCGCGACCACAAAGGCGAGCAGCAAGAACGCGGCCGCATAGGCCTTCTGCGGCGCGCGGCCTTCGCCCGCGGGCGAGTTGTAGAAGACATAGCTGGTCAGCGACGATCCGGTGCCCCGCAGGATGCTCCAGCCCGGGACCTGACCCTGGCCTTCGAGGCGCAGTGTGTTGCCCAGCAACAGCACCACGATTGCGGTGTCGCCGATGATGCGGCTGATCCCGAGTGTCGCGCCGGTGGCGATGTTCGGGCGCACCGACGGCAAGAGCACGCGCCGGATCGTGGCGATCCGGGTCTTGCCCAGCGAGAACGCGGCCTCGCGCATGTGCTGTGGCACGGCTTGCAGTCCGTCGCGTGTGGCGACGAACAGCGGCGGCAACGCGATCAGCGACATCATCGCGCCGGCAGCAATGAAGGAGCGCCCGACCACCAGACCGTTTGGCGCGCTCGACGACAGCGGTCCCAGGAACCCCAACTCAAAGACGGCCAGACCGAAGATCGCGATTACGATGTCGGGGGTGCCGGCGACGACCTCCACGGACGATTCGACAAGGCGTGCAAGTGCTGTCGGGCGTCCGTACTCGACGATCCAAAGTGCCGTGCACACGGCCAGAGGCGTTGCGATCGCCATGCCGATGGCGGTCAAGAGCAAGGTGCCGAGCAGCGGGTCCAGAAAGCCCCCGGAGCCATTTTGAGTGAGGCTGACCTGCGGGCGTTCGATCAGCAACTTCGGGCGCAGGTACTCGATTCCGCGCACTGCCATGTACAGCACGATCGCCCCGGCCACGACGCAGAGCATGAGCCCTGCGGCCCACGCGGCGAGCAGCACGATGCGGTCGCGCCAGCGCCATTCCCGTAGCGACGATCCGCGGCCGCGCGCGGGCCGCCGCGGCGTGCTCCCACCGACCTTGGCTCCAAAAACGGACGCCATCGCCTAGCCCTTGACCTGGTACTTGCGCAAGGGGAGCTTGATCAGGTACGCGGCAACCGAGAGCGCCACGGCGCTGAACAGCAAGAGCAGCGCAAAGGCGTACAGCGAGGACTTGACCGCGGGTGCCCCGAACAGCTCTTCGTTGTTGGAGATGATCGCGCTTGCGAGGCTGCGTGCGGGCTCGAGCAGCGCCACGGGTCCTTCGGCGAGATTGGGGGCGTAGGCGCGTCCTCCGGATACGAGCTCGACCATGACTGCCTCGCCGAGCGCACGGGCGCACGCCAGCGCAGTGGCGGCGACGATCGCGGGCCGGATCGCACGCAGGCTGACCGCAAGCGTGGCGCGCAGCTTGTGTACCCCGAGCGCCGCAGCGCCTTCGCGCCAAGAGTTGGGCACCCCGGACAGTGCATCAGAGATCAGCGCCACCATGATCGGCGTGATCATCAGCGCGAGCACCACCGCGGTCAGGCCGACGCCTTCGCCGGTCAGCTGCACCTTGCGCGCGTGGGACGCAATCTCGGATGCGCTGATGATGTTGTCGTGTACGAACGGCGCGAGCACGAGCGCGCCGAGCAGCCCGTACAGGACCGATGGCACGGCCGCCAGCAGGCGCACGACGGGGATCATCACGCGGCGCACCGCCTTGGGCGCGAACTCGACGATGAAGATCGACGATAAAAGCGCCGTTGGCAGGGCCAGGATCAGGGCAATGCCCGTGATCAGGAGCGTGCCGTAAAGCAGCGGCCACGCGCGCAGGTGGTAGTCGGCCGCCGTGGGATGGGGCTCGGTCACCATGCGGCCCAGCTGCGTGTCCACGTTGCCCCCGGGACCAAGCCAGGAGAGGCCGTTGTGGGCGAACGTGGGCCATGCCTGCACCGCTACGAACGCGATCATCGCGGCCACGCCGATGCACGGCAACAGCGCCGCCGCGCCGAGCAAACGCTCGGCGCGGCGGTCAGACCATGGCCTTCTGAGCCAATCAAGCATCAGCTAACTCCACATGGCCTGCTGAGCCAGTCCAGCATTAGCTTGATTCCCATGGCCTACTGAGCCAATCAAGCATCAGCTGCTCTCAAGCGGGACTGACGGACTCTTACTGCGAGATCGGTAGCCACTCGCTGGAGATGATCTTCTTGGCGGCCGCGGAATGATCGATCCACGAGATGAACCTGGCGGAGGCACCTGTGGCCTTGCCCTTGGTCACCTCGTAGAAGCGCGCCACGCCCGCGTAGGCACCGGAGGCCGCGTTGGCGAGGTTGCAAGCGACGCCGTTGTACTCGACCACGTGCAGGCCTGCGTGAGCAGGGCCGTCGAGCGCCGTGTAGTTGGACAAGAACCCGATCGCGCTCGCGCCCTTGCTGACCTTTTCGGCCAGAAGGTTCTCGGTGGACTCTTCGGTGGCGATCGTCGAGACCTTCTTGCCTTCCAGCAAGAGCGTCTGGAAGTTCGTGAGCACGCCCGCGACGGAGGTGCGGGTGAACAGTTCGATCGTCCCCGGGGCGGTCGCTCCCGGCACTTCGCTCCAGCTGCGTGTCTTGCCGGTGAAGATGGCTACGGCCTGCGCAGTGGTCAGGTTCGACAGCGTGTTCGCGGAGTTGGTGACGATGCACACCGCGTACTTGGCGATTGGGTAGAACTCGAGGCCTGCAGGGTCCGTAGCGAGCGGTTCGCGGGCGACCATGCCGATCGAGACGCGCCCTTCGGCGACTTCGTTGACCCCGACTGTCGAGCCACCCTGGCTGATGCGGAAGCGGATTGAATTGCCAGCCTGCTTTTGGAGCTTGGTGTACTTAGCGGCGAGCTGCGTAATCAGGGGGTAGGCCGCCGTTGACCCGCTCTCAGTGATCAGGGTGCTTGCGAACGCGCCGGCGGGCGCTGCTATCGCAAGTACGCCAGCCACTGTCACAGCGGCGGTGAAACGGCGCAATGAGGTCATTTGTCGAGGACTCCTTTGGAGGTCGTTGGCTTGATCGGGCAAGACGTTGGCTTGAACCGGCGCCACGCTAGCATAATGTGCATAATACCAGTTGTATTTCGTGGCTTTATGAGGAAGGATGTTGCAAGCCTCCCAACAGTCCTGCGAGGCAGAAGTTTTGGTAACCCATGCCAGATCACTCAAACGACGGCCCAGGTGGCCCATCAGAGGCACGTGCCCACGCAGATCAACGCTGCGGTAACTGTGGCGCTGCGATGGTGGCCGACCAGCGCTACTGCCTGCAGTGCGGGCGCCGCAGCGGTGAACCGCGGCTTGACTTTACGTCGTGGTGGCGACCGCTCACGGGTGCTGGGGCGGCGAGCGGCGCGGGCGCTACCGCCGCCGGGGCGTCCGTCGGCGCGCTCGCGGGCGGCGTGCCGTCACGCAGGACCGCGGGCGCGATGGTTGTTGGGGTGCTCGTGTGCGGCATTGGAGTGGGTGCCGCGATCGGGCCGGCAGCCGGCACTGGGTCCGCGACGGCGGGGCTGAGCCCCAGCGTGCTCGTCGCCGGTCTGCCGCCGCTTGCGACCTCCACTGCGACGAAAACCCAGACGACTGAAACAAGCCAGACAGGCGGCGCTGTGACCGAGACCCGCAAGCGCAGGCGCAGGCACCGCATCGCCGCAAGCGCCACCCCGCTGACTGAAACCGCTGCGGGCACCACGACCACCGAAACCGAGGGGGAACCGGCTGGCCAGACGGTGCCATCGACACAGATCAAGCCTGCCGGCGGTCGCTCCTCGATCAAGCACGTCTGGGTGATTGCGTTGGGGCAGGGGAGCTTTACCCAGACGCTGTCTGAGCCCGCCGCGTTCCCGTACCTCGACAAGACGCTGCTGGCCCAAGGCACGCTGCTGTCGCACTACTCGCTGGTGGCGCAGAGCTCGCTTGCGAACGACATCGCGCTGCTCTCCGGCCAGGGCCCCAACAGCGCCACCGAAGCCGACTGTCCGACGTATGAGGCTGTGGCGCCCACCACGGTCACGGGCACAAGCCCCACGGGTGCGAGCGACCTGGCGTCCGGTACGGGGTGCGTTTACCCGGCCGCTGTGGAGACGCTCGCGGGCCAGCTCACAAGCGCCAGTGACAGCTGGCGCGCCTACGCGCAGGACATGACCCAGACCGCCGCGTCGGCAACTGGCGCGACAGGAGCCACCGGTGCAACGGGTGTCACCACGAGCACCGCGCCGACGTGCGTGCATCCGGCGCTGGGAGCGACCGCCACCACGTCTACGCCGGCCTCCGGTGCCGACTATGTCGCCTTCCGCAATCCGTTTGTGTACTTCGACGCGTTGCTTGAAGACGGCGCGTGTGCCGCCAACGATGTCGATCTGACCGAGCTCTCGGCGGACCTCGAAAAGGCAAAGACCACGCCGAGCCTGAGCTGGATCATCCCGGGCGAGTGCGACGACAGCACGTCGGACCCGTGCGCGGCGGCGGGCGAAACGCCGACGCTGTCGCCGACGGACTCGTTCTTGCAGGGAGTTGTGGCTCAGATCATCGCCACCGCGGCCTACCGCAAGCACGGGCTGATCGCGATCACGTTCGACAACGCGCCGTCGTCGAGCTCGACGGCCGTGGGTGCGCTGCTGCTGTCGCCCTTTGTCGGGCACGACGTTCGCATCAACACCCATGTCGATCAGTTCTCACTGCTGAAGAGCTTCGAGCGGCTTTACAAGCTGCCGCTCTTGGGACACGCCGCCGAAGCCGGCGTGCACGAACTTGGCCAGCGGGTGTACAGCCGGCAAGCCAAACGATGACAAGCCAAAACAACGACAAAGAAACGGAGATCCCTTTGCACGCATCTGTATCCCCGCAGCGGCGAACCGCTGTGTGGCTGGCAGCGCTTTTAGGCGCCCTTGTGATGGCGCTTTCAGGCGCAGCCAGCAGCTACGCGGAAGCGCCCAGTCCGAACAACTACGAATGTGGGGGCTCGATCAAGGGCGGTGCAGCCGAACCTGGCGCCGAAGGCACGCCCGTGGCCTACGAGTTTCACTGCAACGGCCCGATCCTGGGCTACCAGCTGCAGTCTCAGATTCCGCTTGGCGGGATCGAGGCTTCGCCGACGGTCAACAACGAAAAGGGCGAACCGACCAAGGAAAGCTTTGAGTGCGGCGGCGAAATCCCCGGGTTTGCGCTGAACTGCGTTGGCAGCGCCAACGCCGGGTACGACGAGATCAGCGGCCAGATCTACATCGAATCGAAGCTCTGTGCCGAGCCGCGCGAGGACCCGCTTTTGACCGTCGCCTATGCGTACCTTGAAAAGGGCGTGGTCACGCAGGCGATCTCGGGCCCGTTTGATCTCGGTCGTCCGGTCGGCTGTCCATATGACGCAGAGCAGCACTGGACGAGGCTCAATCCGAACCCCAAGACCTCGGTCCCCGGCACCACCAAGAGCAATAGCAAGAGCAACAAGGGCAAGGGCAAGAAGGGCAAGGGCAATAAGAAGTAAGCATCGAACTTAGGCCGACGGCCTGCTGCGGTCATGGCGATCGCCTGCTCCGCTCCAGGCTGCGGCCAATTCTTTTAACCCAAACCTCAGTTTGTAGCCCCGAATTATGGTCAAGCTGGTGCCGCCTAACTGGCGGCAGCAAAATCACAATGGAGGTAATTGAATGCCATTCGTAATCGCACGCCGCGCCATCACCTTGGCCGGAGTCGTCGCAGCAGTGGCAGCAGCGACGGCCACTTTTGCCGTCGCGCAGGCCGGCGCACACACGCTGTACGCGTGCGTCCAGGGCAACGGCAACGCGCACATCTTCACCAAGAAGCCCAAGTGCAAGGCACACGAATCGCGCCTGCAGTGGAGCTCGCAGGGATCGCAGGGCAGCGAAGGGCTGCCAGGCCCAGTGGGTCTGCCCGGCCCCACTGGTGCTGCAGGTGCCGCAGGTGCCGCAGGTGCTGCGGGCAAGGGCACGACGGGCGCCGCGGGCGCCAAGGGCGCCACTGGTGTTACGGGCGACACTGGCCCGACTGGCGCCGCGGGCGCGACAGGACCAATCGGCCCGACCGGAGTCACGGGCGCTGCCGGCCCGACCACGGTCAACACGGTCGAAGGAGCCGACACCGAAATCGCAGGGACCACGCAGGGCAACGAGACGGGCGTCAGTGAGGCAGAATGCCCCAGCACCGAGAAACTGGTCGGCGGCGGGGCGAAGACAACCTTCGTCGAGGGCTCGCCTCCCGCTCCACTCCCCGTGATCGTGCAGGACTACCCCTTCGAAGCGACAAGATGGGTGGCCCAGGGCGCGGTGCTCACGGCCGGTGGCACTGGGAGCGTCATTGGGGTCAAGGCATACGCCCTCTGCGCGAGCTAGGAAAAGGCCACGGCGCCCACGCCCCGCCGAAAGGCAGCCGGGCGTGGGCGCCAAGGCGGCAGGCACCAAGCAGGCCCCGCGAACACAGCCAGTACGGGCCCTGCGAACACAGCCGGTAGAAACACAAACGCCCCCGGCGACCCGGGGGCGTTTGTGTTGGCGCCTAGGGGCGCCGGTTGGCCTCGGCGCCCGTGGGCTGCCCGACCCGTCTGGCCTCACCCACCGCGCACTTCATCCGCGGTGAGCGGGCACGGCCAAGCGTCAGGCGGCCCTGCGCGGTAGCAACACCGCGACCTGCTTGATCAACGGACGCTCGCTGCGCGAACGCGAACGCGACCGGGGCCGACGGCTGCGCACGACTGCGACCGCTTTGGCCCGGCTTGCGGAGGCACCTGACTGCGCACCTGCAAGCGTGGCGTTTGCCTCGGCGTCTGCGGCATCGCTGATCGCCCAGCCGAGGCGCTCGATCAGTGCCGCGGCATCACGGTCGTCGTTGAGGTTTGTTGGCAGGACAAGCTCGTCCAAGGTCGCGATGGCGTCCGTGGGCGAATCGTGGTCGGTGGTGACGATGACTCTGGGCATGAGTCTCCCTTCTGGGTTAGGAGGAAATTGGGCTTGGGAGGAAGTGGGGCTTGGGTGTGCCGGGCCGACGCCGATACGCCGGCCCGGCACGAGGGGGGGATGCGACGGGGTCAAACCACGCCCCCACGGGCGGGAGGAGGAGCCCGTTAGGAGCGCTTACAGCGTCCGTGCATCACGGCCGGTGCGGCTGCGCTCACGGCGAGAAGCCCCGCTGGGAGCATGCGTTCCGATCGGCCGGTGAGAGTGATGGCGGACATTGTTCAGTAACTCTATCAACATTCTGCGGGATTTCAACCGTCACGGCGCAAACTCGCAAGATTGCCTGCAATTTGCGCACCGCTGCGGCAGTTGGCGTGCGCGTGTGCGGACCCAGGGCCTCACTCCGACGAAGACTCGGTCCGGCGGCCGCAGGTTTGCCGGCGAGCGTCAGGCGCTTTGAGTCTGGGGCACTACGCGCTGGTTGAGGCGCTCGAGCGAGCGGCGGATGATGCGCGAGACCTGCATCTGGGAGACCCCCGTGTCGGCCGCGATTTCCGCTTGGGTCATCTCGCAGAAGAAGCGCAAGCGCAGCACTTCGCGCTCAAGTGGCGACAGCTCGTTCACGGCATCGGCGACCGATATCGCATCGTGGATCAGTTCGAAGCGCTCGTCGGCGGCGCCGATCGACTCAAGTGGGGCATCGCCGTGGCCCCAATCGCCGTCGTCGCCCGTGCGGGGCGAGTCCAGCGAGACCGTGCCACGAGCCCTGCCGGCCTCCATCGCGGCGAGCACCTCCTCGGTGGCAAGTTCTGTGCGCTCAGCGATCTCGGCCACTGTGGGCGAGCGCCGCAGCGTGGCACGCAACTCGCGCTGGGTGCGCTCGACTGCCAGCCAGTGCTCGCTGAGGCTGCGCGGGAGGTGCACCGCCCAGGCGGTGTCGCGGAAGTGGCGCTTGAGCTCGCCGGCCATGGTTGGCACGGCGTAGGTCGAGAACGCGACTCCACGATCGGGGTCAAAGCGGTCGATCGCCTTGACCAGCCCCACGCAAGCCACCTGGACGAGGTCGTCGAGTGGCTCTCCCAGGCGGTGGTAGCGCCGCGCGACGTCGTAGGCGAGGGGCAAGAAGCGGCGCACGAGCGCTTCGCGCACGCGCTCGTCGCGCTCGTGGCGGTAGCGCTGCAAAAGCCAGCTCACATCGTGGCGCTGCTGACGTCGCAAGGCGCGCATTGCGTCCGTCATGGGCACAGCGGCGCTAGACATAGCCGTCAGTGAATCCATCCCCTGCTTATCCCTTCGACCCCAGCAACACCAAGACAAGCAGGATAGCGTGCTTTATGTCACAAGCGCCTCGCGCCTTATGCCACAAGCTCGGCGCGCTTGGTCAAGTGCAGAGCGCACTAGAGCTATCCTTGGGCCGTGCCCACCCTTCTGGATCGCGCGCTGAATATCGGCGAGTCAAAGAAGTTCAAAGCCTACGAGCAGCGGGTGAAGCTGATCGGTGCATTTGAGCCCGAGCTCGAGCTCGATTCCGACGCGGAGTTGCGCGAGCGCATGGATGGACTGCGCGAGCGCGCACACGACGGCGAGTCGCTCGACGACCTGCTTCCGGAGTGCTTTGCGCTCGTGCGCGAGGCCGGCAAGCGCACGCTTGCAATGCGTCACTTCGACGTGCAGCTGATTGGCGGGATGGCCCTGCACGAGGGCTGCATCGCGGAGATGAAGACGGGGGAGGGCAAGACGCTTGCAGCCACGCTGGCGGTGGCGCTGAACTCGCTGGCGCCCGCGCGCGCCAGGGTGGCTGCGGACTCCACGAGCTCCACGGACTCCGACTCCAGCGAGGATCAGCACACCGAGGACACGGACGCACAGGGCGCCGACACGGCAGGGGCGGCAGAGGCGATCGAGGCGGCGTCGGCTGCGTCGGCCAACGGCTCAGATCCGGCTGGGGCCCGGCCCTTGGGGGGCTCGGTCCACGTGGTGACCGTCAACGACTACCTCGCAAAGCGCGATGCGGAATGGATGGCACCGGTCTACAACGCGCTCGGCCTGAGCGTGGGGGTGCTGCAGAACATGCAGCCCTTTGAGGAGAAGCACGCGGCATACGCATGCGACGTCGTCTACGGCACGAACTCCGAGTTCGGCTTTGACTACTTGCGCGACAACATGGCCAAGGACCTGCGCGAGAAGGTTCAGCGCGGTCACAGCTTTGCGATTGTCGATGAGGTGGACAACATCCTCATCGATGAGGCGCGCACCCCGCTGATCATCTCCGGCGAGCCCGAACGTGCAGCAGAGCTGTACGTGCGCTTTGCGCGCTTGCCCAAGAACATGGAGGCTGGCAAGACGCCTGAGGGCATGGACCCGCGCATGAAAAAGGAATACCTCGCGGACTTCGACTACGAGTTCGACGAGAAGTTCAAGACGGTGTCTGTGACCGAGCGCGGCGTCGCCAAGGCGGAGCGGTTCCTGGGCATCGACCACCTGTACAAGGCCGAAAACGGGCACCTCGTCAATCACCTGATCCAGGCGCTGAAGGCCGAGGCGCTGTACAAGCGCGATGTCGACTATGCGGTCGTCGACGGCGAGGTCAAGATCATTGACGAGTTCACGGGGCGCATCCTCGACGGCAGGCGCTGGTCTGACGGGCTGCACCAGGCGATCGAGGCCAAGGAGGGCGTGTCGATCCAGGAGGAGAACCAGACGCTCGCCACGGTCACCTACCAGAACTACTTCCGCCTGTACGCAAAGCTCGGGGGCATGACGGGCACGGCGCTGACGGAGGCCAACGAGTTCATGAAGACATACAACCTGCCCGTCGTGCAGGTGCCCTCCAACGTGCCCACGCTGCGCGAGGACAGAAACGATCAGGTGTACAAGACCAAGGAGGGCAAGTGGCAGGCTGTGGCCTCCGAGATTGGGCGCCGCAACGAAGCCGGCCAGCCGGTGCTCGTGGGCACGATCTCAGTCGAGGTCTCAGAGCTTCTGTCGGAGCGCCTGAAGGCGCGTGGGATCAAGCACACTGTGCTCAACGCCAAGCCCGAGCACGCTGCCAACGAGGCCGAGATCGTCGCTGAGGCGGGCGCACCGGGGGCGGTCACGATCGCCACCAACATGGCCGGCCGTGGCGTGGACATCAAGCTTGGTGGCAACGCCGAGCACCTCACGCGCTTGCAGCTGGTCAAGGAGGGACTCAAACCCGGCGATGACGGCTACGCAGAGCGCTTTGCGGCGGTGCTGCCGGAGACCGAGGCGCGCGTGGAGGCCGATCGCGAGCGCGTGATGGCCGCTGGCGGCCTTTACATCTGCGGCACTGAGCGCCATGAGTCGCGCCGCATCGACAACCAGCTGCGTGGTCGTGCTGGACGCCAGGGCGACCCCGGCGAAAGCCGCTTCTTTCTCTCCGCCGAAGACGATCTTGTGCGCCTGTTTGCGGGCGAACGCATCTACAAGATCCTGGACAAGCTGGGTGGCATTGACGACGAAGGCAACGAGGAACCGATCGAGGCGGGGATGCTCTCCAAGCAGATCGAAAAGGCCCAGAAGAAGGTCGAGGAACAGCACT
>CAJCHW010000003.1 GCA_903970125.1 Chlamydiota bacterium
TGATCTGCATGGCTCCATTATGCCCTTGCTAGTTGTTGGCGCATCCGTTCAAGACGGGTGCGGATGGATGCATCAAGGATCGAATTGCCCACGCGCAGAATCAACCCGCCGATGATGTCGGGGTCGACGTGGCGGCGCAACTCTACGTGCGTGCCTGTGTGCTTGCCAATCTGGTCGGCCACTTCGGCGACGGTCGCGGCATCGAGCTCCACTGCGCTCGTGATCTCCACACCGAGACGCTTTTGGGCGCGCTCGCAGAGGCTGTCGTACCCGGCGCGGATACGAAACAGCACGGGCATGCGGTGTTTCTCAACGAGCAGCTCCAGGAAGTTCATCAGCAGCTCGTCGGCGCCGCTTATGGCCCGCTCCAACCCCGACTGCTTCTCCTGTGTGGAGAAGTACGGCGAGAACAGGAAGACCTGAAGCTCGCGGCTGGCGCTTACCGCATCGGCGAACTCGCCCAACTGCTGGCGTATCGGCTCCAACTTGCCCGCCTCCGATGCAACCTCAAAGAGCGAGTTGCTGTAGACCTGCGCGAGCTCCTCCATCAGTTGTTGGCGGCGTCCGTGGGGGCCGTTGACGCGATCGCAGAGAAATCGAGCTCGCCGAGCGCTTCCTCGACCAGCCGGCGCTGATCGGACTCGTCCAGCGACTTGCGCGTGACCTTCTCGGCGGCAAGGATCGTGAGCTTGGCAACCTCATCGCGAATTTCTGCAAGGGCCCTGCGCGTGGCCTCGGCGATCTCGCGTTCGGCGCGAGCCTTGCCCTCGGCGGTCAGCTCCTGCGCGTGGGTGCGCGCCTCCTGTTCGTGCGCGTCCGCCGTAGTCCGCGCGCGCTTGACGATCTCGTCGGCCTGACCCCGTGCCTCGTGCAGGCGCTCGCGATATTCGGCGAGCAGCTTCTCGGAGTCCTTGCGCAGCGCGGCAGCGGCGTCGATGTCGCCCGCGATCGTCTCGGCGCGCTTGTCCAGGGCTTCACCGATCAGCGGGAACACCCATTTGCGCAGGATGAACAGCGAGATCAGGAACACGACGATGGTCCAGATCATGAGCCCCACGTTGGGGGAGATCAGGAACGAGCCGCTGGAGGCGAGTGGGACGGTTGTCGCGGGGAGCATTTTTGCCTAGAGGAAGAAGGCGATGAAGCCGCCGACGAGGCCGTAGAAGAAGCACGCCTCGGTGAGCGCAAAGCCGAGCCACTGGTCGCGCTCGACCTCCGCGCGCAGCTCCGGCTGGCGGGTCTTGGCCTGGATCGAGGCGTTGAACACCGCGCCGATGCCCGCTCCAGCCCCGGCTGCGCCGCCACCAGCGCCGACGCCCAGTGCGATCGCGCGACCGGCATCCTGGCTCTGCTTGATGATCGGTTCGGCAACACCCAGCAGCGGGTGGATCGCACTAAATAAATGTAGAAACTGCATCGCTCGATAGCTCCTTGTTGGTTAGTGACTTTCGACCGCTCCGCCGAGGTAGATGGCGGTCAAGATGGCAAAGATAAAGGCCTGCAGGCCGGCGATCAGGACAGCCTCGAACAGGTAGATCGCGACCCCGAACGGCAGCAGCAGCCATTGCACCCACTGATCTCCGACGAGCACACCGAGCTCGCCGCCCATGAACGCGATCAGCATATGTCCGGCGAGCAGGTTCGCCCACAGTCGCACCGTCAGCGAGACCAGGCGCAGGAAGTTGGAAAGGATCTCGATCGGGAAGATCAGGCCCACGATCGGGCCTTTGATGCCGCCCGGCATCAGGCTTTTGACGTATCCAATCGGGCCGTGGTGCCTGACCCCCTCGTAGGTGAACAGGACGAACACGCCGAGCGCGAGGATCAGGGGGAACGCGACATTCGTGTCGGCGGCGTAGATCTGAAACGACGGAATGCTCGCGCCGAACAGCTTGAAGGTCTCGCCGCTGTCGACCGGCAGCGGGATGTAGCCGATCAGGTTGGAGACGAGGATGAATACGAAGATCGTGGCGATCAGCGGGAAGTACTTGCGCTGCATGTCGTTGTCGAGGTTTTCCTTCGACATGCCACGAGTGAAGTTGTAGAACATCTCGACAGCGACCTGGAGGCGACCCGGGCGCTGCTTCAGCCGCCGGGCGATGTACGCCATCAGTCCGATCGTGATGGCGACCGTGATCAGCAAGTACAGAACACCCTTGTTGAATGCGACCGGGCCGAGCTTGAACCATGTGTCGAGTTTGAACTCGTCGGTCGGAGAGAAGACGCCGCTGACGACAGCCGGCGCCTTGTGCGACTTGAAGCCGAACAGGATGATGAACACGACGACCCCGCCGATCCACACTCCCACGAGCGAGAGCAACGCCTTTCTCCCCTTGCTCATGCCATGCTCGGGAGTGGGAAGTCCCGCGGGTGGAGCAGCTGCCATGGCGCTCATCGCTGCGGCGCTCCCTGCGGTCGACCGCCAATCAGACGCATGGCGAATGCGACTGAATAGGCACCGAAGATCAGCAGCGCCGCGGCCAGGCCATCGCGGCGTCCCCCCATGACGTCGGCGAGCACGATCCCTCCGGCAAGCAGCCAGATGCGCCCGAACCCGTCGACCAGGTTAAGGCCGAAACGCGCGTCTGGCCCGCGGCTGGCAATGAAGCGCTGGCCGGCGCAGGCGAGCACACGCTGCGTCAGCCACGCAACGGCCCCCACCGCCACCCCGATCGTGGGCGCCCCGAGCGCGAGCGCCACCGCCGTAGCGATCACGACGAGCACGACGTCCAAATAGCGCAGTACAGCAACCGAGCGCTGCTGGCCGGCAATGGCGACGCCCGCCGTCACGGCTTACTCCCTTGCTGGCCATCGGTGCGTTTGCAGGCGAAAATCACATACTTCCTATCGTTGGCGACGGGCTGGCAGGCGCGCGGAATCGTAGCCCATGGGCCGACGCGAGCGCCAGGATCGCCAGCTCGCTTTGGTCTCCTCCCAGGCAGCCGCCAGGCTGCCGGCCAAGACCTTACCGCAACGCGCCCGCGGGCTCAGGTGCGCGACCGTGTCGCGCACGGGCGAAAGCCGGCGCAAACTCCACCAGGCCGACGGCCACGGCGATCGCCACGAGACCTCCGAGCGCGTCAAAGAAGAAGTGGTTGCCGGTGGCGAAGATCACGACTGCGGTCAGGCACGGGTACAGCACCGCAAGCACACGCAACCAGCGCCGGCGCGTCAGGCGCCAGAGCACGAGCCCACTCCAAACGGCCCAGGAGATATGCAGCGAGGGCATCGCGGCAAACTGATCTGCGCTCGCGGCCAGGGCGCCTGTGTGCCACTGGCCGAAAGTGTTTGAGTGGCCGACCACGTCCCAGAACCCGACCGAGGCGAGCAACCGGGGCGGAGCCAGCGGATACAGCCAGAAGACAGCGAACGCGAGTACGTTCACGAGCGCCAGCGAGCTGCGTAGGGGCCGGTAGATGTCCGGCCGGCGCCACCACAGAAAGACGAGCAGGCTGAGAGTGACGATGAAATGGGCGTTGTCGTAGTAGTAGGAGGCGATCTGACTGAGCGTGTAGTGGTGCGCGAGCCAGCGGTTGAGCGTCAGTTCGGGGTCCAGGTGCAACACCTTCTCGGCGTCCCAGATCGCCCACGCATGGGCGATCGCCACGTGCTCGCGCAGCGGCGCGAGGTTGGTGAGGAGGTCGTACGCCCACGCCAGCCAGGCAACGATCACCGCCTCGAGCCACAGCGGGCTGCGCTTGGCACCGGCCTCGGCGCCATGCAGGCCGGCGGCGCTCCCAAAGCGGCTGCCCAGCCCGCGCAAACGTGCCGGCGCCCAGGCGGTCGCACCGGGGGTGCGGGCACCCAGGACGGGTACCGAGCGCGGCGGCGCAGGCCTCGACCGGGCTGAAGCTTGCACCTCCATCACGGGATCCTAGCCATCGGCCCTACAGCAATACGGTTGTAAGCGCACGCTCGGCCAACCGCTCGAGCACCAGCGGCAGCGCAGCTGTGGTGTTCCGCCAGCATTCCGGCGAGCCGTAACGATCGGAGTCGTGCAGCAACCCCACCGCCCCCGGCTCGGCAGAGGCACACAAAAGCTCGGTGATCGAGCGCGCCGTCGCCCGCGCCTCCCAGTCGCGTCCCCACTGACTCCAGAGGACCGTGCGCCAGCCCTTTGCGCGCGCGCAGCGCACGGCGCTGCTGTTGAGGATTCCGTACGGCGGGCGGTAGAGAGTCAGTGGCCGGCCCGTGAGCTCCTCGATGCTCGCCGCCGCCCGCTCGAGGTCGTTGCGTACCTGGCGCGGCGTCAGCCACAACAGGTTGCGATGGCGATGACAGTGGACGCCCACCGCGTGCCCTGCGGCAACGATCTCGCCCACAAGCGCAGGATTTCGTTGCACCTGCTCGCCGACCAAAAAGAACGTCGCACCGACCCGGGCCTCGGCGAGACGCTCCAGCACCGCGGGCGTGCCCTGTGCGTCCGGGCCGTCATCGAAGGTCAGCGCGAAGCCGTCCTGGTCGGGCGTGCGGTCCTCGATTTGCAGCGCCGAGCGCATCGCCGCTGAGAACCCGGAAAGTGCGGGTAGCGGGTAGCCGAGGCTGGCAAGCGCGGGCAGCCAGTAGGCGGTGGCGACGCCGCTTGCGGCTAGGCCCGCAAGCCTCCCACGCGCCATGGCACCCGGCTCAGCGGCGACCACGGCCTACCGGCGCGGGTGCCACGGGCAGGCGGCCGACGCACCTATTGAGGGGGCGGCGGCGCGGAGTGCGATCATCGTGGTTGCTCATGCCTGGACTGGTGCTTGGAATCGCAGCGGCGATCGCGGCGTCAACCCTGTACAGCCTAGGGATTGCATTCCAGGCAGCCGATGCCAAGGCCGCACCCGAGGACCAGCACCTACGCGTCGCTCTGCTGTGGGGCCTGCTCAGGCGCGCACGCTGGCTCCGCGGCACCGCGATGTCGATCCTGGGTTGGCCTTTGCAGGTCCTTGCGCTGGGGTGGGCGCCACTCGTGGTGGTCCAACCCACGCTGGCGTTCGGGTTGGTGGTGCTGGTGTTCGCCGCCCAGCGGATGCTCGGCGAGCACGCCGGCCGCCGCGACCGCCTGACGGTGGCGGTGATCATCGCGAGCGTGATCGGGATCGCGCTGACGGCGCCGCCAAACGGCACCGCCCACGGCCACCGCCTGGCGCTGACGCTTGTGCTCGTGGGCCTCGGAGCGCTCACCATGACCCCGTATCTGCTTTCCGCCTTCGGGCGGCGCTCCGCATCGATCACGATGATTGGCGCCGGGCTGGGCTTTGCCTGGAGCGGCGTGGCCACGAAGCTCGTATCCGATGATCTCCACCGTGGGCGTCTGCTCGTCGCGGGGCTGTGGGGACTCTCGACCGCTGCTGCTTCAATCGTGGGGGCGCTCAGCGAGATGAGCGCACTGCAGGAGCGTCCGGCCATCCTCGTCGCGCCCGTGGTGTTTGTGACTCAGACGGCGATTCCGGTGATACTCGCGCCGCTTCTACTCGGTGAGAGCTTCTCCGCGACGCCGGCCCAGGGAATCCCGCTCGCGCTCTGTTTGGCGGCGTTGGTCGTGGCGGCCGCCTCGCTGGCGCGCTCGCCGCTGCTGCTGGCGCTAATGGCGCCCGAGGCCGAGCCGGCGTCGGTGAGCGACGAGAGCGGCTCCGGCGCCAGTCCGTCGGCGCCAAGTCCCGATGCGATGCGATCAATGCCAGACACCGACGCCGCCGACCCATCGGCGGTGATCACGAGGATGTCACCGCGCCGCATGCCGCCGTAGGCAGGCGAGCTGTCCGCGTTTAAGCGCTCGGTCCCGTACACGGGCGTCGCCCCGTCGGTGCGCGCGAGCACGAGTTGACCAAGCAGCAGGCGAGGGGTGGGCGGCACGAAGTAGAAGTGGTGGTGCAGGCCGAGCGCACGGGCCTGCGAGGTGAGCACCGAGCTGGTCCTGAGCCAACGCAGAAATGCGGCCGACTGGGGCAGCCCGGGCACGAGTTCGTCGCCCAGCGCACGGACGCTCGCGACGAGCGCCGGCGAGGGCGTCCGTGCGTCGGCAAAGGAGACGTGGATGCCCCGGGCCGCAAGCGCGTCCGCGAGCCCGAGCAAATCGCCTGGCCCAGTGCGCACGATCATGCCGATATCGGGACGGTTGGTCTCGACCCGCTTGAGCGGGTGCACTTGCAAAATCACGCCCGCAAGGGCGGTTACCTCGTCGGTGGACATCAGCCACGTACCGATGCCGAGCAGCAAGACCAGTTGCGTCGCGAGTGCCGCAAGTCCGAGGCGCCATGCAGGGATCACGCGCACGCGCCGGGGGGGGTTGAGCACGAGACCGGCAGCCGGTCGGCTGCGCCATGCGAGCCCTCCGTCGGGTCTGGATGCGTGGTCGGCGGTTCCCGTCGCAGCGGGGTCCTCCGCCGCCGGCTCGGCGTCATCGCGCGCGCCGATAGCGCCGGCGAAGCTCGCCTGCACGTGACGGCTGAGCTCGGCAAGATCGTTGGCTACCCGCAGCAGTCTCAACTTGGCCATCTCGCGGGTATTGAGACTGGCGTGGCCGACGGGCAGTCCATAGGAGACGACGGGCACGCCTGCCGCCTTGGCCTCCAGGCAGGTGACCCCGCCGGTGGAATGTACGAGCACGTCGGCAGCGGCGAGCAGCTCGGGCATCTTGTCGGTAAACGAGTAGACATGAACGCGGTCTTCGTGGGCGAAGGCCGTGCGCAGCCTCGCCGCCAGGTGCTCGTTTCGACCCGCCAGACAGACGATGCTTGAGATCTCCTCGACGCGACAGAGCTCGTGGACGGCGCCGTCGATGTCGCCCACGCCCCAGCCGCCCCCGGACACAATCACCATGCGGCCAAGCTCGGGCACCCCCAGCGCCCTCCGCGCCTCGGGCGTCGAGCGTGGCTGTAGAAACTCAGCCGAGATCAACGGGTGCACAAGGCGCGCACTGCCTTCGCCGGCGATGCGCTCCACAGCGGACACGGACTCGCCGTAGCAGACCAGGTGGGTATCGATCCCCGGCTGCGCCCAGAAGAACAGGCCCGTGAGATCGGTAATGGTTGCCACCGTGGGGCAGTGGATGGCGCCGGTGCGACGCAGGCGCGAGAGCACCACAGTGATCACGGGGTAGGTGGAGACCACCACGTCGGGGTTGTGGCGTTTGATCGTGCGCTCAAGTGCACGAGCACCAAAGAGGTAGAGCATCCGGCGCACCGCCCACCTGATCGGCCAGATGTGCTCGAGCACCCAGTAGAAGACCGTGTAGGTCCAGGGCATGAAGCGAAGCTGCACGCGGTAGCCATCCTGGACGACGAGCCGCAGCAAATGGCCCATCGCCTCGAGGCCATCGATTACGGTGACCTCGGTCGGTTCGGGGTGAGAGTCGAGCTGCTGGGCCAGGGCGCGCGCGGCAGCGGCATGGCCCTCGCCGACGTCGGCAGAAAGGATCAGCACGCGGCGCGGCGCTATGGCAGCGGGTGCGGAGGCTTGCGGCGCTGCACCCGAACCGGCTGCCCGACGGCGCCTGTGACGTTGGCTGTCGCGCTCTGAGGCAGTGGACGGCTGAAGCGCCGTGAGCGCCTCCCGTGCGTTTGTCCGATAACCAGTTCCCATGGGTAATCCACCCCGCCCGTCCGCCGGCGACCGGCGCGGGTGTGCTGCTCAAGCGTGCAACCCCAAGCTTTTGAGGTCCCGCCACAGAGTACTCGGCGCACGAAACGCTTGCAGGCGCGGCGGACGGCTCGCAGCCACGCAGAGGCCCAGTTCGACGGCGCGTCGGCAGGCACGCAAGAATTGGCGCATCGCCACGATCGCTGCAGCAAGCATCCCTGTCGCTGGCACTGCCTCCGCGGCGGACCACGCTGGCGGCTCAGACGGGGACCACGCCGGTGCCCGCAAGGCCGCTTGGCGCACTTCCGGCTCACGCTTGACGCTTTCCGTGTTGGGTGTGGTGGGTCTCGCAAGCGTGCTCGTCGGAGTCGCGCTGCTGGCGATGGGCGCCGCTGGGCGGCCGAATCTCTACGTGCCCGCGCATGCGGGCGGCTGGCCCGCGTGGCTGACGGGACCGTTTCACGGCCTCGGCATGAGCCTCTCGGAAGGACGCTTCCAGACGCTCACGCTGCTGATGGCGGTCGGCTACCTGATCGTGCTGCTCGCCGCCCGTGCACTCTCCCTGCGCGCGATCGCGATCACGATCGTGGCCGCGCACGTGTTGTTGGTGCTGGCCCCGCCGTTGATCTCACTGGACGTCTTCGGCTACCTCGACTACGCACGACTCGGGATTCTGCACGGACTCGATCCCTACTCGCATGTTCCCGCGCAGGCATCGGCCGACGCCATCTATCGGTTCGTGGGCTGGCATCACCAGCACTCGCCCTACGGCCCGCTGTTCACGCTGCTCAGCTATGCGCTGGTACCCCTGGGTGTCGGCGGCGGGATCTGGGCATTGAAGGTGCTGGCCGCTGCGGCGAGCCTGGGGGCGATCTGGCTCGTCGCGCATGCGGCGGGCCGTATGGGCATGTCCCGCCGCACCGCTGCCGTCTTTGTCGGGCTCAACCCGGTGCTGCTGGAGCTGGCTGTGGGCGGAGACCACAACGACACGCTCGTGCTGCTCGCGGTGTCGGGCGCGCTCGCCCTCACTGCCGCAAGACCGCAGAGCGTCGCGGCAGCGGGCTCGGGCCGCCTGAAGGGGGCCATGGCGGCGCTGGCCACGGCGGTGGGATTGAAGGTCTCGGCAGGGCTCGTGCTTCCGTTCGTGCTCGCCTCCCCGGCGCCCGCGGGCACCCCGCTGCGCAGGCGCGAGCGGTTGAACTTGCTCGCCGCCGCAGTCGCAGCGCTGGCAGTGATAGCCGCGGTCGGGCTGGTCGCATTCGGCTCGCACCTGTTCGGCTTCCTGCAGGCCGTCAGCTCACAGCAGAACATGGTCGAGCCGCGCAGCATTCCCGCAGAGACGGGCCGCCTGCTCGGCTTGCACGCGTTGCACAACGTGCCCACGTGGTGGCGCGACGCATACCTGGCACTGTTCGTGGCGGTGACGTGCGTGGCACTGTGGTGGACGGCCCGCGGCGGCGACTGGCGCACCGGGGCGGGCTGGGCCACGCTTGCCCTGGTGGTTTGCACTGCGTGGCTTTTGCCCTGGTATGCGATCTGGCTGCTGCCGCTGGCGGCGCTCAGCCGCAACCGCGCGCTGCGAGTGGCCACGCTCGTGTTCTGCGCGTACGCGCTTGCGTGCCATCTGCCGGCGGCTCAATCGCTGCTGAATGCGCCCCACTCAAGCGCCCACGTGCGGCGGGCGCGCAGCTAGATCCGGGCGCGGGACTCAGGCGGCTTGGAAATGGCCACGTCCGGACTCGGGACGGGCCCTCGCGGCTGCTCCGGGGGCTCGATCACCACGGCGTCTATTTCGCCGGTTTCCAGGTGTCTGGCGACGTCGCGCTGAATCTCGGCCTCCGACGCGTGCGGTCTGAGCAACCGCAGCCGCCAGAAGTCAAGGCGCCGAAACTTGAGGATCTCCAGCAGGTAGACCAGGTAGACGCTGGCGGCGAGCACGACCAGCCCGAGGCCGACGAGCAGCAGCGACCAGCCCAGGTGGAAGTGCCCGTGGTGGTCTGAGTAGGGGACAAAGCGCAGCGCCAACGCGAGGCCGGCGAGCATCAGCGTCCATGCGTACAGATAGGCGATCGTGCGCCTCGGCGTAAAGCCGATGCGCGCCATGCGGTGGTGGAAATGCTCGCTGTCGGGGGCGTAGATCGGCCGCCTGTACTTCAGCCGCTTGAGCACAACGAAGGTCGTGTCCAGGAAGGGGACGGTGAGCAGGATCAGCGGCGCCACGAAGCTGATCACGACTTCGGTCTTGACCGTCGCCTCGACCGCGAGACAGCCCATGAGCAGGCCGAGCAGATTGGCGCCGCAGTCGCCCATAAAGCTGCGGGCGGGCGGAAAGTTGTGGACGAGAAAGCCCAGCGAGCCGCCGGCGATCAGCGCCGCAAACACCGCCGGCGCGGGACTTTGCAGGTGGTGGCCTTCATAGAGGCTGATCGCGATGATCGCGAGCGCGATCGCGATGATCGCCGCCACCCCCGCGGCCAGCCCGTCAACCCCGTCGGAGAAGTTGACCACGTTCATCATCGCCACAAGCGCGACGACCGTGATCGCGCCACCAGCGCTGGGGAAATGCAGCAGGCCAACGAAGGGCACCGCGATGTCCTTGACGTCGACGCCGAAGTGCACCGCTGTCACCGCCGCCACGATCTGACCGGCGAACTTCACCAGCGGGTGCAGGTCAAAGCGATCGTCGAGTGCGCCCACGACCGTGATCAGGGCGCCGGCCAAAAAGACTCCGTACCAGTGGACGACGCCCTGCGGTGGGACCGCGGCGTGCGTGGCGGCGTGGTGCGCACCGAGATGGCGCGCTGCGTGATGCAGGAGCCGGTGGTGAACGGCCGCATGGGGGCGGGCGTGACGGGCGTGCCTGCGCCGCAAGGTCGTCTTGTCGGGGGCAACGCCGGTTGCGGGAGTCACGGTCGATTCGCTGGTGGGCAGCCAGATCAGCGCCGGGGTCAGTGTCCCGGCGAAGATCGCAAGGCCGCCGAGCAGCGGCACGGGCCGCTGAGCGAGACCCCGCTCTCGCGGCGTGTCGACGGCGCCTACCGCCTTGGCGAAACGCATCGTCAGCGGTGTCAGAACGGCGGTAATGGCGCCTGCCACGACGAAGGCATAGAGCGCATCGAGCTCGGTCAGATGCATAAACGCTCAGCAAAAGGATCGCACGCGCCTCAGTCGCGTGCGACGCGCGTCTAAGAGGCGCTGAGACTGGCGGCTGCGGCCCCCGTGGAAAGCACCCCATACAGCGGGTAGCGCTCCACGATTGCCTGTACGCGTGCGGCCAATTCGCCGGCGTGCCTGTCGAAGTCCTCGGCAAGCAGTGCAGTCGTCAACACGTCTCCGACCTCGTCGAAGTCGTCCAGCTGCAGACCACGCGTGGCCAGTGCGGGCGTGCCGATCCGCAGCCCAGACGCTTGCATCGGTGGCCGCGGGTCAAACGGCACGGCGTTACGGTTGACCGTGATGCCGATCTCGTGCAGACGATCCTCGGCCTCGCGGCCGGTGAGCTCTGAGTGCATGTTGCGCAGATCGACGAGCACCAGATGCACGTCGGTGCCGCCCGTGAGCACACTCAACTGGCCGGCGGCGGCCCCGATGTGGGAGCGACCACCGTCAAGCAGCTGGCGAGATACCGCCTGGGCGCCGGCCAGCGTGCGTCGCTGACGCTCAACGAAGGCCTCGCTTGCGGCGAGCTTCAAGGCCACGGCCTTGGCCGCGATCACGTGCTCAAGCGGCCCGCCCTGCTGACCGGGAAAGACCGCCGAGTCGATCTTCTTTGCGTACTGCTCCTTGCACAGGATCATGCCTGCCCGCGGACCCCCGATGGTCTTGTGCGTGGTCGTCGTGACGACGTCGGCTACGGGCACCGGGCTGGGGTGAAGCCCCGCCGCGACGAGCCCGGCGAAGTGCGCCATGTCCACCATCAGCATCGCTCCCACCTCGTCGGCGATCGCGCGGAAGCGGTCGAAGTCCAGCTGGCGCGGGTAGGCCGACCAGCCTGCCAGCAAAAGCTTCGGGCGGTGCTCGCGCGCGAGCTCGGCCACTGCATCCATGTCGATCAGGCTGGTCTCGCGGTCGACCTCATACGCGCTCGCGTCGTAGAAGCGGCCGGAGACGTTGATCTTCATCCCGTGCGTCAGATGCCCCCCGTGCGCGAGCGAGAGGCCCATGATGCGGTCGCCGGGCTCTAGCAGCGCGTGGTAGACGGCCGTGTTGGCCTGCGCGCCGGAGTGCGGCTGCACGTTGGCGTGCTCAGCGCCGAACAGCGACTTGGCGCGGTCGATCGCCAGCTGCTCGGAGATGTCGACCCACTCGCAGCCGCCGTAGTAGCGCCGGCCGGGGTAACCCTCGGCGTACTTGTTGGTCAGCACCGACCCCTGGCATTCGAGCACCGACAGGGGCACGAAGTTCTCCGAGGCGATCATCTCCAGCGTGTCGCGCTGACGTGAGAGCTCGCCACGAAGAACCGCAGCGATCTCCGGATCGACGTCGGCGAGCGGCCGGTTCAGGTAGTCGGCGGACGGTTCGAAATCGGGGAAGGACTCAGACATGGACACGCTCCTGTGCGCAGATGACAGCTTCGAGTGTGCCCAGGCGCGCGGCTATGTGGCTACGGTCGCTCGCTTCCCGATGGTTGATTCCACCCTCCTGCGCCAGTTACGGCAACCGTTTCGGAGGCTAGCAGTCGTGGCCGCGCGCAGGCGGCCGCCAAGCGCATGCAGCGGAGACTTTCACGCCAGTATGCGCGTGATCTCGCCGGCGCCCAAGGGACCCTCCCGCACCAGCCGCCAGGTGCCGTCGGTGCGGTAGCGGGAGAGGTCGAGTACGGTCGAAGCGACCCCTGGCAGCTCACCACCGTCGAGCTCGAGATCCAGGCCGGCGCGCACGTTCCCGTTGACTTCATCAAGCCGGCGCGCCTCCGGGCCGCCGGTCAGGTTGGCGCTCGACTGCATCACGGGACTGGCAAGCTCAGCGAGCGCATCGATGCGGGCGGGCAGGCGCGGCACCCGCAACCCCAGCGCGCTCGCCCCACTGCACGCCAACGGGAAGCGCTGCGAGGGGTTTGGCAAGAGCACCGTCACCGGTCCTGGCAACAGTGCGTCAAGTGCGCCGCGCTCGGCGTCT
>CAJCHW010000004.1 GCA_903970125.1 Chlamydiota bacterium
GGCATCGAGTACGACCCGAAGCCACCCTTTGACGCCGGCTCGCCGGCGCGCGCGCCGGAGCACATTGTGCGCATGCTCAGCGCCCGCGGTCGCTTCAAGGCCACCGGGCCCTGACGCCACCGGGCCCTGAGCTGCGCTCACGCTCTCTGGACGCCCGCCAGCCGGTCGGCGTGCCGTGTACCTACTACGGACTCCACCGGTGGGTCCTTTGTCAGCATGCCGTTGCAGTAGCTGATCGAGTGCTTGCGCAGCGCGGGTACGCGCGCGCCTGGCAGGATGATGCCCGCCAGGTTCAGCGGGTCGGCGGCGCTCAGGCGGACCGTGTCGCGGTCGGCGGCGCTGCGACGCACGCGCCGCAACAGCTCAACTGCCTCCGGGAGGGCGTACTGCTCGCCGGAGAATCCCG
Source organism: Chlamydiota bacterium (assembly GCA_903970125.1). Lineage (GTDB taxonomy): Bacteria > Actinomycetota > Thermoleophilia > Solirubrobacterales > Solirubrobacteraceae > Palsa-744. The sequence goes on from CAJCHW010000004.1 coordinate 407, forward strand.
TCACAAAACGTCCGCCGCGCACCAGCCCGCGAGCCTCAAGGCGCCGCAGTGCCCACTGCAGCTCGCGCCAGGGCACGGCCACGGTCTCACGGGCCATGAGGTCCCAGAAGATCACCCCCCAGCGGGCAAGCAGCTGGCCGGCCACCTGCTCGGCCAGCGCTTCAGGATCTCCGAGCCCGGGGTCGGAGTCGGCAGCGGCCGCTGATGCGCTTGGCAGTAGCGCCCATCGTCCCTCTGAGCTATTGCCCAACGGGGCCATCCGGCGCCCGCCAAGCCGCCGTCGCTGGGAGTGGCGGCGCTTACGTTGCCATGCTTCCCGGGACGAGAAGAGTGCCCGTACGGCCGCGAAGCCATCGGCGGTGACGAGACCTCGCGCCACCAGGTCCCACAGACCTTCCTCGACCTCTCCTGCAAGGCGGCCCGTGGCGGCACGCAACTCGGACTGGAACATCGCTCCGTGTGCTTGCAGCGCCTCGAGCAGCTCGCGGGCGGCTCCCTGGGTGGGCTCCTCGGGCACCCTCTCGCCACGTGCAGCGCGCAAAAGCCACGGCAGATCCTCGCGTAAGGCAAATGTGATCGGGGTAGCGCGCGACGGTGGGGCAGAGCCGCGTTGCGGGGCGCCGTCGCCAGGCGTCGCGGCGCGTATGCCAAGGCGGCCCCAGACCACCTCTCCGGACAGGCACATGTCCTCAAGCCAGCGCTCCTGGAAGGCCTCGATGCGGGCGCCAAACACCGACTGCTCCCACGCGCCGGCAGCCAGCTCAAAGCCCTGGAGTTTGTCGATCACCTCAAGTACGCCGCTGCGGCCATGGCACCGGGCATCGGGGGTGGCGTGCTGCCAGCGCAGCAAAAAGCGCACGAAGTTCTGTGCGCTGACCGGTTCGATTTCCCGTCGGAGACGGTTCTGCGTGTATCCGTGGATGCGCGCCAGCAGCCGTCGCGCGCACCACTGCTCTTCGCTGGGCGTGTGCCCATCGGCGTCGCCACGGGCGTTGAGCGCTGGATCGAAGTTGCCGCGAAGAGCAAATCCCTCGCCCTCAAGGCGTGCCAGTCCGACCTGCACGCGGCTCTGCGGCAGTGCCGTTTCGGCCGCCAGTTGCGCCACTGTCACAGGGCCGAGCACATCGAGGTGGCCGGCCACGACCTTGGCGGCTGCAACATCGGCGTCCGGCGGCTCGCTCTGGGCGTTCGCTGGCATGCGGTAATCGGGGTCAAACGTGGCGTCTTGCAAGACGGCTTCAGCCAGCGTGCGACGCTCGGTTGCACACCAGAGCCCCGCCGGCGAGATTGTCATCGCTCGCCTCCCGTCGACAAGCTCTTCAAACCAGCTCTGGTGTAGTGGAAGTGGCTGGCATACGACCAGCGACAGCAGCAGGTCGTGGAGCTCCTCTGGCCCGCGGATGTCCGGAGCGGCCTCGTTGCGTACGCGCGCGATCGCTGCGGGGTCCAAGCGCGCGAGCCCGCCGGCTTCGACGCCGATTGCCGTTGGCAGTCCGCGCCGCACCTGCACGGCACGGCTGCGTCGCTCCTCCAGCGGAGCGTCGTCGAGGAACGTGTACGGCTGCCCGTTGAGAATCTCGTGGGCCAGAAGCGACGGCTCGGTGCTGTCGACGAAACGCGTCTTGATCTTGCCGGACTCCATGCGTGCGAGCAGATCGACGAGACCCTCGACGTCCATCGCCTCGTGCAGGGTGTCCTGCATCGTCTGGCGCACAAGCAGGTGGTCCGGAATCTCGATCGGTCCCGGCGGTGCGTTCTCCTGACAGCCGGCAAACTCGGGAAACACGGCGGCCATGACATCGTCGGCCTCCATCCGCTGGATCTGGATTGGGCTCTTCTTGCCGCCCCGGAAGCGCAGTACCGCAAGCGCACGGTTGAGGTTCCAGCGCCAGCGCGAGGCAAACAGCGGGGACACGAGCACCGCCTGTTCCAGGGCTGCCCTTGCGACGTCCGAGCGCACGAGCTTCGGCGCGGAGTCCAGCGGAAAGCTGTGCTGCGGACCCAGCGCGAGCACCAACGCGTCGTCGGAGGCCGCCGCTTGCAGCTCGAAGTCAAACGTGACGCAGAAGCGCTTGCGCAGCGCAAGACCATAGGCACGGTTGACGCGCGCGCCGAAGGGAGCATGGACGACCAGCTGCATGCCGCCGGCTTCGTCAAAGAAGCGCTCGAACACGACCTCGTGCTTGCTTGGCAATACGCCCAGCTGTTCGCGCGCGGCTGCCACGTAGGCCACCATCTGGCTCGCTGCATGCTCGTCGAGTCCGCAGCGCTCGCGCGCGAGCGCAAGCGCGTGCCGCTGGCCTTCAGACTCGGACTCCAGTGCGCCGCCAAGGGCGCGACGCAGCTCGGAAACCTCTTCGGAGAGCTCGTCTGTGCGCGCCGGTGCCTCGCCGACCCAGAACGGGATCGTGGGGTTGGCGCCTTCGGCATCGACGACTCGCATCTCCCCGGGGCGCACGCGGCGCACCCGCCAGGAGTGGGTGCCCAGCAAGAACACGTCGCCGGCCATGGACTCGATCGCGAAGTCCTCGTTGACGGTTCCCACGGTGCTGTCATCGGGCTCTGCGATCACGCGGTAGTCGCCCACTTCAGCGATCGCGCCACCGCTGGTGAGCGCTGCCAGGCGCGCACCTCGTCGCGGGCGCAGCACGCCGTTGATCGCATCGCGGTGCAGGTATGCCATGCGCGGGCCGCGACCGGTCGGTATTCCCTCGGCCGTCAGGGCGACGACTGCGTCGAAGTCCTCGCGTGTAAGCGTGGCGTACGGCGCCGCGCCGCGGGCCAGCTCGTACAGCGCGTCCTCGTCGCACTCCTCGGCTGCTGCCACCTCGGCGACGAGCTGCTGGGCGAGGATGTCGAGCGGTGCCACTGGCGCCTGTGTGCAGTCGAGCCTGCCTGCCCGCACCGCTGCCAGCAGCGCAGCAGATTCGACGAGCTCGTCGCGTGTCATCGGGAAAAGGATTCCCTCCGGCACACCCAGGCGCGAGTGGTTTGAGCGGCCCACGCGCTGCAAAAAGGTCGCGATCGACCGTGGCGATCCGACCTGGCAGACAAGCTCCACGGGCCCCACGTCGATCCCCAGCTCAAGTGATGCCGTTGCCACGAGCGCACTCAGCTCGCCCGCGCGAAGGCGCGCCTCGGTGCGCTGTCGGCGGTCTGCGGAGAGGCTGCCGTGGTGTGCTGCCACCCGGTCAGCCCCCAGCCGCTCGCCGAGCATGTGCGCGAGACGCTCTGAGAGTCTGCGCGTGTTGACAAAGACCAGCGTGGTCTGGTGATCCTCGACGTGCGCAGCGATCCGGTCCATGACCTCGCCGAGCTGATCGGTGCTCGCCACGGCATCGAGCTCGGTCTCGGGCAGCTCGATGCGCACTGAAAGCTCGCGCTCGTGGCCACAGTCGACGATCCCGGGCAGCGGTGGGCCGGCGCCCACAAGCAGCCGCGCTGTGGCCTCGATCGGGCGTTGTGTGGCGGACAGGCCGATGCGCTGCGGTCGCGCATCGCGCTGGATGCCATCGAGCCGCTGGAGAGTCAGTGCCAGATGCGACCCACGCTTGTCGCGCGCCAGCGCGTGGATCTCGTCCACGATCACTGTGTGCACGGACTCAAGCATGGCGCGACTGCGCTGCGCAGTGACCAGCAGGTACAGGCTCTCGGGCGTGGTCACCAGGAACGTTGGCGGTGCCTTGAGCATCGCCGCGCGCGCGCTCGCAGGCGTGTCACCGGTGCGCACGGCGACCGTGATCGGAGCCGCCGGCGCTCCCAGCTCCGCCGCCACTTCGGCGATCTCTGCGAGTGGGCGCTGGAGGTTCTCGTGGATGTCCACGGCGAGCGCCTTCAAGGGCGACACGTAGACCAGCTGCGTTTGGCCGGGCTGCATCTGGCCCGCTGCATGAGCACGGTAGGCCCCATCGATGGCCATCAAAAACCCGGCAAGCGTCTTGCCGGAGCCGGTTGGCGCGGCGATCAAGGTGTCGGCGCCGCTGGCTACGACCGGCCAGCCCTGCGCTTGCGCCTGCGTGGGCCCTTCTGGAAAGCGCCTCGCAAACCACTCGCGGACGGCAGGATGCAGCGACTCGGGTTGGGCTACCGGGCCCGTCTCAGCACCTCCAGGGGCTCGTCGGGGGAAGGCTCTTTAGGGCGGATCGCTCGCGCGGGCGTCTGCGCCGGTCTGCCATTTGCGCGCCGCGGCAGGGGCATCGCGGGAATGGGCATGGACACGCGTGTCGTCTCCCCCACACGGGCAGGCGCACGTTCGGGGTCCAGGGCGGCACGGATATCGGTACTGGTTTGCGTCGACAGGCGTGTCGCGTCATCGAGGAAGGCCGAGATCGCGCCGCGAAGAGTGGCGACCAGACGGGCGTACTCGCCGCTGCGCGTGGCTGGCAACTCGGCGAGGCTGAGGTGGACAATGTCGCGGTCGATCGCCTTGCGCACTTTGGCGAGCTCCTTGCCCCTGGGCGCGTGCCAACCCGCCCTGCAGTAGTCCAGTGCGAAGACCTCGCCCCGCTTGCGCCGGTGTTTGCTGGTCACCCGTTTGGGTGGATAGAGGAACTCGATCAGCGAACGCGTGTGCGCCAGCAATGACTCCACGACGGCCATGGACTGCGTGAGCTCCCGCCAGCCCTCATTCCAGCTCGCATCCTCGTCGAGCAGGGCTGCGGTGTTGCGCATCATGAGCACGTCGTAGAGCAGGCGGTCTGACCGTTCGCTGAGCTGATTGGGCGTGGGCAACGCGAGTCGGCGAGGTCGCTTCTTTGCGCGCTTGGGCATCCACCCTTGATACCAGAGCGCCGGACGCACCGCGGAACCATCGGCCGGCGTCGCGGCGTCAGGTGCTGGGAGTTGCGGCTGTCGGCGTGGCGGGTGCGGGGGGAGCCTGTGGCACGACCGCGTCCGAGGTGCCCAGCACGTGACCGTTTGCGGCGATCGCCTGGACCGCGTAGTAGGCGGCACGTTCGGAGTCCGCCGTTGCCGTCTCGAACGCTTGACGCGCGACCGGGCCTCCCACCTCTGTCAGTGCCGCCGGGTTCGCCCCCGACCAGAACTGCCACCTGGCTATCTGTGTTGCGCCGTTCCAGCTGGCGTACGCCTCGACGCCGTTGCCGGCGGTCTCGACCGTCAGCGAGGGCTTTGTCAACGGCAGGCCGATCCAGGGCGAGCGGAAGGCCCGGTAGGACTCGTCCGGCCCCGGGAGAGCCCCGAGGTAGAGCAGAGTCCCTTCGGGGTCGTATTCGGATATGTACGGCAGTTGGCCCCATCCGACCAGGAGGTTGCCGTTGGGCAGGACTTGCACGTTGCCCTGGCTGCCGGTATAGGAGTGCTGCGGCAGCACGTATTCATGGACGACGTCAGCGGTGTGGTCGGTAAAGCTGAGCGCGAGCACCAGCCCTCGTGACTGCTTGCCCACGGCCGGGGTGGCCTCGTCGTCGAAGATGCTCACGTGCCCGTTTTCACCCTGGAGCACGTCGTGCTGCCAGGCAAACTGGGCGCCTGGACCCATCTTGAATGTCGACGCTCTGCCGCCGAGGACCGCGAACACGCTGCCGTTGTTCTGCGGAGACGTGCGGGTGATCCAGTATGCAGCCCATGTGTTTCGCAGCGACACGATCAGGTTGCCCGACGCCGTGAACGAAATCGAGTTGATGTGGTAGGGGTCCCACGGTGCGTTGGTCGTCGGTGGCGTCGTGTAGGAGTTGCGCAGGGGCACGTGCAGCAGCGGGTCCCATCCCCACAACACCTTGTCTGTCTTGATGCTCACTTCGAAGACCACCTCGTCGTAGATCTCCCCATTGGAGTGCCCGCCGCAGCACGTCAGGCTCACTTTGTCCAGCCGGTCGGCGACGATGTATGCGGTCCCGTTGTTGGTGAGCGCGATCTCGTGGAAGTCCAGCGCGAATCCGGGTGGTGCGTGCACGCTTGCGACCGGCTGGTAGTGCTGGTTGACGATCTCCCAGACGCCGCTGCCGTACCCCTGCGGCGTGATGTACCCCTGCCACCACACCAGCACGGGCTGACCGTTGTAGGTGGCCTCGTGAAAGTCCATCGCCACGGTTTCGCGTGTCCGCCCTTCGACGGCTACGGGCTCACCCAGCGGTTGCTCCCAGATCGGGTTGCCGTCCTGTTCGACGATCTCCGGCCCGGGCTTGCCGATCAGCACGCCCGGGTGAGCAAAGTTCTTGATCGGCGCGACAAACAGGTATCCCGGAGCTTGTTCGAGTTTCTCCGCCGCCGCCGTGGCTCCCGTGAGCTCCGTGGCAGGCGCGGTGGGGGCGGTGACTTCCAGAGCCGGTGCCTGCAGCGCCGGTTCTGACTGAAAGGTCCAGACGCCGCCCTGGTCTGTCTGGGCATCGCAAGGCGCAGCGAATGCCACCGACGCCACCGTCGGAACCACCGCAAGCGCTAGGGCCATCCTGGCCAGCGTGCCTGATCGTCTGCTCATAGCCGCATCGTCTGCTCACCGCAAGCTAACACCGGCCGTCGCTGGATGTTGCCGCGTGCGCAGGAGCGCGTGGTGGAGCGCGTGGATGGGAGCCGCGTAACGCGTGCGCTAGGCTCATCGCTGGGTGAGCCGGGAAGACTGGTCGGCAGTGGCTTCATCGACCCGTCGCAGAACATCATGGTCCTTTCGGAAACCCCCGCTAGGCGCGCACATCACAGCTTTGTGAGCGCGCAGGGGGGGTAGCGATGGCACCGCTGCTCGCGCTCGCCTTGCTGGCGGTCTCGCTCGCGCTGACGCTGGCCGCCGCGGCGACCTTTGCGCGCCGCCTGGACAGGCTCGGAGCGAGATTTGGTTTGCCAGAGGTGGTGATTGGCCTGCTCACTGCCGCTGCGGCGGATGGTCCGGAGGTGTCCTCCGCGATCTCCGCCCTTGCCAAGGGTGCACACGCTGCGGGCGTCGGCGTGATCGTGGGCTCCAACGCGTTCAACCTGGCTTCGATGCTTGGACTCAGTGCGCTCCTTGCGGGCACGGTGCGCGTCCGGCGCCAGACCTTGATTTTGGAGGGGGGCGTCGGCTTGGCGGTTACCGCGATCGTGATCGGCCTGCTTCTGGGCGCGCTGTCGGCGGTTGTCGCCGTCGTGGCGCTCGTGTGCGTCCTCGCTCCCTACCTGGCACTCGTTGTCGCTGGTGCTCGCGTCGCTCGCCACCCATACCTGCCTGCGGCTGTCAAACGCCTGATCGCTGAGAGCATCGACGACAGCGATGGGCACGATGGAGTAGCGCCGCGCGTGCACTTCGCGACGCGCAGGCAACTCCTGCTGATGGCACTCGACGTGATCCTGATCGTGGTTGGCAGCTTCGGGATGGTTGAAGCGGCGCTGTCGCTGGGGCAGGACTGGGCGCTTGCGCCGGCACTCGTTGGAGCGCTCGTACTTGGCCCGCTCACGAGTCTGCCCAATGCGCTCACGGGGCTGCGTCTCGGCTTGGCGCGGCGCGGCGCGGCCCTTGTTGCCGAGGCATTCAACAGCAACACCATCAACCTGGTCGTCGGGGTGGCGATTCCGGGACTCCTTGTCACGCTGACCACGCACTCGGCGTCCGCGCGCCTGGACCTGGCCCTGCTCGCGGTGATGACCGCGCTGTCCCTGGCGCTCCTCGGCTCTCCGCGTGGCATGCGCAGACTGGGCGGCGGCGCCCTGGCCGGCTGCTACCTGCTGTTCGTGGTGATCGAAGTGCTTGGCGCGTAACGCGAGAGCCGGGCTGGGCGCTACCGCAGGAGCCGTGCCGCCGGCTTTGCAGCGGAGGGGGGGAGATTCGAACTCCCGAGACCGGTCACCCGGCCTAACGGTTTTCAAGACCGCCGCATTCAACCGCTCTGCCACCCCTCCAAGAGTGCTGATCCTTGGTTGAGCGTAGAAACTTAGTTGACAGATGGCTGTGGGCTCACCATCGCGGCGTCTGCTGCCGATGTAAGGGAGGTGTTATCCAACAAGAGGCCGGCCCGCACTTGTCGCGCCGGCTTTGCGTTCATGGTCGGTGCTGGGTCGGCGAGAAGTCACGCGACCGTGCGGCGAACCGTCAGCCTGAGCGCGGCGATCGCGGGCGTTTTCGCGATTGCACTTGCGAGCAGCTGGTCCTCGGTCGCCTCCTCGGCGCACGCGGCGCCGGCGTCGGGCGTGGTACTCAACGGTCCCTCTGGCTACTCGCAACAGACCGACGCGTGGGTCTCCACGCTCGGGGTCAAGTGGGTGCGCGTCTTCGTGTCCTGGGCTGCTGCTGAACCAGACCGCGGTGACCTCAGTCCCGCGCAGATGGGTGGGATCGAAGCGGGCCTGCGCACGCTGCCGGCTCATACGAAGGTGCTTGTGGACGTGCTCGACACTCCCCAATGGGAGTCGGGCTCCAGCAACCCGCTGGATCCCCCCAGCAACCCCGCCGACTATGCGAACTTCATGGGCAAGCTCGCGAAACGCATGGGCAACCGCGTCTCGGCCTACGAGGTCTGGAATGAGGAGGATGCTTCTGCTTTTTGGGCCACGGGCGCCAATCCGCAGCAATATGCGGCTCTGATGCGCGCAACGTACCCGGTGGTCAAGCGCGCCAACAAGGACGCCACGGTGGTGCTTGGTGGGCTCACGGGCAACGACTGGGAATTCCTTCAACAGCTGTATCGGTATGGGATCAAGGGCTACTTCGATGCCGTTGGCGTGCACACGGACACGGCGTGCAACATCAAATCACCGTACGAATACGAATGGAGTGCGCCACATAGCCGCTTGATCAGCCGCTGGTCGTTTCTCGGTTACCGCAGCGTGTACGCGGTTGAGCGCGCCCACGGCGACAACAAGCCGATCTGGATGACCGAGCTCGGCTGGAGCACATACCCGGGCGAGTGCAACATCGGCGCCTGGGCGGGCCAGAAGGCCGGCGGGGTGAACACGGTTACGCAGGCCACGTATCTGCGTCAGGCCTATCACTGTCTGGCGCAGAACCCGTATGTGAAGGTGGCGATTTGGTTCGGCCTTCAGGACCTTGCTGAAGAGAACGAAACGAGAGCGGACTTCGGGCTGATCGACACAGCCTTGCAACCCACGTCGGCCTTCTCGGCGCTCTCGGTCTACTCCCACCAGGGCGACACGCTGCATGAACCGTGCGGTGATTTCCACGGCCCGTCGATTACGATCGCGCGACCGACCCAGGGCGAGCACGTGCATGGAGACATGACCGTCGCCGTGGCCGCCAGCGATCCGTTCGGCGTGACGCGCATTACGCTGGAAACCGACAACCACGACCACGTGCGGACGTTCACATCCCATCTTGGGCTACCAACGTTCAAGGTGCGCTGGTGGTGGTGGGACGCCAAGAGGCTGCCCGCCGGTCGGCATGTCTTCTGGGTACTTGCCGTGGACGATCGCGGCAACACGTCAAGGCGCTCGATCGTCATCTGGCGCACCGGCTAGGTGGGCGGGTCATCTAGGCGGCACAGGCTTTGACACGGTCGTGTCCGGCGCGACGGTTGCGCCGGGGGCGCGAACCGGCGAAGGCTCTACACTGGCTGGGCCCCGCGGAGAGGTGGCCGAGAGGCTGAAGGCACTCGCCTGCTAAGCGAGTATGGGGGTTAAACTCCATCGCGGGTTCGAATCCCGCCCTCTCCGCCATTCTGTCGCGGTATGAACTCCGGCCCCTTCAAACGGGGTCGGGTTCGTTTTGGGGCCACTTGGCAGGCCCGACGCGGGCCTGATCGCGGCAGCCGACGACCGTGCGGGCCGCGAGCCCTGAGGAACGTGCGGCCCCCGCTCAGGTCGTGAGGAGGAACACGAGCCTGCGATTCATCAGCGTGAGCCGCACGAACCTCGTAGAAGCCGGGAAGCTGCGCCCTCGCTGCCGCAGCAGAGGGCGCAGCGGTCCCGACGAGACACGCCCCACTGTCCCCGTGAGGAGGCGTCCCCTTGCCCTGCGATGGACGCGCCCGCCTGCCCTCAGCAACGGATGCGCCACGGATTGCTGCGCGCTTTTGGTCCTGCAAAGTGCTAGTGCACGCGAGGACTGTGCTCGCTTGAGGCGAGCTTGGCGCAGCAGGCAAGCCATGCGGCAAGGCTCCTTCTTGGGTGAACGTGGGACTGTTTGCAGTCGGACTGCCGGCTTTGCGTCGGCGCCGTCCGCAACACTGGGATCGGGCTGCGCGCGCTCGAGCTTGAGTGGCCAGGCAGGCAGCCAACGGACGTCCGGTCAGTCGCGCCGGCGCGCCGCGCCAAGCATTGCAGGGGCGCGACGCGAGGCGAGCGCCAACCGTTAGGTTTTGGGCGTGAGGCTTGGTCAGTGACCCAGCGAGGACGCCGCGGAGCGGCTCCCCGGGGACGTGCTGCAGACCACGGCGCGCCGGCGCGCGGCGCTGAAGAGACCCCTGGGCTGCGCGAGTTGGTGGCGGACCTCGGCGCGTGGGCGCGGCGGTCCATTGGGAGCCCGGTCCGTGGCTGGCTTGCGGACCCGCTGGCGCCAGTGATCGCACTCTGCGCGATCCTGGTGGTCTCGTTTGCCCTGCGTGTGATCGATATCCAGGAGCCGTGCTCGGCGCCCTGCAAGACCCCGGCGTCGCACACGCTGATCTTCGACGAGGCCTACTACGTCAACGCGGCGCGCGTGATCGACGGCATCACCCCGCCGGCTGGCGAGGACTACGAAAAGGCGCCGAAGGGCAAGGACCCCAACGCAGAGCATCCCCAGCTCGCCAAGCTGATCATCGCGGCTGGCATCGAGATCTTCGGGGACAACCCGTGGGGCTGGAGGCTTGGCAGCATCATCTTCGGGCTGATCGCGTTGGCGGCCATCTACTGGCTTGTGCGATCGGCGGGCGGCTCTGGATGGCTTGCGGCGGGCGCGTCGGGGGTCGCGTCCCTCGACAACTTGTTCCTCGTGCAAAGCCGTGCCGGCCTGCTCGACATCTATGCCGTCGCGCTGATGATCATCGCCGCCGCCTTTTACCTGCGAAGACAGCCGATCGCAGCGGGTGTCGCGTTGGGCATTGGCATGTGTATGAAGGAAGCCGCGATCTACCTGATCGCTGCGTTTGTGCTCTTTGAGGCACTGCGGCTATTGCGCGCGTGGTGGAAGGAGGAAGGCGTGAGCCGCTGGGTGCGTTCATATGTGCGCCCCGCTGGGATCATGTTCGGAGCCACCGCTGTGAGCTTCTTGTTCCTGCTCTGGATCCTGGACCTCGCGGTGCCGGCCTATGACACGGGGACGAAAATCACCTACGCGGGCAGCCCGTTTACACACTTCTTCCACATGGTCAACTACGCGACGCTGCTCAAGACACACCCCAATGAATCCGGGATCTCCTCCACGCCGTTTCAGTGGCTGCTCAACGAGAAGGCGATTCCCTACGCCAAGACGGCATCAGAAGTAAAGGCGGGCGGCAAGACCATCGCGTCGCACCCGATCTACTTCTTCCAGGGAGCGATGAACCCGTTCATCATCTTCCTGGCAATTCCGGCCCTGATGGCGTGCCTGGGCATCTGGTGGCGCACCGGTGACAGGCTGGCGCTGATTGCGGTCGCATGGTTTGCAGGCACCTGGGTGCCGTCGGTGTTCGAGAGCTATGCGCTGCTGCGCGTGAATTACCTCTATTACATGGTGATCGTGATGCCGTCCATATACGTGGCGCTTGCGCGCGTTTTCGCCGACAAGCGTGTACCGCGGGCGGCCGTCGTGGGATGGGTGATCATGCTCGTGTTCGGCTTCGCCGACCTGTATCCCATCCGCGGGCTGTTGTAGGCGGCGTCTAGGTTCTGAACAGGACGGTGCGCGACGCGGCAAGTGCGGACTGGCCTTCTTCGCCGGTAGGCTTGAAGACGACGTGTAGCGCCACGTGCAACTCGTGGTGGCGACGCAGCATTTGCACGCCGGCTGCAGACAGAGCGGCTTTGAGCGTGAGCGTCGCTGCGCTGGTCAGCGTGTGGGTGACGGGCTTGATGTCCTGGCCTCGCACCGTGACGCGGCCTTCGCCGGGAGCTGCCACCGTGACCAGGGCGCTGTGACCGCGAACGTGCACCGCGGGATAAAGTGCCGTTGCGGCCTTGACGGCCGTCTTGCCGCGGCAACCGGACACCGCGATTGGGGTGCTGTGCGTGACCGTCGCGCCGTCCTGGGCCGTGAACGTGGTGGGCATGGTGAGCGTTAGCGGCACCTGGCGTCGGATGGTGCGCGTCGCGGTCGCGAGCCTGCCGTGCTTGAGCACGACTTCGGCTGCGCGCGTGCTCTGGATGCGCGCGCACAGGCTCGCGTTTGCGGCGATCAGGCCGCTGGAACCGCCCGCGAAGGTGGCGGTGAAGTCTTCAAAAGGGGCATCGGGCAGCCCTGTGAATGTCACCGTCGTGATCCCGTTCCTGATCGCCGTCGTGCCCACCTCGATCAGCCCCAGGTCGTCGCCTTCGAGCACAAAATCGAGGTCGGGGAATGCACCGCCGTGCGAGACGAGGTAGCCGGAGCCTGTCAAGGGGTCCGGCAGAAGCGGCGTCTTGAGCGTGCCGCTTGCCACGCGCGATGCGGCAGGACAGTTACCCGGACTTGATGCGAACTGCGAACCTGTGCATCCCTGCTGAAGCCGCGAGAGCCGCGCGACCAACTCGGGCGGGAGCGCAAGCGTCACCGCGCCCAGGTTGGCTTGTCCAGCGACGGGGGTCACGCTCACGGCGAGGCTCGTGCCGCCGGCGCGCGAGGACGGGGCCGTCGCTGTCGCTGTGGCGCCAGGGGAGAAGGCCAGAGCGCCACAGCCTCCTACCTGAAAGGGAGTAAGCAGCGTGGCGGTGGCCGCATCGGGCCCGAGCGGGCTTGCGACGCCTACAAGCGTGGCTTGCATGCTCAATTGCTGGCAGTTGGTTGGATTGACCACGAAGTGGGGCCGCTGAAGCGTGATTGCGATGGATCGCAAACGCACAGGCACGCCCCCGACCATGCTTGGCAGGGGAGTCGGTGAGAGCGCGGTGGAGCCGTCGGAGCGCACGTAGGACTCAACGGCGGTGATCGTTACGCGTGCCGTGTAGGGGTCAAGGGACACGGTCGCACGCGCCACGACCTCGCCGAGTCGGTACGGGCTCACGTGTTCGGCGTCGACCTCGATCGCCAAACCGTAGGGAGACCCATCGTAGGGCCCGGTCAGGTACACGGCCCCAGGGGGTTCATCGGCTGCGGGCACTGTCAGCGGTTCAGAGCCTGATCCGGCCGTGGCCCGGACCGTCCCGATCTCGCTCGCTGGCGGGCAGTCACCGGCGTTGGCCTGCGGTTCTTGACAAAGCGTTGGGACCGAGGCGATGTCGCCGAGCAGGCCCGCGGGCAGTGTCGTGGCCAGCTGCGAGAGGTAGGGCTGGCCACCTTCGCGTGCGAAGTCGAGCGTAAGGGGTGTGCTTGCGCCGGCTTGCAAATAGTGGTCTTCGCTGGTCTCGACGGGAGTGAACGCGAGCGGCGCGGGACACCCGGTCACGGAGAAGGTCGCCACCGACGCCGCCAATGCGGACGCGCTATACGGCGACAGCGCACCTTGGGATGTCGCTTCGCCGCAGGTAAGGGGGTTCGCGAGCGGCGCGCTGGGACCGCCGTTGAGCCTCAGCGTGGCGCCCGAAAAGGGGACCTGCGGCACTGGCACGGTGGCTTGGAGGCGGCCCGTGGCGGCATTGGCGGCGACATTTCCGACGAGGCGGACTTCGATGCCGTCCTGGGGTGCGCTGGCTGTAAGGAAGATGCGGTACTCCTGGCCGGAGGCCGGCGCATCGCTCAGGGGCGTTCCCAGGTACACGGCACCCGTCAAGGGCGCAGGCAGGTCCGGGGTTTGCACTTCAACGGCGCCAATTTTCGATCCAGGCGGGCACGCGACAGCGGTCGCTTCCCCCGCGGCTTCCTCGACTTCGGGCGGTTCGTTGCTGCCCGCCGCGTCGCTGACGCCGAATTCGCTGTCGCCGCAGGTTTGGAGTCCTTTGGCTGCCGACGGGTTGATGGTCATGCCTTCAGGCAACGTGACAACGATCTGTTTGGCATCCGCGGTTCCGAGTTCCGACGGTTCGGTGTGCTGCGGTAACCCGAGCGTCACTGCGACTCCATCCGGGGCGTCTGAGGCCGTGTTTCCGCCCGCTGCGACTGCGCTCGGCGCCACATCCAGCGCGGATTCGAAGGGGACACTTTGGCACCCCTGGATTTCGGTTGGTGCGTCGCTGGACATTTCGGAGACTTCCGAGACCGTGCCCGACGGAAGTTCTGAATTTTCTGCATGCGAGCTGGATTCGGCTTGCAGGTGCCAAGGCCGACCCCCGGAACATTCGCCTGGAAGCTGAACCAGGCTCGTGCCCGGAGTCGCGTCCCCCGTGAGACGAGCCTGGATCGAGAGCACGTGAACGTTGACTGGGGCGCGGGCATAGAAGTACTCGTGGTAGTTGCCCGTGGGAACGTTCACCCCGGATTCCCGATGCCAGCTGACGCCGCCCTTGACGACGACGTTCTGTGCGAGACCCCCTTCGCCCCCTAAGAACCCCTTGGTCGCGATGGCGACCTCGAAAGGGATATTGGAGCCCGGTGCGGGCTTGATGCTGTAAAGCCCGGGACGTTGAAAGCCGAAGGAACCGCTGTCGAATTCGGCTCGTCCCACCTTTGACGCCGTGCACTCGGTTTCAAGGTGCGCTTCGATCGGTTCGACTTCGCACTCGGGCGTAGCCTGGGGATCGATCGAAAAGCCGGGGGGAAGGTCGACCCGGAGATTCCTGAATTCTCCGCCGTGCGGCGTGAAGGCGATTGCCAGTTCCACCGAGTTGGGATGGCCATCGGCCTGATCGTCCGGCTGTGCGCACGCCTTTTCAGCACAAGTCTTCACTTCAAAGCGCTGCACGCCGAAGGGTTCGATGGCGTGCGCTGCGGGCGCACCGGCTGCTGCGATCAGGGCCCAGGTGCCGGCGAGCGCGATCCCGAGGCGTGAGGCGGTCCAGCGGGGACGGCTGCGGCCGAGGCGCAAGTGCCCCGCCTGTCTGTCAGCTGCGGGTGGGTTTCGCCGAGGGCGCGCGGTCGTCTGGGGGGTGCAGCGAATCCGGCCGCCTGGACCGTCGCCACTCCGAGTTATCCCCAATGAACCCCCCTTCTCACGATCCGCGGGAACCAATCGGGCCCCCTGCCGGGTCAGGCCGCAGGATCGCCACATTGTGGCATCTGCAACCTGACCGATGTCTACCCCGAATCGGCCGATCTCAAACACACGGCGCGACCGAGCTTTCGACCAGCATGGCGGTTATCGACCCGAGTAACAATGAACACTAAGCCCCAGTGACGACGGAAGGGGGTTGTTCGCCTGAGCGCGGCGCGCGCGCGCGAGGTCACTACACTGGACCGCCCTGCGCCCGTAGCTCAGCTGGATAGAGCGTCGGTCTACGGAACCGAAGGTCAGAGGTTCGAATCCTCTCGGGCGCGCTGCAAATAGCCGGCGACCCCGCGTGCACACGCATCCGGGCAAGACGCACGAATGAAGCCGGGCAAATCAGGGCAAATTACGGATGGTCCACTCGGTGATTTCTAGTGGACTTCTGTTGGTGATGCAGTTCAGGAACCTGCCTTGCAGTCAATGACAGGCGCCCCCGCTGGCCGAAGTCACGGCGACGTGCTTACGGCTATCTCGGACGGCCTCGTCGCGCTGCTGAAGGAGTTCTATGGCCGCGGTCCCACAGAGGCCAAGTCCTACTATGCCGATGACCTCGTCGTGTGCGTGCTGCGGGGTGGATTCTCACGCGTCGAGGAGACGCTGCTCTCGGGCGGAAACGGGCACGCTGTGATCGAGCAGAGGATGGCCTTTCAGGAGATCATGCGCAAGCGTTTTGAGCGGGTGGTCGAAGCTGCGACAGGGCGACAGGTGGTGGGGTTCATGAGCGGCAACCAGCAGCATCCGGACATGATGTGCGAGGTGTTCGTGCTGGCACCAAGCGATGCCCTTGAGGGCCAGGATGAGTCGCCGGCAGCGGCACTGGACTGGTCGTCGTGACGCAACGGCAGCCCTGCACCTGCTGACCGCCGGGGGCACACCGGAGCGCCGCCTTTGTCAAGCAGTTCCGGGCGGTTGCCGATACAGGCCGTAATGACCGACTCCGCTCTGGCAACACTCGCGGCGTCTACGACTGCCGCCACGCCCGTGGACGCCGTCGTAGAGCACGCAGACAACGGTATCCACCACGCCAGCGGCCGCTCCCAATCGCCTCGCATGATCGGCGAAGTGGTCGTTGAGATGGGTTTCGCCGACCAGGCTACGGTCGACCACGCGATCGAGATCGCACGCGCCCAAGGCAGGCCCTCGGGGATGGTCCTGGTCGAGCAGGGCGTCTTGACCCACGAGCAACTCGCCCGTGTTGTGGGGGAGCGCTTCGGCGTCGACTACGTGGATCTCGCGGTTTTCGACCTGGACATGGGCGCAATCAACCTGATCACTGCCCACGCGGCCAGGCGCTTCCAGGCTGTGCCGATCGGCTTCGCGCCCGACGGCGCGCTGCTGCTTGCGATGGGCGACCCCACGAACGTGCTTACGATCGATGACGTCGCGATGATGACTGGCCGCCGCATCCGGCCGGTCGCAGCTTCAGTCGAGGAATTGGGACTGCTCCTGGCACGCCTGGCGCGGATGGACGAGTCCATCGACGACCTCGTCGAGGACGAACCGGAGGTGCTGGAGGACGACGGCACTGAACCCGAGGACTCCGGGGATCCCGACGCTCCCGTGATCAGGCTCGTGCATTCGATCATCGCCCAGGCCGTCGAACAGGGCGCCTCTGACATCCATCTGAACCCTGAAGAGGGTGACACGCGCGTGATGTACCGGATCGACGGGGTGCTCGTCCCCGCGGCAACGGTCAAGCGGCGGATGGCGCTTGGCGTGGTGTCGCGCATCAAGATCATGGCTGATATGGACATCTCCGAGCGCCGCGTGCCCCAGGACGGGCGTTTCGCGCTCACCCTGGAGGGGCGGCGGGTTGACATCCGCGTCGTGACCCTGCCGCTGGTCGGTGGGGAGGGCGTGATGCTGCGCATCCTTGACAGGGGCGCCGCAATCGAGGATCTCGGGTCGCTCGGTATGCCTCCAATCGCGCTCGAGCGCTTTATCCATGCAATCGAAAAGCCCAGCGGCGCTGTGCTCGTGACGGGGCCCACGGGCTCAGGTAAGTCGACCACGCTGTATGCCGCGTTGCACAAGGTCAACGACGGCAAGAAAAGCGTGCTCACCATCGAGGATCCCGTCGAGCAGCGCATCGCGGGGGTCAAGCAGATGCAGATTGCGCCCAAGGCTGGGGTCACGTTCGACGTGGGGCTGCGCTCGATGCTGCGCGCCGATCCCGACGTGATCATGGTCGGTGAGATCCGCGATCGCGAGACCGCCCGGATCACGGTCGAGGCCGCGCTCTCGGGCCACCTCGTGTTGTCGACATTGCACACGCGTGACGCGTCAAAGACGCTTGGGCGCCTGATCGATATGGGCATCGAGCCGTTCCTCGTGTCGTCGGCGGTGGACTGTGTCGTGGCCCAGCGCCTTGTGCGCATCCTGTGCCCGCACTGCAAGCGCCCCCAGCGGTTGTCGAAGGCGGTGCGCGCAGAGTACGACCTGGGCGAAGGGACAATCTATGAGCCCGTGGGCTGCTCGCGCTGCTCGGGCACGGGCTATCGCGGCCGCGTGGGCGTTTACGAAGTGATGTCGATCAGCGATGACATGCGTCCCCTGATCCTTGAACGCGCTGCGCCGCAGGCAATCGCGGCTGTGGCAGCCCGCGAAGGTATGGGCACGCTGCGCGATGATGGCCTTGAGAAGGTGCGCGAGGGCATCACCTCGATCGCCGAGGTCGAGCGCATCATTGGCAGCATCGTGTAGCGGCCACCGCGGGGGTGCCATGGCGCGGTGCGCCATTATGGAATCCAGATGAGCTTTTCACGCGGGGGCGAACACGGATTTGGCGCGGCCGGAGGCGGTGCGGGCACTGGCGCGATGCGCTCGCTCCGAGGTCCCCAGAAGGAGCCGACACCGCTGCTTGACCCCACCCGCAAGCGCGAACGCGGGCGTGTGCTGCGCCTGTTTGCTCCCTATCGCGCGCGTCTGGGCTCTGTGCTGCTGCTGGTGGTCATTGGCGCCGGGCTGAACATGGCCCAGCCGTTTTTGGTGCGCGAAGTCCTCGACAAGACCATCCTGAAGCACAACCCGACGCTCCTGGTCGAGCTGGTCGGCGGGATGGTTTTCATCGCTATCGCTACTGCAGCGATCAGCGTGTGGCAGACGTACCTGTCAAACGTGGTCGGCCAGCGTGTCATGCACGACCTGCGCGCCGCCGTCTACGCCCATCTGCAGCGGATGTCGCTGGCGTTCTTCACACGCACGCGCACGGGCGAGGTGCAGTCGCGCATCGCCAACGACATCGGCGGGCTTGAGAGCGTGGTTACGCAAACGGCCACGACGATCGCCCAGAACGCAACGACCGTGGTGGCGAGCGTGGTGGCGATGTGCATCATGGACTGGCAATTGGCCGTGATCTCGCTGGTCTTCGTGCCCCTGTTCGTGTGGCTTGTGCGCCGCGTGGGCAAGCTTCGCCGCAAGATCACAGGCGAGCAGCAGCGGCGCCTGGCGGACATGTCGGCGCTCGTTTCGGAGTCCCTGTCGGTCTCCGGGATCATGCTGGGCAAGACCATGGGGCGAGGGTCCGATCTCGCTGAGCGCTTCACGGGCGAATCCAAGGGCATCGCAGACCTGGAGGTTCGCTCGCGCATGGCTGGCCGCTGGGTGATGTCCACCATTCAGATGACCTTCGCCATCCAGCCGGCGATCATCTACTTCCTTGCGGGCGAGAACCTCTTCGGGCACGCGATCTCGGTGGGGACGGTGGTGGCATTTACCACGCTGCAGACCCGGCTGCTTTTCCCGATCCAGCAGCTACTGGGCGTCGGGCCGGAAATGGAGTCCTCGCTGGCCCTGTTTGACCGCATCTTCGAGTACCTCGATCTGCCCATCGACATCGTCGAGGCCCCGCATCCCGTGCAGCTGCGTCCGCAGGAGCTGCTCGGCGAGGTGCGCTTTGAGGGTGTGTTCTTCAGCTACTTCGGCGCCGAGCCTTGGAACATCGAGGACGTGAGCCTGGTGGTGCCTGCGGGGACACGCACCGCGATCGTGGGCGAGACGGGAGCGGGTAAGACGACGCTTGGCTATCTGGTGGCGCGGTTGTATGAGCCCCAGCGCGGGCGGGTCACGATCGATGGCATCGACGTGCGTGATGTCTCGCTGGCATCGCTGGCGGCCACTGTGGGGGTGGTCTCGCAGGAGACCTACCTGTTCCACTCAAGCGTCCGCGAGAACCTGCGCTTCGCCAGACCGGACGCCACCGACGAGGAGGTCGAAGCGGCGGCCGCCACGGCGCGGGTACACGATCTGATCGTGTCGCTGCCCGAGGGCTATGACACGGTCGTCGGCGAGCGTGGTTACCGGTTCTCGGGCGGCGAGAAGCAGCGGATGGCGATCGCGCGCACGGTTCTGCGCAACCCGCCGGTGCTCGTATTGGACGAGGCCACGAGCTCGCTGGATACCCAAACCGAGGCAGCCGTTCAGGCCGAGCTTGAGCGTCTGGCCGAGGGACGCACGACGATCACGATCGCCCACAGGCTGTCCACGGTGCGCGATGCGGACCAGATCGTGGTGCTCGATCACGGCCATATCGCCGAGCGCGGCACTCATGACGAGCTGCTGGCGCGCGGAGGACTGTACGCGGGTCTGGTGGCGCGGGACGTGACCGAGCAGCGCGTGGGCGGCTAGGCTGGCGCGCCCTATTTGCCGTGGCACGCGCGCGCGCGTGCCAAGCGTTTTGGGACCGCTGCCAAGACGCCTCCAGCTGGTGCGCGACGGTCTCCGGGAGCTAGGCTCGCACTCCAACGGTCGCAGTCATTGCGCCTTGGTCCGCACTGGAGGGAGGGCCATGGAATGTCACCTTCAGGGAAATGCTCCGGTGGTCATGGCGCCTCAAGGAGCGCAGGCCCGCGGGCGACAGGGCGGCGCGAATCGTGATCGTGCGGCTGCGGGATACCGACACGGTGACGGGCTTCACGTCGCGCCCACGCACGGTCACCTTGCCGGCGGCTGGAACCGACACGGTCACCATCGCCGCGTGACCGCGCAGGCGCAGGCGCGCGGTCAACTGCTTGGACTTCCTGGAGCCGGCGCAGCCGGTGACGGTGACCGTGGTGGAGGAGACCACTTTGGTGCCGTCCTGGGCGACGAGTGTTGTGGGCATGGTGAGCGTGAGCGGCACCGTGTGCGAGATGGTGCGCGTGCGATAGACACGCCGCCCGTGCTTGCGCAGCGGATGTCCGTGCTTGCGCACCAGTTCGCGCTTGCGCGTGGTGAAGGTGCGCGTGCACAGGTTGCCGTTGGCTGACAACAGCGAGTAGGGGCCGACTGGGAAGTTGGCGGAGAAGCTCGAGAACGGCGCGTCGGGCAGTTCGGGAAAGGTCGAGGTGGTGACCCCGTCCTTGATGTCCGTATGGCCCTCCTCGATCAGCGTGACCCCGCCGCCTTGGAGGATGAACCACAGATTGGGAAACGCGGCGCCTCCTTGGGACACCAGGTAGCCGGAGCCTGTCAGCGGGTCCGGCAGCAGCGGCGTCTGCAGCGCGGCGCTGGCGACACGCGATTCGGCGGGGCAGCCTGCGGGGTTTGTGGCGAACTGCTCCGGGGCGCAGGCCTTGATCAGCGTGCTGTCACGCGACACGAGCTGTGCGGGCAGCGTGACGGAGAGTTCCTTGATGTTGGCCTGGTGTGCTGAGGGCGTGATATCGACGTTCAGGCTGGCGCCGTCGGCCCGGGAGGTGTGGGCGCTCGTGCTGGCCGAGAGGCCAGGATCAAACGCAAGCGTGGTGCACCCGGACGCGGTGAAGGGGGTGCTGAGCGCGTCGCTGGTCTGCGCCCCGGGCGCGCTTTGGAGCGATGAAATGCCGCCAAGCTGGCTTTCGGTGTACAGAGTCGCGCAGCTGGTCGGGTTGAGCACGAAGCTCGGCCTGTCGAAGGAGACCGAGAGCGTGCGTAGGCGCACGGGCACGCCGCCAACGATCGTGGGCAGTGCGGTCGGCTGGTGCAGTGTCTGCCCGCTGGCCACCACGTATGACCGCACGACCGTCGCCGTGACTCGTGTCGTGTGCGGATCCAGGGCGATGCTGGCGCGCGCGACAACGGTGCCGAAGTCATACGGGCCGATGTGTTCGGCTCCGAGCTCGACGACGAGGCCGAAGGGCGCGTTGTCGTAGCCGCCCGTGAGGTAGACGGCGCCCGGGGCTTCGCTTGCGGCCGGTACCTCCAACGGTTCTGTGCCGGCGCCGATTGCGGCGCGTACCGTACCGACCTGGCTAGCTTGCGGACATGTGGCGGCTTCGGCCTGCGCTTCGGAGCAGACAACAGGCACCGAGGCGATTGACGCGAGCAGCCCCTCGGGCAATGTCGTTGACAGCTCCGATGGGTACTGCTGGCCATCTTCGCGCGAGAAGGTCAGGGTGAACGCGGCATTTGCTCCGGCTTGAGACGGTTCGTCGCTGCTGGACTGGCTGGTGCTGAATGGGAGCGGTTGCGCGCAGCCGAGCGCCTGAAAGGGCCAGGTTGGTTCGGCCAGCGCTGGATAGAACTTGCCGCCTTCTTCGCCGCCGTAGGCGACGAGTGTGCCTTCAGCGCTGGTGGCGGTGCACGTGAGCGGATTGGCCAAGGGCGCCTGTGGGCCGCCGCGAAGCCGCAGGATGGCGTCGGAGAACGGCAGCTGCGGCGCCTGCACGGTGGCTGTCAGGCGGCCGGTGGTGGCGTTGGCCGAGACGTTGCCCACAAGCCGGACGCCGACCCCGTACCGCGACGATTCGGCGCTGAGCAGCAGGCGGTACTCAACCCCGGATTCCGGATTGCTGCTGAGCGGTTGCCCCAGGTACACGTCGCCTTGCAGGGAGCCCGCCGGCAGGTCCGGGGTTTCGATCGCAAGTGTGCCGAGTTTGGACGCTTGGGGGCACGTGATCGGCACGGCCACCGAAGCCCCATTTTCTTCGACCCCTTCGACTATGGCCGGCGCTGTCGGCAGGGCCGCGGATTCGGGAGCGATGCCGAACTGGGTATTGCTGCATGCCTGTAGGCCCTCCGCAGCGGACGGATTCAACGACATGCCTTCGGGCAGCGTCAGCGTGATCTGACGCGGGTCCGCCGAGTCAGGTTCGCTGGCAGTTTCGTTCTGGCGGACCTTCACTTCCGCGGTTGTGCCGTCGGGGGCATCGGATTCGGAGCTGCCCAATTCGCTTGCCGCACTTGGCTGAACCTGCACGGTGGGCGCGAACGGGGTGGTGTCGCACCCTTCGACGCCGACGGGGGTCGTCGTGAAGGTTTCCGATTTTTCGCCGGCGGAGGATTCGACGAAAAGGTGGCCGCCGACATGGTTTGAGCACTCGCTGGGCAGCGTCAGAAAGCCACTTGCGGACCGGTTGCCGAAGAAGATCAGCTTGCTCTTGAGGATCGACACTGGGATGCCGTCGGTTTCATCGGGGATGTCCTCGATCTGAAACCACTCGTGGTAGTCACCCGTTGAGACGCCGCGCTGTTCGAATTCCGGTTCACGGTGCCAGCTGACGTGGCCTTCGAGCAGGATGTGCAGATCGGCGACGCCCGCGAAGCTGGCCCCGGGGATCTTGGACAGGTCTTCCGTGAGGCTGACGTGGATGCCGAAGTCCAGCGGCAGCCCGGGGTTCGAAGGCGTGGGTTCCGGGGGCGCGAGGTTGTAGACGGGCGCCGAAAGGTCGACCACGTGGCTGACTCCGGCAACGTCGGCGTAGACTTCCAATTCGTCTTCGCCGGCCTCTTCGGGTTCGTTGCATGCGTCGGCCTCGAACTCGGTCACTTCGCACTTGGGCAGGACCTGAGGGTTGGCGGCAAGGCCCGGCGGTATGTCCACGCGCAGGTTCCGGACGGCACCGCGCGGCTTCTTGACGGTGCCAAAAAAGCCGAAGGGATCGAAGGGGACTTCCGAGACCTCTTCGGAGTTGAATTCAAAGCCGACAATGCCGTATGCGGGGTGTCCGGCGGCCTGCGTGTAGGCGAGGACCTGCGATCCGCCTTTGAGTTCCGCTTCGACCTTTTCGTACATGCATTCGGGGCTGTTGCACGTACCAATCTGAAAATGGGCTTCGGTGACTCCGAAGCCCGCTGCGCGGGCAGCGCTCGGCGCAGCGAACAGGGCGGCCGCGGCGACGGCGGCAACGACGGCCGCGAGCAGCGCCGGCGAGACGGCGATCAAGCGATCGCCGACCGAGCGCGATCGAAGACGCTCAGCCTCCGTGCTGGGCAAAACGCCAAGAAGAGTCGCGGGTGAAACCGATCCAGCGGTCCTCCCCATAGGCTCATGTTACCCCGGATGGCGTGCTCCCAAACCCACTTGGCTGTGGCTGGCGCGGGCGGCGGTCGGCTACGTTCGGGGGCGAGGCATGGCGGGCTCCGTGTAGGCTCCCCGGCGTGTCTGAGCGTCGCAGCGCGTTGATAACTGGCATCACGGGCCAGGACGGCTCCTACCTGGCCGAGCTCCTGCTGGAGAAGGGGTATGAGGTGCACGGGCTCGTGCGCCGCTCCTCCACTGAGCGCTTTGACCGCATTGAGCATGTCCGTGACCGGGTGACGCTGCATCAGGGAGACCTGCTGGACCAGCGCTCGCTGGTTGACGCTCTGCGTGTCGCCAAGCCGGCCGAGATCTACAACCTCGCTGCCATGTCCTTCGTGGCGGTTTCGTGGATCCAGCCAACCCTGACGGCGGAGTTCAGCGGTGTGGGCGTCACACGCATGCTTGAGGCGATGCGGGAGGCGTGTCCGGAGGCGCGCTTCTACCAGGCCTCCTCGAGCGAGATGTTCGGCAAGGTCCGGGAGGTGCCGCAGACCGAGGTGACGCCGTTCTACCCGCGTTCCCCCTATGGCGTAGCGAAGGCGTACGGGCACTTCATCACGGTCAACTACCGCGAGTCCTACGGCCTGCATGCGACGAGCGGGATCTTGTTCAACCATGAGAGCCCGCGTCGTGGGTTGGAGTTCGTGACCCGCAAGATCACGTGGCACGCTGCGGCGATCAAGCTGGGTCTGGCTGACAAGCTGAACTTGGGCAACCTCGAGGCTGAACGCGACTGGGGGTATGCCAAGGATTACGTGGAGGCGATGTGGCTGATGCTCCAGCTCGATCAGCCCGAGGACTACGTGATCGCAACGGGCGTCGCTCACTCGGTCCAAGAGTGCCTGCAGATCGCATTTGACCAGGCTGGCGTGGCGATTGACGACCACGTGGTGATCGACGAGTCGCTGAAGCGGCCGGCGGAGGTGGATCACCTGATTGGCGACCCCTCCAAGGCAAAGCGCGAGCTCGGCTGGGAGCCGCGGACGAGCTTCGAGCAGCTGATTCGCCTGATGGTGGATGCCGACTACAAGCTGCTCACGGGCGGTGGCCCGTCGTGAGCACCGGGTTTGCTGGCACGCAGGGGATCTCGCCGGTGTGGGCCCGCGCGCGCCTGGCGTGAGCCGGCAGGCCAAGACCGCAGGGCGCGCACTGCTGACCGGTTTGACCGGGCAGGACGGCTCGTTTCTGGCGGAGCTCCTGCTCGCGAAGGGCTACGAGGTGGTTGCGGCCATTCGCCGGGATCCCGCGGAGCCGCTTGGTTGCGCTGAGCATCTGCGCGGGCAGGTCGAGTTGGTACCCGGTGACCTGCTTGCGCCGGCGAGCCTTGCAGAAGCTGTCGCGAATGTGCGGCCGGACGAGCTCTACCATCTGGCAGCACCGTCGTTTGTACCCGATTCCTGGCGCCAGCCGGCGCGCACCATGGCTGCGGTAGCCGGCGCGACGGCCACACTGCTTGAGGCTGTGGGCCGGCACAGCCCCACCACCCGCACGTTCATCTCGACGTCGGGCACGATGTTTGGCGCGGCACCGGACAGCCCCCAGGACGAGCAGACCCCGTGCCGGCCGCAGAGCCCGTATGCCACGGCCAAGCTGGCGGCGCACCAGCTCGTGGGCCAGTTGCGCGAGCACGATGGACTGTTTGCGTGCTCAGGGATCCTCTACAACCATGAGTCGGAGCGGCGTCCCGAGGCTTTCGTCACGCGCAAGATTGCGCGCGCGGCGGCACAGATCAAGCTTGGCAAGCAGGAGCACGTGCACCTCGGCGACCTCGACGCGGTGCGCGACTGGTCCTTTGCTGGCGACGTGATGTACGGCGCTTGGTTGACGCTGCAGCAGGACCGTGCAGACGACTACATTTTCGCCAGCGGCGAGCCGCACACGGTGCGAGAGCTCGCCGAGATCGCCTTTGCGCGCGTGGGCCTTGACGCGAGCCAGTACATCCGGGTCGACGCGGCGTTGCTGCGGGCGCCTGAGCCGACGCTGTTGGTAGGAGACCCGAGCAAGGCCCGCGAGCGCCTGGGCTGGCGCCCGACAGTCAGCTTCGACGAGATCGTATGGCGCATGGTCGACGCGGACGTCGAGGCGCTTGAGGCTGTCTGAGGCGCACTCCAACGGCGCGCGGGCGCGCAGACTACGCTCTTGGTCGATGAAAGCGGTGATCCTGGCTGGTGGCGTCGGCTCGCGGCTGAGCGAGGAGACTGGGGTCCGTCCGAAGCCCATGGTGGAGATCGGAGGCAAGCCGATCCTGTGGCACATCATGAAGACCTACGCGGCCCATGGGATCGAGGACTTTGTGATCTGCCTTGGCTACAGGGGGTACATGATCAAGGAGTACTTCGCCAACTATCGTCTGCACAGCGCGGATGTGTCGATCGATCTCGCTGGCGGAACGGTGGAGGTCGAGCGCTCCGGTGCCGAGCCGTGGCGTGTAACGCTACTGGACACGGGCGACCAGACGATGACGGGAGGACGCCTGCTTCGGGTTCTCGACAGGCTTGGCGATGGCGACTTCTGCTTCACGTACGGCGATGGGCTCGCCGACATCGACATCTCGGCGCTGACCGAGTTTCACCGCGCGCAGGGGGCGATTGCAACGGTTACTGCCGTCCAGCCGACGGGCCGCTACGGCGCGCTGGACATCGAGGCGCACCACGTCCGCGGGTTCGAGGAGAAGGTGCACGGCGACGGTGGCTGGGTCAACGGGGGTTTCTTCGTGCTCTCGCCCGCTGTGAGGCGCTACCTGAGCGGCGACGACACCGTGTGGGAGCAGGAGCCGCTGCGCTCGATGGCTCGCGACGGCGAGCTGGCTTGCTACAGGCACGAGGGCTTCTGGCATGCCATGGATACCCTTCGCGACCGCAATTACCTCGAGCGGTTGTGGGCGTCGGGAGCGGCCCCATGGCGCGTGTGGGCGTGACAGTATGGGCCCCGCTGCGAACCACGGCGCCCCCTCGGGGCAGGTGGATCAGGCCTTCTGGCAGGGGCGTCGTGTACTGATCACCGGCCATACGGGCTTCAAGGGCGCATGGCTTTCGCTGTGGCTGCAGCTGTTGGGTGCGGAGGTCACGGGTGTGGGTGCAACACCGCCGACAACACCGTCGCTTTACGAGTTGGCCCGCGTGGGCGAGCAGATGCACTGTGTCACGTGCGATGTCCGTGACTTCGAGGGCCTCTGGCGCGCCCTCAGAGACGCGTCGCCGGAAGTGGTCATCCACATGGCCGCCCAGCCGCTGGTGCGGCGCTCCTACGCTGCGCCGCGCGAGACATACGAGACCAACGTGATGGGCACTGTCAACGTACTGGAGGCTGTGCGTCGGCTGGGGTCGGTGCGTGCGGTCGTGGTGGTTAGCTCGGACAAGTGCTACGAGAACCTCGGCGCGGACGCTGCCGGCTTCAGCGAGGACTCGCGCCTGGGCGGCCACGACCCGTATTCGAGCTCCAAGGCGTGCACCGAGCTTGTGGCAGAGGCCTACAGGCGCTCCTTCTTCGAAGACCCCGACGGTGTGCGCCTGGCCTCGGCCCGCGCGGGAAACGTGATCGGCGGCGGCGACTGGGCCGAGGATCGTCTCGTGCCCGACCTCATCGGCGCCGCGATCGAGGGGCGCACGGTACTCGTGCGAAACCCCGGCTACGTGCGCCCGTGGCAGCATGTGCTGAACCCCCTCAGCGGCTATCTGTTGCTCGCGCAGGAGCTCTGTCGCTCGGCCGACTACGCGGGCGCGTGGAACTTCGGCCCGCCCGCTCAGGAGGAGGTCAGCGTGGCGACGATCGTGCAACGCGTGGCGGAGCTGTGGCCGGGCGGCGTGGAGTGGGAAGCGGGAGATGGCCCCGGGGTGCCGGAGGCGGCAACTCTGCGCCTGGATTCCTCCAAGGCTGAGCACCGGCTCGGCTGGCGGCCGCCGCTGAGTCTCGACGACGCCCTTGGCGCCACGGTCGCCTGGTTTGCGTCTGTGCGTGACGGCGGCGATGCGAGGGCGGTCACCGTTGCGCAGATCCACCCGCTGGTTCGCCCCCGCCGGTCGCAGTTGCTGCCGGTTCAGGATTCGCCGTAACAGGCGCCACGCGGGCTATCCCGCCCGCGCGGGTGCGCCAGGGGGATGTGCAAGACTTGCGCGCGCAATGGCCTCGGGTGCGCTACGGACCATCGGCATCGACGCGCGTCCGGCAACCGAGGTCGCGGCCGGTCGTGGCCGCGTGGTGCGCGAGTTGCTGCGGGCGCTTGCGGCGCGCGAGGACGACGGGCACCGCTACGTGCTCTATGCCCGTCAGGCGTGGCGGGACCCATCACTTGAGCTCGAAGGAGCGCTTGACGGGCGCTTTCGCTGGCACCTGATCGACGCACGTAACCCGTTCTGGCACGTGCTCGGCGCGCGCGCGGCAAGCCGCGAGTGCGACGTGCTGCTGTCGTGCAGCTCCTACCTGCCCACCTGGTTTGCGCGCATACCGGCGGTGCCTCTGGTCTACGACCTGGTGACGTTTGAACCGGCCATGCAGCCCAACCGCCGCGTGTCACTGATCGAGCGCGTCACGCTTGGGCCGGCGGTGCGGCGGGCGGCGGGCTTCATCGCGATCTCGCAGGCGAC
>CAJCHW010000005.1 GCA_903970125.1 Chlamydiota bacterium
TGGTGGCATCCTGCGCGACATCTTCGCCGTGGGCGCTCGTCCCATCGCCGTGCTGGACTCGCTGCGCTTCGGGGAGCCCTCTGCCGAGCGCACGCGTTACCTGCTCGACGGGGCGGTCGCGGGCATCGGGCACTACGGCAACTCGATCGGCGTACCCAACATCGGCGGCGAGGTCTACTTCGAGGCCCCCTATCAGCAGAGCTGCCTGGTGCATGCGATGGCACTCGGGCTGGCGTCGCGGGAGCGGCTGATGCGCAGCGCCGCCGCGGGTCCCGGCAACGCCCTGGTGCTGTTTGGCGCACGCACGGGCCGTGACGGCATCGGCGGCGCCTCGGTACTCGCCTCGGCTGAGCTCGACGCGGGCGCCGACGAGCGGCGCCCCAGCGTCCAGGTCGGTGATCCGTTCGAGGAGGCAAAGCTGCTTGAGTGCTCGCTTGAGTTGCTCGCCCGCGAGCTGGTTGTATCGCTGCAGGACCTCGGCGCTGCGGGCCTGACGTCGGCAGCCGGCGAGATGGCCGCCAAGGGCTCGGTGGGGCTCGACATTGACGTCACTGCGGTGCCGCTGCGCGAGGCAGACATGGAGCCCTTTGAGGTCATGGTCTCCGAGTCCCAGGAGCGAATGCTCTGTGTGGTCGCGCCCGCCAACGTCGCGGCAGTGCTCGCGTTGTGCCGCAAGTGGGAGGTCAACGGGACCGTGATTGGCGCCGTCACAGACACCGACCGCATCCGCCTGTCGTGTGACGGGGAGCTCGTCGGCGACATGCCCGTGGACGCTCTCGTCGATGGCTGCCCGCTGTATGACCTGCAGCCGCAGAAGCCGACCGAGCCGATGTACCGTCCGCCCGCGGCCACGCTGGAGCGTTCCTGTTCGCCCTCGGAGGCTCTGCTGCGCCTGCTGGCGTCGCCCAACCTCGCCTCGCGGCGACCGCTCTTTGAACAGTACGACTGCCTGGTGCAGTCACGGACGGTCGTTCGGCCCGGCGAAGCCGACGCTGCCGTGCTTGTGGTGGCGCCCATCGGCGACCACGCCGACGAGACCGACGCCTCCGGCGCCCGCCCGGCGATAGCCGTGAGCATCGATGGCAACGGCAGGCGCGTCGCCGCGGACCCGTACTGGGGCTCGGTGGCCGCTGTGCTCGAGTGCGCCGCAAACGTGGCGTGTACCGGAGGCGAGGTACTCGGGGTCACGGACAACCTCAGCTTTGGCAACCCCGAGAAGCCGCACGTCGCGTGGCAGCTGACGGAATCCGTGCGCGGCCTCGGTGACGCCTGCCGCGCGCTGTCTGCTCCGATCGTGGGAGGCAATGTCTCGCTCTACAACGATGGGCCAAGCGGACCGATCTACCCGACGCCTGTGGTGGGCATGGTCGGCTACGTGCCCGATGCCCGCCGTGCCGGCCGCATGCGCTTCATGCGCCCTGGCGCGTTCGTGGCTGTCGTTGGCCCGTTTTGCCCCGCCCTCGGCGCCTCCGAGCTGCACAAGCTCTGGGGCGAGCAGTTGCCGGACGGCTTGGCTGCAATCGACATCGGGGCTGTCTCCGATGCCGTGGCCGCAGTGCGCGAAGCCGTGCGCTCGGGGTCCCTTGACAGCGCCCACGACATCGCCGAGGGCGGCCTGGCGGTTGCGCTGGCGGAGTGCTGCCTGGCCGGTGGTGTGGGCGCGCAGATTGATTTGCCCCCCGGCTTTCTGGTTGACGCAGCGGCGGACGCCGGCGCAGACGGGGAGTTTGCGACCAGCGCCAACGGCGAGCCGGCGCCCTGGCACGCACTTTTCGGGGAGGGTTCAGGCGGCTTTGTTGTGAGCGGTGCGGAGGAACCCCTGCGCTCGCTCGCGACCCAGACCAAGGCGGTCGTGATCGGGACCGTCGGCGGCGACGCTTTAAGCATCAGCGCCGGTGGTAGCCGCGTCGAGACCACAATCGAGCAGATGGCGGCTGCCAGTGCTTCCCTGCGGGCGCTATTCCCGTGACGGTGCCTGCTAGCGTTGGCCCCGCGATGCCAGATCGGGGTGGTTCCTCGCTTGAGGGCCGGATGGATCCGGCGGGGGTTGCGCATACCGGCTTGCCCGTGGCAGGGCGAACCGTTGCGCCGCTCCCGTTGCGCCCAGAAGGCGATGACGACCATCCGCGCGACGAATGCGGGGTGTTCGGCCTCTATGCACCCGGACACGACGCGTCGCGCCTCTCCTTTTACGCGCTCTACGCGCTGCAGCACCGCGGACAGGAGTCGGCGGGCATTGCCGCTGCCGATCGCGGCGGCCATATCGTCACGCGCCGCGAGCTCGGGCTGGTCAGCCAGGTATTCAGCGAGAACGATCTGCGTACGCTCGCCGGCGAGCTTGCGATCGGACACGTGCGCTACTCGACAACGGGGTCAAACGCGTGGGAGAACTCCCAGCCGGTGCATCGCTCGCAGGGGACCAACGGCTCCCGGCGCGAGGTTGCCCTCGCGCACAACGGCAACCTCATCAACGCAGTCGAACTGCACGAGGAGCTGTTGCAGCTAGGAGTCACCTTCGGTGCCACTTCGGACTCCGAGATCATTGCGGCACTGATCGCAACGCACCCCGCCGAGCGCCTTGAGGATGCGATCGCCGCCGTGCTGCCGCGGCTGCGCGGAGCGTTTTCGATCGTCGCCATGACCCGGGATCGGGTTGTCGCGTTCCGCGATCCACACGGCGTGCGGCCGCTGTCGCTGGGCGTGCTCGCTCCCGTCGGCTCGCACGCCGGCGGCTCTGGCGACGGCGCCGAGCCTGAGCCACCGCGCTACTGCGTCGGCAGCGAGACGTGCGCCTTTGACATCATCGGCGCGACCCACGTGCGCGACGTCGAGCCCGGTGAGATCGTGACGCTTGATGAGCGCGGGCTGACCTCGCGCTCAGATGCCGCTCCCGAGCGTCGTGCTTTCTGCGTCTTTGAGTACATCTACTTCGCGCGGCCGGATTCGCGCATGAACGGAGAGGCCTTGCAGGCCGCGCGTGGACGCATGGGAGAGATCCTCTGGCGTGAGGCGCCGGTTGACGCCGACGTGGTCATCCCCGTGCCTGACTCCGGCAATGCCGCTGCACGCGGTTTCGCGCGCGCATCCGGGTTGCCGCAGGACGACGGCTTCGTGAAGAATCGCTACGTCGCGCGTACCTTCATTGAGCCCGGCCAGGAGTTGCGTAAGCATGGACTGCGGCTGAAGTTCAACCCGCTGCCGGACGTGATCGCGGGCAAGCGGCTGGTCGTCGTCGACGACTCGATCGTCCGCGGCAACACGACGACCCAGATCGTGAACCTGCTGCGCGAAGCCGGAGCCGCCGAGGTGCATCTGCGCATCTCTGCACCCCCGATCCAGCACCCGTGCCACTACGGCATCGACATGTCCACGCGTGAGGAGATGATTGCCCACGGTCGGACAGTCGATGAGATCGCGGCACAGCTCGGGTGCGACTCGTTGCACTACCTGTCGCTGTCCGGCGTCTATGAGGCAGTCGGCGTCGGTCCCGATACGCACTGCGACGCGTGTTTCTCCGGTCACTACCCGCTGGACGGGTCAGCTACGGCCAATGGCAAGTACGCGCTTGAGGTCGAGCAGCGCGTGCCCACGACCGCCTGAGGCGATCGTGTTCAGCGCCAGTCGTCGCGGGCTGCCGTGGCGTCGCTGTAGCGATTGTTGTAGGGCCGGTGCACGATCAGTGCGCCG
>CAJCHW010000006.1 GCA_903970125.1 Chlamydiota bacterium
GTCAGCCCCCAGGAGCTCGCTGGCGGCGAACTGTTCCCCTTCTTCAGGGTCTACTGGGTCGGGCGTTACTTCCTCGGTCAGCCGCTGACCGCCGTGGACAACCGCGAAACCTACATACCGTCGATCGGCGAGAGCGTTGACTATGGCACGTGCGCCGCGCAGGGTGGGCTGCTCGGCGGCGGCCCTTGCCAGCTGCCGCTTGAGGTCACCACCGTCGTCTACGTGCCCCATGTCAACAAGTCTTTGAGCCCGCAGCAAAACGCTGTCATCCGCGGCGTTCCAGCCGTGATCTACGACCAGGGCCGCGAGATCGCGCTCTACTCCGGCCACCTGGAAATCGACCTCTCCGCCGCCACCGCCACTGATGCCCTAGCCGCAACGCAGCTGCTGCGCCCGCTCAACGCACCCGGCAGCTCCGGCGAAGCGTTACCGTCCCCCACGTATTGTCCCGGCCTCTCAGGCCCACTGACACCCGCAGTCAACGCGGCGATGGCGCGCCTGCGCGCGCGCCTGCCCAAGCTCGCGTGTCCGCGCATCAGTCCGGATCACCCCTCGGCGACGCTGGGCTCCGGTGTGCGCACCAGCGGCTTGCCGAGGTCGCTGCGCAGAGCCAAGAACGCGCCAGTGCCGATGATCGATGGCACCCACAGCGAGATTGCGCGATAGGTCAACACAGCCGCAAGCACCACTGAGGAAGGACCCTCACCGTAGGCCCTCAGCATGAAGAACACGGCGACTTCGACTGAACCGAAGCCGCCCGGGATCGGCAGCGAGTTGGCGAGCATGCCGACGAGGTAAGCCATCAGTACCACCGTTACCTCCGGAGACTGCCCGTAGGCGTGCAGGCACGCCAACAACACGAGGTTGTCAAGCAGCCAGTAGGCGACTGAGCCCAGCAGACGCCAGTTGCCCGCGCGTAGCATTGCCAGCGCATCCTCGACCGCTTCGCCCAAAGTCCAGCCCGCCACCGCCCACCAACTCTTCTTGCGTTCGGAATCCGACGGCGCGCCGTGCACGGCGCGGCCCAGCACCAGCACCGCCGCAATCGCCGCCAGCGCGGCCCCCGCGGGCAAGAACGTCAGCAGCGCCGCGGTCGATCCGGGTAGGACGCCAAGGCCCATCAGCACGCCCAGCACCAGTACCGCAGCTACGTTGGCGGAGCTTGTCAAGAGATACAGCACGACCGAGCGCTCGGCGATCCGGCGCAGCGGCGCGCCACCGGAGCGAAGCACCCAGGCTCCGAGCGCAAAGCCGCCGATGCCGCCGGCCGATACGACCGAGTTCGTTGCCAGCTCCGCCAGCGAAAGACGCGCTGCGATGCCCCGTCGCAGGCGCGCGAAGACGAGCTGGAACAACACCACGTAACCGACACACGAGAGCACCTCCAAGACCACGCCCACGGTCACCCAAGCCAGGTTTGCGTGCGCAATCCGTCGTCCAGCCGAGCGCAGCCCGGGGACCGCGAAGAGCAGCGCCACAATCAAGCCGCAGAAGACCGCAAGGCTGATCAGGCTGTTGCGCAGCCGACGCGAGTCCGCCTTCCACTGCGCACTGGTTGCCGCGCCGTCGCCGTTCGGAGAGCCGGGGCCGTTGGGAGAATCCGGGCCCACATCGCCCGTTGCCGCCACCCCATCGGAGCCGGTCCGGCCGGCTTTTGAGAGCCATCGAGATCGGGCCATCATGCTGAGCATGACAGGCCCGCTGGCCAGTTCAGCGGTCGGTCATTGAGCGTGCGCGGTGCGTGCGCAGTTGTGTGCGAAAGTGCGCCGGCGTCACGCCATAGCGGCGACGAAAGGCTTTGGCGAAATGCGGCGCCTGCCGGTAGCCCACCAGCCGAGCCACGTCGCGCACGGGGATCGCCTGCTGGGCCAAGAGCTCGGCGGCGGCGAGCATCCTGCGGGTGCGCAGATCCTCGGCGAAGGTGCTGTCGCCGAACTGCGCGTACGCCCGTTGCACCTGACGCGGGGATGTCGCAAGCGCCCTGGCGACGACTGGCACGGTCAGGCGCCGAGCGTAATGGCGCTCGATCACCAGGCGCACCTGCGCCAGCAGGCGACGCTGTTCGGCGGCGGTGTGCGCACGCACCCCTCCTGTTCCGAGTAAACGCCGGCGGCGGGGACACGCAGACGCTCAGCCGACGTAACGCAGCGCCGCGCGCTCGACTGCAGCGCCATAGGAGCCGCCAAATAAGACCGCGTGTACCAGCAGGGGTAACAGCTGCCACAGCTCGACGCGGTCTTCGGCACCGTCGGCCAGCGGATGGAGCTCGTTGTAGGCGGCAAGCACGCGCCGAGGCGGACGACCGAAGAGCGCGAGCATCGCCAGGTCAACCTCGCGGTGTCCACCGTAGGCCGATGGGTCGATCAGCCACGGCAAGCCGTGGGTGTCCGCGAGCACGTTGCCCCACCACAGATCGCCGTGTAGGCGTGCCGGCGGCTCCGGCGGCCCTGCCAGCTCGTCGATGCGGGCGCATACCCGCGCAAGCGCGTTCGCACAAGCGCCGGAGATCGCGCGACGCTCACTGGCCATCCGCATCAGCGGCTCAAGCCGCCGCTGCACGTAGAAGCTCGGCCAGTCAGCGGCTGGGTCGTTTGGCAAACGCAGCGAGCCGATGCGCGCGCCGTCGGATCTGTCACCGGTCCCAAAAGGATCGCCGAAGTGTGCGGCGCCGGCAGCGTGCACCGCGGCCAGGCCGCGTCCAAGACGTTCCTCGCCCGCCTCATCGAGCTGCCCCGGCTCAATCCAGTCCAGCACCAAATAGCGCTCGTGGACCTCGATTACGGTGGGCACAGGCAGCGCGCCGGGCTCAGCGAGCCATCCCAAGGCGCGCGCCTCCGCTGCATACTCGCCGGGCACCGTTTGCTTGCGCGTCTTGACAAACGCCTGGCGACCGTCCGCCAGCCGCACGCACCACGCTTCGTTGAGGTCTCCCCCGCTCACCGGCTGGGCCTCAGTGGCCCCCTCGGGAAGCGTCACGCCGTGGACTGACCGGCCGTGAGCGTGCGCTGGACCTCCTCCAGCAGGCCCGCGCAGGAGGCTTCCAGCAGATCGAGCACACGGTCAAAGCCGCCGGGGCCACCGTAGTACGGATCGGGAACGTCGAGCCCGTCGACCGCGGGCGCGCCAACGGGATGTTCAAACTCGCGCAACAGATGGACCTTCGCGCGCGCCGCGTCGTCGGGCGCCATCCGCTTGAGGGCGTCGAGATTGCTCGCATCCATCGCCAGAATCAGGTCAAATGCCTGGAAGTCCTCGACGCTGACCTGCCTTGCGATGCCATCCACGTCGATGCCCCGTGCGAGCGCGGCCTCGCGTGCACGGGAGTCCGGCGGATGACCCACGTGCCAACTGCCCGTGCCGGCACTGTCGAGGGTCACATGTTCTGCCAGCCCCGCATCCCATACCGCCTTGCGCATCACCGCCTCGGCGCTCGGCGAGCGGCAGATATTGCCCAGGCAGACGAACAGAAGACGCACGGAGCTCACTTCTCGCCCAGCTCAAGCACGGCCAGAAAGGCCTCCTGTGGTACCTCGACGCGGCCAACCACCTTCATCCGCTTCTTGCCCTCCTTCTGTCGCTCAAGCAGCTTGCGCTTGCGCGAGATGTCACC
>CAJCHW010000007.1 GCA_903970125.1 Chlamydiota bacterium
TGTCGGAGACCAGGCATCAATACACACAGAGAACGACGGGGAGGTGATCGAGCTCAGCGCTGGCTGAGCCCTCGACGTCACCAACGAGCTGGGTTACACCACTTAACTCGACTTGACTGTCAATTCGAGATCAGTCTGAACCGATCGCCATAAGGCCCAGACACAATCCACAACGGCAAGCGCGTGCTTCCCAAAGCGCGCTTTCTCCCGACCGTCTCATACGGAACCCTTCTGGGTCCTCGATGGCCGACGACGCAAGGCAGGAGCTCGCCCCGTCCCTGAGGACTCACAGCCGGCACGTCGAAGCTGAAGGACGCGGCGAAGCACTCGAGGCGTCTCGCGCGACGCCTTTGCCATTCACTGTTTGAGACTAACGCCTCTGGTCGTGCCGGCTTGCGCCAAGTACCTGATCCCGTCGGCCGCAGCTGCCTGTCGATGACGCGCCGACACCCCCAGCAAATGCGACTCCGTTGGCGTATGATGTGGCTGATATTTGGAATGCTGACGGGATTCACACATCATCTTGCGACGGCAGATTTGCTCACGTTGCGTGCGCTGGCACTCGCCGCGCCGGTTAGTCCTTTCAGTCGCGCACCGATCAGCCTGGGTGATCAGCCCAGCACCGACACAGAGGCCTTAACCAGCGGGTGGCCGACGCGGGCCGACACAACGGCTTGCGCGCCGGCGGTCGATTGACTCGCAACGTTAGACAAGGTGTCGCACCCGACCTGCGCAGCCGAACGTTTGTTGATCTCGTAAAGGGTTTTGGCTCGCTTGCCGGTGCGAGCTTCGCGGGCCAGATCCTGGGGCTGCTCGCGCTCGCAGTTGTAGCTAGGCGCGTGGGGCCCTCCGGTGTTGGTTCCTACACCTTTTGCGTAGCTCTCACGCTGTACTTTGTTTTGCCGGTCAACTTTGGCATCACCAACATCGCGATTCGCGACGTTGCGTCCGGAGATTATTCACTTGAGACTGTCATTCGCGAGGTTGCGACAGCTCAGCTCTTACTCTCGCTCACAATGTATGGGGTCCTAATTGCGCTGACGCCGACGCTAGCAACAAACCGGCTTGCCAGAGACCTGATGCCAATCGTTGGCTTAACTGTGTTCACCAATGCTCTCAATTTCGAGTGGGCATTACAAGCGCGCGGGCGACTCGGGACAAATGGTCTGTGGAGACTCGGGAGCCAGGTTGTGTATTTCGTGCTAGTGCTGTTGTTTGTGGGCGGCAGCCCCGCCGCTGGCACAGAGCGTTTCGCTGTCTTTACGATGGTGGGCTACGGGATCATCGCAGTTGGCACACTTACCTCGACTGTCCGAGAACTGGGCGGCTTCCCCGGCCTCGCATCGCCACAAGATGCGTGGCGTCGTGTGCGTCGTAGTGCGACAACAGGATACTCATTGGCGATGATTCAGATTTACTATTCGATCGACTCTGTGATGCTCGGCTACCTAAAGGACCCCGCGGTGGTGGGAATTTACGGTGTTGCGTATCGCGTGCCCCTCGCTTTTATGGCGCTTTGCCAAGTCTGGGCTAGTGCGATTGTTCCTCATGCCGCTGCGCTCTTTAAGACTGATCCGACCCGCCTAAGGCAGGATCTCGGTCGCGCGGTGGGAGCGTCGATAGTGCTTGCGGTCGGGGCCGTCGCGGTGGCGCTTGTTTGTGCTAGTACCTTGATGCAGGCTGCATTCGGCCTCAGGTACGCCATGGCCGCGGCTCCGTTCGCCGTACTGATGGCCGCTGGCGCAGTGGTTCTTGTCGGTACCAACATAGCTCCGGTCGTAACAGCTGGGGGCAGCAGACGGCCATTTGCGATTGCAACGACCGCCGGCGCCGCGGTTAACGTCGCTGTTAACTTCCTGTTAATACCTCAGATCGGCGCGACTGGCGCAGCTGCTGCGACGGTGGCCGCGGAGCTGGTGGTTATTGGATATATGGGGATCACGCTCCGAGGCATGCTTGGGTCGCTAGCTTTGGACTTTCGGAGGATAGGCCGAGGCGTAGGTGTCGCAATTTTAGCCGCTGCCGCTGTCTACGCCGCGTTTCCGCTGTTGGATGCATGGGCGCGGTTTGGTTGCGCCAGCGCCATGTTTCTAGGAGGCGCAGTGATTACACGAGCGCTCGATCCGAAGCTTTTGCGGCGTGGCCGGTCGTGAGACGATAGGCTGACCCAATTGCACCAAAGAGACTAACGCGGACAACTCGATAACCGGCAGAAAGCATGCTGGCTGGTTGCCCGTTACGCTTCCCACTAGCCCTGATTTGTCAATAGCGGCCCCGTCCACGTTGCCAACGCGTAAGTCAGCACCCTGAAACGTCCGCTTGGACGGGGAGGATTGCGCCCGTCAACACGGCAGTCCACCTCGTCAGCGGGTTCAACTTCCGCATCAGCCGCTAAGTCGCGCTTCAGCTGCGCGCAGCAGATCCGGCCGTGGGCAATCGTCAGGTGGGGTGTGCCGACGCCGTTAGCTGAGGCGGAAGGCAAGCTTGTCGGCGGCGCTTTCTGCGATGAGAACCCGAACGGCGTGGGCGGTCCATGCCTGCGACATCGGCATGCTCACCATCGGCGCTTGCTGAGCAACTTCCGCGAGTCCGCCAACCGGGCAACTAATGAATGCGCCTGAATTGGCCGCTTCGATCCGGACGCGGACGAGTCGGTCCCGCGCGGTTGTCCGGGGGAAGTAACGCCGTAGCAGACACGTGGTCCATCTGCCCGCTAATGTTGCCGCTAAATGAGCGGTCCCGCGGTCGTCGCCCTTGCGTAAGTCGGATCGAAGGTGGTCGTTCGGCCGCGACGAAGCGAGCCGGGACTCGTTGCCGCACAGAATTCGCCGTCCGCGCCGCCGCGAACGCGACCACGTGAACGGCAACGCATTCCGCGCGGCCGACTCGCTTCGGATCGACCTGTCCGGTGACCGACCGCCTGTGAGTCCTTGACCGCGCCGGTGCCAGAGCGGCGGCTGTTCGTTTCGTGGACGCCTCACAGTCGGCCCCGCGATCTGGCAGTCCGCCTCAACGCAGACTATGTGGTACCAGCCGCATTTGCGGTGTCTTGGTGGTGGCCGCTACGGTATGTTGCTCAGGCAGTCGCTACGGTCGGCACCGTCCTTCGCCGCCACCCAAGGGTAGTTCTTTTCACCAATCCGCCGTTTATAGCTGGAGCGGTCTGCCTGATCGCTGCAAGGATTCTTAGAGCTCAGTGCTGGGCGGACTGCCATTCGGGCGCCTACAACGACCCCCGATGGACGCGCTTTGAACGCGCGAATGCCATCGTGGTCGGTCGATGCAGCGGCGCCATTTTCCACAACGCGATGCTTGCCACGCAGCACAACGGAGAATGCCGTCGCTCAGTGGTGGTGAGCGTCTATGCGATGGCGGACAGGACGATTTCGGACCCCCAACCCCGTTCGTCGGAGCAACGTCGACCGCTCGTGGTTGCGGTGTGTAGTTACGCATTCGACGAGCCCATCGACACAATCCTCGAGGCGGCCCGGCTGGTCCCAGACATTGACGTCGTGATGACGGGGCGTGCGCCTTCGAGCCTCACATCACAGGCGTCGCAAAACGTCAAGTTTACCGGCTGGCTAGATGCGCAGGCGTACCACGAGGCGATTGGTCGGGCGTCCGCGTTAGTGTGCCTTACGACACGCGAGGCCACGATGCAGAACGGCCTTATCGAGGCGCTCGAGCATCGCCGCCCAGCGGTGACGTCAAGCACCAGCGCGCTTCGTGAGTGGGCGCGTGACGTTCCGGGGATCATCACAGTGAACGACGAGCCCGCCGCTCTCGCGTCCGCCCTGACCGCCATCGTGACCGAGGAATCGCTCTGGCTCAGTCGCGCCGCGGCTGGACAACGGGCCGCGCTTCGCCGTGCCCGTGACGAGTTGGGGCGCCTGGAGGACGCGATCACATCTGGTAGGCCGCCATGACAGCGGGGAAGCGGACTGCCACTCGGGTCACCTGGGCACGCCGTAGTAGCGCGCCCGAACGGCCCCGGCCAGCTCGTACACCGACGGAGAAGCGTACGCGGTGGTCGCGGCAGTGACCGGCCAGGCGTGCGTGGCCTGGCAAAGTCGCAGTGCACCCGCCGGCAGAGTCGTAGCGCGCCAAGATGCCCAGGCCCTCGGTCGGCTCGATAGGGATCTGGCAAACCGCCAGATCCGGCATTGCTTGGATAACGCAGCGCCGGGCCTAGCCCCGATTAGTCAACAGCGGCGCCGTCCACTCCGCAAACGCCTGCGCCAGCACCCTAAAACGTCCGCCTGGGCGGGGAGGATTGCGGTTGCGAACACAGCAATCCACCCGCTCAGGAGGTTCACCTTGAAGGTGATGGGAAATGCGACTCACAGAACGGTAGATGTGGCGGCGGACGCGACGGGGTTGACCTCTCGCGCGGGGACCTCCCTGCTGGCACTCACCGCGCAGCGCCTTGGCCTGATCGACGCGCTGTCGGAGGCCCTTTGCGACACCCGCAAGCGCCGCTCGGCCCATGATCCCGGACGGGTCTTCGGCGATCTGGCCGTGATGGCTGCCGATGGCGGACGGTGCGTCTCAGATCTCTCAGCGCTCGCCGGTCAGCCCGCTCTGTTTGGCAACGTCTGCTCGGTGCCCACGGCCCGCCGCGTGCTGCACGCCATCGGCGAGTTAGAGCTCGATCGCATTCGCGGTGCACGCGCCTTGGCTCGCCAGCGTGCCTGGGCGGCAGGCGCAGCCCCCGAGCGTGTGATCCTGGACTTCGACGCACCCCGATCACCATCCACTCCGAGAAGGAGAACGCCGCCGGCCATTACAAGGGCGGCTATGGCTTTCATCCTCTGCTGGTTTGCTGCGGCCGGGAGGTGCTCGCCGGCATCCTAGACCAGGCAACGCGGGCGCAAACAACGCCGACGATCACATCAAGGTGCTGGAGGCAGCTTTGGAGCAGCTCCCTGCCAGCACCTTGGACTCAGAGATCCTCGCCCGCTCGGACTCCGCTGGCGCAAGCCACGACTTCGCCTTTGCCCTGCGCGAGTGCGACATCCGCTACTCGGTCGGCTACTCGATCACAGCAGGCGTGCGCGAGGCGATCCTCGGCCTGGCCGAGACCGCATGGAGTCCGGCGATCAACGCCGACGGCAGCGCGCGCGAGGGTGCATGGGTCTGTGCGTTTCTGTGCGTTTCTTTGGCTTTTGATTCGTTGGTTTGGCTTTGGTGTTCTGCTTGTCGTTCCTGGTCTTGTTGGTCTTGCTTTCTTGGTCGGTTTCTCTTGGTCTTGTTGGTCCTTGTTCT
Source organism: Chlamydiota bacterium (assembly GCA_903970125.1). Lineage (GTDB taxonomy): Bacteria > Actinomycetota > Thermoleophilia > Solirubrobacterales > Solirubrobacteraceae > Palsa-744. Next base: position 5,266 of record CAJCHW010000007.1, read on the forward strand.
TGGTCTTGGGTTTCCTCTTGTGCTGCTTCTTGTTGGTCGTCTTGTTCCTGGTTGGTGTACTCGGTCGGGACATGGCCTTCACGCCCTAGCGGACGGACGAGGGCGCCAGCAAGACGGCCGTCGGCATTACGTCGTGCGAGGAGGAGGCGGGTCGCGGCGCGACGGGCACGCTGATCGCACGCTCGGCCCGAGAGCACCCATCGAGAGAGCGGCGGCGTTCGTCGCGCTCCTGGTCGAACCCGGGCGGCTGACCGCGCTGCGGCGACTGACTAGCGCGAGGTCATTCGGGGCGGTGCAGGCGCCCGCTTAACGACGGAGCCCCAGGGGGATCACCGCCGAAGCGGGAGAGCCTTACCTGGGGCATACACCACTAGGGTAGCGCGACCATGCTCGTGTCAGCAGCCACTCCATGAAGCCGTTGCAAGCGAAAGCATGGATCACCGAGGCGCGCTTCGAGCCGTACCTGGAGGAGGCCGGCAGCGACCACGAGCGGGCCGTGGCGCTCTACATGTGGAACGCACGAGTCTCGGCCGCGATGTTCGAGACCCTGCAGCATGTGGAGGTGGCTCTGCGCAACGCGATCGACGCTCAGTTCGCACCCGTCGTCGCCTCCGCTCCCGCGAGCGCGACCTGGCTCGCTGATCCGGCTGTCCTCAACGAGGCGTCCCTGGCGCGCGTCACCGCGACGACGGCGCGGCTCCAGCGAGAACGCGCCAGCCCGACGCGCGCGCGAGTCGTCGCGGGCCTGGGGTTCGGATTCTGGCGGGCCCTGTTCAACAGGGAGTACGACAGCCTCTGGGTCATGCATCTTCACCGGGCATTTACTCATGGCTCCGGCAGTCGCGCTGAGGTCGCGACGCTGGTGTCAAAGCTCGTGCCGTTCCGCAACCGTCTCGCTCACCACGAGACGATCATCGGCAAGCCGATGGCCGACCGCTACGCCGACATGCTCGATCTCGCCGGGCTCATCGATCCTGAGCTTCGCGCGTGGATCGAAGCGGTGTCCCGTGTTGACGTGGTGCTGACCGAGCGTCCCTGACAGCCGTCTTGACTGGCTCTGCGGTGGGCCGGGCTGCGGAAAACAGCGCCCAGTGTCGCTTAAGAGGCATGCGTGTCCACTGTGCAGCGTCCGGTTCGGGCGGCAGCGATGCCTAAGGCCCGCGTCCGTCACGAGGTGCCGCGCCTGTCCTTCAACCAGCAGGAAGCGGCCGAGGCGCTGGGTATCTCGGTCAACCACTTCGAGCGCCACGTAAAGCCCGATCTGCCTGTCGTCTACTCGGGATCGCTGCGGCTCTATCCGCGCGCGGCGCTCGAACGGTGGCTCGCGGAAAACACCAGCCATCGCAGGCGCGGAGTAGCTTGACGTCATGCCCAAGGACACCAAGACTCGGTACACGGGGGTCTACGCGCGACACAAGACCGGCTGTCGCGTGGAAGTGGGCGGCGCTTGCTCCTGTAAGCCCTCGTATTGGGGCCAGGTCTGGGACGGCGCGGCACAGAAGCGCCGACCGACCAAGTTCTTCGACAAGCCCAGCGAAGCAGACCACGCGCGCGCGGACCTTCGGGCGGACCTACGGGCGGGGCGGATCCCGGCCAGCGAGTCGCTCCGGGTCCGTCGCGGCGTCGAGCTGTTTCTGCAGGCGGCCGAGCGTGGGGTGGTGCTCAACAAACACGGGCGGCGTTACAAGGCGTCGGCGCTGCGCGACCTGCGCGGAGCGTTGGAGAACCACGTTGTGGTCGAGCTGGGCGCGAGGCGGATGAGCGACGTCCGCCGTGGCGACGTCCAGCGGCTCGTGGACCGGCTGGTGCCCAAGATGTCCGGTAGTCGTATTCGGACGGTCGTCAACTCGATCCACACGCTGTACCGGTGGGCGCAGGCGCGGGAGATCGTCTACCACGATCCCGCTGCCCTGGTTCAACTACCAGCGATGAACGCAAAGCCGCGCGACCGGGTGGCCACGCCCGCTGAACTGGAGAAGCTGCTCGATGCCTTGGAGCCGGCCGATGCGCTGCCGTATGCGATCGCTGCTTATGCCACCGCCCGTCGAGCTGAGATCAGGCATGTGCGCGTGGGCGACGTGGACCTCAAGCGCGGGGTCATCAATCTGGGCGTTGACGAGCACGCCCGCAAGTCTGTTGCGGCGCGCCGTGCGGTGCCCATCGTCAAGCCGCTGCGCGTGAGGTTGCGACGGGACTTCATGGAGCGCGGCCGTCCTGCCGACGGCGACCTGCTCTGCCCTGGCCGCAAGGCGGGCGGTCGCAACAGCGGCATGTTGTCGTTCGAGGCGCTTCAAGCTCGCGCCGACGCCGCTTGGGAGCCCAAGGACGAGAACGGCAAGCCGATCGGCGCGAAGGTGGGCGAGCGGATCACCGCGCACGAGTGTCGGCATACCTGTGCGACGTGGCTTGATGCCGCGGGGGTTCGCCCGGTCGTGGTGTCGCAGCTGATGGGCCACGCGGCGCCGGCCAGGCAACAGGGGGCCGCGCAGATCACGCAGGAGCGCTACACCCACGCACTGCCAGGCGAGCTGGAGCAGGCGCGCGAGCTGGTCGACCGGTGGCTGGCCGACGCCCTGGTCACTAGCGCCGCGGTGTAGCAGTCATCGCCAACGCGCGGCTCCACAAGTACCGTAGGAACAGCGACAACATGTCGACGTCCGTACGGTCGGCAGGGACGACAGGCGCTTGACATCCTGTACAAACCACGACAAACTGTCGATGTTCGTACGATGCCTGGCCTTCGCTACAACCAGCTAGCCGCCCGCGCGGCTCACAACCACGGCTATCTGACCGGCGAAGACGCGCGGGAGTTGGGCGTTCCAATGGGCACGCTCAACGCACTCGCCAGACGCGGACAATTGGATCGTGTGCAGCGCGGCATCTACCGCGTGCCACTGATCCCGCCGGGCCGATTCGATCAGTACCTGCTGGCCACGCTCTGGGCCGACGGGCGTGGAGTGGTCTCTCACGAATCCGCTTTGGAGCTCTACGAAATCAGCGACGTCAACCCGGCGAAGCTGCACATCACCGTCCCGAAGGCCTACCGAACCCACCGCAAGGTTCCGGGCCTGTACGTCGTGCATTGCGAGGACCTGCCCACCGAGGATCAGGCGGAGATCGAGGGCGTTGCAGTGGTGTCCGCCGCCAAGGCGATCCGCCAGGTCCATGGGCAACATCTGCGTGACTCCCTGGTTGAACAAGCGATCGACGACGCCGAGCGCGAGGGCTGGGTGCGCCGCCGTCAGGCGGACGAGTTGCGCCGCGAATTGCTTGGCCAATCAGCGTGACCTACAAGCCACCCAAGCGACCACCGGGCGATCGGTCCCATCTTGAGCGCCTCGTCCAGGAACTCAGCGTCGAGGAAGGCATCGCCGCAGATCGCTTGCGCCGATGGGTCAGCACCCAGGTCCTGCTCGGCGCGCTTGCGCGGCGCGATGACGATGAGCGAGCGTTCGTGCTCAAGGGTGGCGTCGCCATGGAGCTCCGCCTCCGCCTACGAGCAAGGTCGACCAAGGACGTTGACATCATTGTGACCGCCGACTCCGACGGCGATGTCATTTATGCCCTGCAAGACGCACTGGACGAGCCCTACCTGGACTTTGGCTTCCGCCTCACGCGGGTTCAGGGTGTCGGCGCCACGCCAACCCAGCGCATGGACGTGAAGATGTCATACCGGGGTCGGCCGTGGGCGACCCTACGCCTGGAGGCATCACCGCCCGGCGTCGAGCGCGTCGAAGCCGAGGCGATCGCTGCCTTCAGCCTGACTCAGCTGGGACTTGACGGGCCCGAGCGGGTCGCTTGCCAATCGCTGCGGTATCAGATCGCGACGAAGCTGCACGCCGTGACCGAGCGTTTCGAGACCGGTGAAAACGACCGGTTCCGCGACCTGATTGACCTGTTGCTCCTGAGCCGCCTGCAGCCGGACCTCGTGCAGGTCCACCAAGCCTGCGTGGATGTTTTCGGTGCGCGCGCCAAACAACCCTGGCCTCCGGTCCTGAGCGTCGAGAAATCTTGGCCCGAGCAATATCAAGCCCTCTCGATCGAGCAGGACTTCGCGGTCCACGATGTCGTGGAGGCCGCAAGGCAGGTGCAGGCGCTGATCGATCGGATCGCGGCGGCGTAGTGCGAACTGACGCACGCCGCGGGGCCGGGCAGGCCGGGTGGCGCTGAGGCCGGCGATGCCGCTGTCGGGGCGCCGGGCCCGACCGTGAAGCCCGGTACAACTTCGCTCACTAGAACGCTCACCGGCCGACAGTGATGCCCGCAAAATAAGGCCGGATGCTCCCGAATCGGTGGTCTCCAAAACCGCAACGCCAGGTTCGATTCCTGGGTCCCCCGCTTACGAAGCCGCCAGCCGATGTGAGCCATCCCGTGTCTGATGGCCTCGATGAAAGGCGAGGCGGCGCGGTCTGCACCTCAGGCCACGGGCAAAGTCGGGTGGGTAGGGCGGGGTGGTGCACACTCGGGCGCCTGCTCAGTCCGGGGCGTCGCCGGCCCCCCTTCGTAGACGTTCCAATACTGCGATGTCATCGAGGTCCTGAAGGCGTTTGGCCTCCGGCCGGTCTCGGAATCGCGAGGCGGCGGTCTTCATGCGGATCAGGTCATCGGGGTGTGCGATGAGGAGGGTCACGCCGCGGATCTCGACTGCGATCGCGCGGGCGCGGAGGTCCTCAAACCGGGCCGGTGCGCCCGGGGTCTGGTCGACCGCGAACACGTCGAGGTCCCCGTGGCGGGTGTGCATCAGGAAGTTCCCGCCCTCGTAGAGGGTGTCGGGGTCGCCGAGGTCGAGACCGAGCAGGCCGGCGTCAATCCCGCGGAGCTTGGCGTCGAGCTCGCGCAGCGCTGCCGCCAGCCGGCTCATGTTCTCGGGAGTCCATGCGGCGAGGACGTCGAGGTCGATCGTGGTCCGCACGTGGCCGTGCGCCTGCAACGCCACGCCGCCGATCACCACGAAGTCGACCTCATGGCCGGCAAGCGCGGCGACCAGTCGGTAGGCGTCGAGGGGTCGGTCAGGACCGGTCACGCGCGCGAGCTCCTGCTGTCGCGATCTCGGCGGCGAACAGGTTCCAGCTCATCGCACGCTCCAGACGCTCGGCCATCGGCGACTGGGCCGCGGTCGCGAGCTGCCCTGGATCGAAGGGCACCTGTCGCTGCTGGGCGTCGAGGACGAGATCATCCCCGACGGCAGCCGCGAGACGGGCGAGCATTTCGACCGTTGGGGACACGCGCCCGTGCTCGATCCGGCTGACTGCCTGCTGGGTCGTCCCAGCCCGGTAAGCCAGCGCGGACTGGCTGAGACCGTGCCGCGCACGGAGGTCTCGGACGAGTGAGGCTGCATCCATGACTACATCATATCTGGCGTGGACTGCTCCCGTGCTCGGGAGCTGTTGGGTTACCGCTGACGCATGACGCTTCGGGCGCAGCGTCCCACTGCCGGGGCCAGGCCGGCCCGAACCGCCAAGGCCGGCGGAAGTTCACTCCCTGGAACGCTCCCTTGGCACCGCAACCGCCCAGAAAACAGGGCTGTACACCCGCTGCAGGCAGGTCTCCAAAACCGCAACGCCAGGTTCGATTCCTGGGTCCCCCGCTTAGAGACTGGCCTGCAAATGGCGCGTTTTCCCTGCTAACAGGCCATTTTCTCGCCGCCGCGCTTTTCGGCGCCGTTCCGCATCGATCCGCTGGATTCCGCTCTCGATTGGGGTTTTCTATCCCCTGGACTATCCCCTGGAGTCAAGTCGAGACCGGCGAACGACTGCCAGCACACGTGGTATCTGGACCTCGTCTGCTTGCTCCATGGCTACATGTCTTCGCCACAGGGTTTGCGATGCCTGCGCTGAATTCGCGCG
>CAJCHW010000008.1 GCA_903970125.1 Chlamydiota bacterium
CGCTCGCGTGAGGCGTCCAGACGCTCAAGAAGTTCATAGGTGTCCTCGTCGATTTGTTCCAGCGCGGTCTCGAGCCGTTTGACATGGGCGCCGTCTCCCGGCGTCACGCGTAGACCGACCGCTTGGAGGATGGCGTCACAGGCGCTTATCGCCGCGTTGTGCACGAGCACGGCCTGAGAAGCTGCGCCGAGGCCAGCCACAGCGGCGTCCGCGAGGAACGCCTCGGCCTGTTCGAGGTAGACCTTCGCGCCGAGCCGATCGGCGTAAACATCTTCAACCCGCGCCTCTGTCACTGGTGCGCGATGCTATCCAGGGAGCCGACGAGTGGAATGGTCTCGCCCTCGATGATGCTCCGCGCGAAGCTCGACCCGGAGTCGGCCAGACCGCGAAGCTCGGCCTCGCTGAGCAGAGTTACGTCCACCCGCCGTCCAGCCCGCTTGCCAACGGGACGCACGCGACGGCGCAGGTCTGCAAGCTCGGCGTCTCCTACGACGAGTACGTCGATGTCGCTATTGGGTCGGCGCTGCCCCGTCACCCAAGAGCCGTGGATGGCGGCCACGTGCACGCCGGAAGTATCCAACGCGACGCGCAGATCCTCCTCTACACCGACCGAGCGACGCAACAGGCTCGCAAGCGGCTCATAGAACGGATCATCGGTCGCGGCCTGGAAACGATGGGGCCGCGAAGTCGAGTCGCGTCGAATAAGACCCGCGGCCTCGGCGCGCTCCAACTCGCGGTGAACCGAAGACATAGGAGCGCCGAGCGCGTCTGCGAGGTCGTGCAAGGCCCACTGGCGCTCCGCCTGCAGGAGGAGCAGAGCGAGCAGCCGCATCTGCATCTCGGAGCGGAAGATGGGCAGGACCGTAGGCGCCGCTGTTCGCATTCATGGGAAGTATATCCCGGTAAAGCGAATTGACCGGGCTGCCCCAAGTTCGCGCCGACAGGAGCGAGTCGACAGCTGCGATGTCAGTCATCCCGTTTCAGGATGACTGACATCGCGACACCTCAGCTGGCATTCGGACGCCCCCGGTCTGACAGCGAGCCGACCGGGCAGATCCAGCGTACGCTTGCCGCGTGCACGTCCTTGTTCTGTCCAGCGAGACGCCCGACGCGCTCACGGCTCTTGAAGGTCTCGTCGCGGATGCCGCTGGGTTTCACCCCAAGCTGTGGCTGGTGCGCTCCGCGAGCACCGTTTCCGTCCTCTCCGGCTCCGGCAACCTCACTCAGGGCGGATTGGTTTCTAACGTCGAGCAGTTCGAGCTCTCCGAGCATCAGCGGGGGTCGCCGGAGTCCGATGAGAACGAGCGTCGCTTCATGAGTCTCACAAGTGCAGCCCGCCCACTCGAGGAGTTCGAGAAGAGCCCGGCGTGGTTCGAGTGGTCGGATCAACTCAGGAAGCGTGAGGAGATCGCGCGGCGGCTCCACGAACTCGATGCGGTCCTTGCGTCGCGGAAAGCTGGAGGACGTGACCAAGACAAGCGCCTCCTTTGCGACGACCTTCTCACCCTGCACGACGAAATCGTGGCGGCACGGCTACCCGGTTCAGCCGGTCGCGCGTATCGCCCGACACGTTTCAAGCAGGCACTCGATAAAGCCTGCGCCGCCAACAACCCCGTCCCGTTCGTCGCCAACTTCTGCCGGCGCACGACCGAGGGGTTCGACGTCATTGCGGCAGCCGGAGCGTCGGGGCTGGCGGTCGAGGCCTTGGTGGTCGATGCGAGCAAGCCCTATCACGACCTGTTCGACACTTCCACGGTCGAAACGTCGGCGCGACGACTCGAACAGCTCGCGCAGTAAACAGGCGGCGGCTAAGCCGTTGGCGGAGAGCCGGTGTCGCTGGCTGCCTATGAGCCGTGCCGGTGGGTCGAGGGTTTTCCGCGAAAGCACCCCGTTCCGCTGTCAGCGGAACAATCGCGTTTCCCGCAACCTGGCGTGGCGTACTGCGTCGCGGCCATGCCGACGTCGCCGAGTGCGTGCGTAACAGAATGATCCCTACATCGCGATAGTTGCCGCAACTAACCTGTTACCGCTAGAGTTACGATAGTGCCCGACCTGCTCGATGTTCCAGAGGCAGCGCGCCAGCTCGGCGTCGACCCCTCGCGTGTGCGTGCGCTCATCCGCGCTGGCGAGCTGGACGCGCAGAAGCTGGGTGGCGTGTGGGTGATTGGCTCGGCGACTGTCGCCGCCCGCAAGCGACATGTTCACTCGGACGGACGGCCATTCGCGCCATTGAACGCCTGGTCGCTGCTCCTGCTTGCGTCCGGCGACGAGTTGCCCGAGCAGCTGGACTCCGTTGCACGTTGGCGTGTGCGCCAGGCGCTCGCAAATCAGGGCCTCCAGCGGCTGCGGCCACGTCTGCGCGCCCGCGCAAGCACGAGGCGCTACTGGTGCCACCCGGGCGAGCTGCGTGCCTTGACCCAGCACGACGGCCTGGCCGTCACAGGTTCGAGCGCCGCCGGCTTCCACGGCCTCAACCTGCTTGGACCCGGCACAGTCGATGCCTACCTGCCCGTCAGCCAAACGGACGCGGTCATCCGCGAGCACGCGTTGCAGCCGACGTCGGAGCCTGAGGCTAACGTCATCCTTCGCGCGGTTCCCGACGCCGCATGGGTGATCGGCGATCGTTCCGCTGCGCCACTGGCGGCTGTCGCACTGGACCTCGCCGATTACCCGGACTCGCGCTCGGCGCGCACCGGCCGTGATCTCATCGCACACATCCAGCAGGTGGGGGCGCAGACGGCCATCACGGCTCGCGCCTAATAGCGGGCGCGGACCTCGCGGGCATAAGCGCCCATCGGAATCCCCTGGCGCGCCCAGGACTGAGCCAGCCCGGCACGGACGACCTCGCCATTCCAGGGGATGCGCAGACTGCAGAATCGCGAGGTCGGCTTCTCCGGCGTGCCGTCACCCTTGGTGAGCCGGAAATGGTGCTCCCGAGTGATCCAGTCATCGCGCAGTAGTTTCGAGAAGACAGCGCCGCAGAAGATCACGTAGTCCCGCGGCGCCGCGGTGATCACGCGCATCACGCGCTCGAAATGGGGCGCGAGAAGCTGGGCGGTGAAGCCGGCCGGCGAGAAGCTTGGTGAGCCGTAGGGGATGAGTTCCAGTTGCAGCTTGTCGTCGATCACGCGTTCGAGGTTCGTGAACTTGTCTGCACCGAAGTCCAACACGTCAAACTCGCGCACGAACGCGATCTGCTTGTGGTCGAATCTCGATCGATGGGTTCGCGGAGATGTCGGCCCGTAGTTGCGTGCGCCGAAGTGCCTGTGCCGCTCGAAATGCTCCTCGAACGAGCACGGCTCCGGGTCGCCCTGGAAGAGGGCCGGCGGGTTCGGGGTGTACAGGGGGTTCAGATGCACGACCACGAACCGCGCGTCGCCGC
>CAJCHW010000009.1 GCA_903970125.1 Chlamydiota bacterium
ACGCCGAGGTCGAGCAGACGCTTTTGAGCTTGCGGCGTGCCTCCTTCGGTACAGAGGACATGCGCGAGGGCGTGCGCGCCTTTGCCCAGAAGCGCCCCCCGCGGTGGCAGGGCCGCTAGGCCGCTCCCTCCCGCAGCCCCCGCGCTCACGCGACCACCGCTCGGGCGATCAGCGACCCCCGCGCTCCCGCGACCCCCGCTCGGGCGACCAGCGACCCCCGCGCTGAGTTGGCCCTCCAATGCCGTCCGCGCGGCTACCTAACGTTCGCCGTGAAGCTTTCGCCCAACTGGGGCTTCACCTACACGATGCCACCGCTCATAACCCGCGAGCACGCCCTCCAGCTCGGGGCGATCGAAGACCACGCCGAGATCGAGGCGCTGGTCGAGCGGGCCTGGAAGGTGCGCACGGAACGCTTCGGGCAGTCCACCGATCTGTGCTCGCTCGTCAACGCCAAATCCGGCGGTTGCGCCGAGGACTGCGGCTTCTGTGCCCAATCGCGCTACGCCGAGGCCGACACGCCCATGCACGCGATGATGGAGCCCGAGCAGATCCTTGAACATGCCCGCGCCGCCGAGGCCGCCGGTGCGCATCGCTTCTGCATGGTCACCCAGGGGCAGGGGCTCTCAAAGCGCGACTTTCAGAAAGTGCTCGATGGCGCGCGGCTTGTGGCCGAGCACACCAATCTCAAGCGCTGTGCCTCCGTCGGGCACATGTCCACCGAGCGCGCCCGCGCGCTCAAGGACGCTGGCATCCAGCGCGTGCACCACAACGTCGAGACCGCACGCTCCTACTACGACGAGGTCTCCACCACGGTCCGCTACGAGGGGCGCCTGCGCACGATCGACGCTGTGCGCGAGGCCGGGCTTGAGACCTGCGTCGGTGGCATCCTGAACCTCGGCGAGAGCCCCGAGCAGCGTGTGGAGATGGCGTTCGAGCTGGCCTCGATCAACCCCACCAGCGTCCCCATCAACCTGCTCAATCCGCGCGCCGGCACCAAGTTCGGCGACCGCGAAATGATGGACCCCTGGGATGCCGTCAAGTGGCTTGCAATCTTTCGCCTGATCCTGCCCGACGCGCTTTTCCGGGTCTGTGGCGGGCGCGTGGAGAACCTCGGCGAGCTTCAGGGGCTGGCCGTCAAGGCCGGTCTCAACGGCGTGATGATGGGCAACTTCCTGACCACCCTGGGATCGGCGCCCGAGGATGATCGCGCACTCTTCGAAGAGCTGGGGCTGAACGTCGCACGCCAGGCCGACAACGGCGCAAACCCGCGTCCAGACAACCGCGACGGCTGGCTCAGCGGCGAGCCCCCGCAGCCCACCGCGAGCGACGAAATCGCGGACCCCGCCGACGCTATCGGCGACCACTACGTGGACCTATTGCGCCAGCTCGAACGCGATTCCGAGATCGTCGCGTACGAGGGGCCCGACTTCGGCCGTCCCGGCGACTCCAAGGGCGTTGAGATCGGCGAGGGCGCCGAGTCCTCCGCCGGCGACACCCGTGGACTGGGGGTACGGCTGTGGGATCCCTCCACGCAATTGCGCTACCGCGCCAAGCGCACAGTCCACAGTCGGAAGCGGCCATGAGGGAGCTGGCCAGCGAGCTCGAGCAGCTCGAGCAGATGGGCCTGCGGCGCAGGCTACGGCTGATCTCCGGTCCCCAGGGACCGCGCGTGCTACTTGACGGCAAGCCCGTGCTGCTGTTGTGCTCAAACAACTACCTCGGCCTCGCCGATCACCCGCGCGTGCGCGAGGCCGCAGCCGACGCCGCCACGCGCTGGGGGGTGAGCGCCTCAAGCTCGCGGCTTGTATGCGGCTCGATGACCATTCACCGGCGCCTTGAGGAGCAGCTGGCTGCGTTCAAGGGCACCGAGTCCTGCGTGCTCTTCGGCTCCGGCTACCTGGCCAACATCGGCACGATCGGCGCGCTCGTGGGACCCGGCGACGTGGTCTTCTCCGACGAGCTCAACCACGCCTCGATCGTTGACGGCTGCCGCCTGTCGCGGGCCACCGTGGTGCGCTACCGGCACTGCGACATGGCCCACCTGGAGTGGTGCATGCGTGCACACCCCGGCGCCAGGAACACCCTGATCGTGACCGACTCGGTCTTCTCCATGGACGCCGACGTGGCCCCACTGGCGGAGATCGTCGAGCTCGCCGACGCCTACGGCGCGCGCGTGATGGTCGACGAGGCACACGCCACCGGCGCAATCGGGCCCGGCGGACGGGGCGCAGTGGCCGAGGCCGGGCTTGAGGACGAGATCGACGTGCTCGTGGGCACGCTCGGCAAGGCGCTCGGCTCCTACGGCGCGTTCGTGTGTGCCCAGGAGACGACCGTGCAGTACCTCATCAACCGCGCCCGCTCGCTGATCTTCTCGACCGCGCCCGCGCCACCGGCGGTCGCCGGGGCGCTGGCCGCACTGGAGCTTTTGCAAAGCCGCCCCCATCGGGTCGAGCGCCTGCGCAAGGCCGCCCGCACGCTGCGTGGCGGCCTTCAGCGCGAGGGCTTCCACGTGCCCGAGACCGACATGCACATCGTGCCCCTGCTTGTCGGCGACGAGCACGCAGCGATGTCCCTCTGCCAAGCGGCGATCGAACAGGGCGTCTTTGTGCAAGCCATTCGCCCCCCCTCCGTGCCTGCCGGGACCACGCGTTTGCGCATGACCGTGATGGCCTCCCACACTGCTTCTGAGCTGCGTGAGGCGGCACGGGTGATCGGCACACTCGCACGCCAGCAGGGGCTTCAACCGGCGATGATGGGCTCAATCGAGGTCGAGCGCGGGTTTGAGCGCGAGCCGCGCGAGGAGCGCGAGGAGCGCGCAGTCGCCGGCGAAATCGTGCTCAGTGCTCGCGGCGATCGCGGCGGCTACGGGTCCGGTCGCCCGCCCGCGCCGGCGACCGCGCCCACGCATCTGCCTGAGCCCCACGGCGCGAGCGCCGAGCAGGACACTGAAGCCTTTGACGTGCAGGCACTGTGGTCGGCATTGGGCGCCGACTCCGACCAGCCCGCCACACAACAAGCCCTCAGCGACAGCTCCGACGCGCCGTTTGACCACGAGCGCGACGGCGGCCTGCGCGAAGCGGCCTGACCGTCGGAGCACGCGCCTTGCCGGCGCAACCTGACGGCGCACTCGTGACGGGCAGCGCACTCGTGACGGGCAGCATGCTCGTGACGGCCACCGATACGGGCGTGGGCAAGACCGTGCTCAGCGCCTCCCTACTGGCCGCGATCGCAGCCGCCGGCAAGCCCGTGCGCGCGCACAAGCCCGTTGTCACGGGAACCGAGGAGCCCGACACGGGCTGGCCCAAGGACCATGAGCTACTGGCCCAAGTCGCCCGCATGGACCCCCACGAGGTCACGCGGGTGTGCTTTGGCCCTGCCGTCTCGCCCCATCTCGCCGCCGAGCTCGCCGGAGTGCAACTTGACTTCGACGACCTCCTTGCCGCTGCGCACGCGGCGCTCGCCACAGCGACCGAGCGCGAGCAGGTCTGCGTGATCGAGGGGGTCGGGGGTCTGTTGACGCCCCTCACCGCCAATCACACCGTCTGTGATCTCGCCGCAGCGCTGCACTTGCCCGTGCTCGTCGCCGCGCGGCCCGGCCTGGGCACGATCAACCACACGCTGCTCACGCTCTCCTGCGCGCGCGCCGCGGGACTGACCGTGTGCGCCGTCGTGCTCACGCCATGGCCCGATCAGCCCTCCACGATGGAGCGCTCAAATCTGACCACGATTGCGCGCATGGGGTCCGTGGAGGTTGCCCCCCTGCCATTTGTGGCCAGCCCGCAAAGCGCCCCCCTCGCCCGCGCCGGCGACACGCTGCCATGGCGGCGCTGGCTTGCGGCCGGGACTTAAAGGCTCGCCGTGACCGCCCTCAGCAGCGCCAGCGAACCCGCCGCATCCGCTTCGTTGTTGCCACCCGCGCTGAAGAGCGAGAACTCGACGACCACGTTGCTCTCGCGGACGATTGCCAAGCTCTCGTATTCGGTGCCCCCAAGCGCCGCGGCTTCATGCGTCTCGAGTGTCGCTTCGGCCCCCACTTCCGGATGCGTCACTGTGTACTCCGGGATGGATGCTCTGTCCACGATCCCGTAGAACTTCGCCGCGCCCGCCGCCGTGGACGCGCGCAGGACTGAGACAATCGGCGCAACCACACCTCTGAACGTTTCTTCCGGTCCCGAAAGCGAGGCGTTCTTGACCAGTAACGCGCACGTCGAGGCGTTCGAGCCGTAAGTGGTGACACTCGCGTTGAGCGAGCCCGGAACGGCCTGTTCGACCCCCTGCTGCACTTCCTTGGAGAAGCCCGGGAGGATCGTTTCGCACGGCTTCGGCGCGAGCAGCTCTTCGCACGGCTTGCGCCTGGTCAGTTCGATCTTGCCTTCGCTCGTGCCGGAAGTGAGCGCGAGGTAGCCGCTCGTGAAGTTCACGTAGTGGCTGGTATGCGTCGGGCAACTGCAACCTTTGGAGCTCGTGCACAGCAGCACCTGGCTCTCATTGGCCGTGTTCGCGTCGCCCGCGCCCTGCGCCGAGTGCACGCGCAAATGGCCCGCATCGACGGCCACTTCGACGACCGGTTCGTTCTTCGGCAAGCCGCTGATCTTCAGTTCCCAGGTGCCATCCGCGTAGGGCCTTGCACGTAGCGTCAGCGGCCGCGAGCCCGCCGTGATCTTCTCCGGCGTCGGCTTGAACGCGACCGCCGAGCGGCTTGGCACGTTCGGGCCCAGCACGCTCCAGGCCTCCCCGAATGCCCCTTCGCGAAAGAACACCGACGCTTCGCTATCCAGAAAGTCCAGATTCGTGCCAACCCCTGCCGCGTACGCCGCCGACGAGCTCGTCGCAGCGAACATCGCCCTGAAGCGACTCCAGGGCGAGATGCCCGACTGCGCCATGTGCCCGAAGAAGCCAATCGCGTCGTAGCTGCGCGTGAACAGTTCCTTGCCCGGGCTGCGCAAGTAGCTCGTCCAGTCAATGCGCGCCCCCCTGTTGTTGGCCACAAGATCGGACTCCACCCATGCCGCGGAGCCCTCGATCAGCCAGGTTTTGTAGGGCTTCGCATTGAAGTTCGCAAGCGTCCCCGCCATCACCTCCTGGAACGCATGGAAGACCTCGTGCGAGACCGTCTCGCGGATTTCATTCTCTTTGTGCGCCGCCACCGAGATCACGATCTTGCAGCCGACCGCCGGCCCCACCGCCCCGCCCGCGGCGTCATAGCAGTACGTCTCGCCCAGCGCCGGCCCAGTCGGTGACGGCAGCACATAATGCGACGACTGTTCGATATGCAGGAAGCTCTCCGGCCCGCCCGGCAGCACCACCCCGAGCTTCGCCCCCTCGACCGCCGTGTAGTCGTACGCGAGGCTCTTGTCTTCTTCGGCGTAGGACTTGGCCAGCGCCGCCGACGGCACAGCAAGCGCAAGCCCCAGCGCGAGCAACGACAGCAGCAGCGCGCGGCGCACCGTCTCGAACGTGCCAACGAACTGCGCCACGATGCGGGGCACTATACGCACTGCCATCACGCAACCTGCGCTGCCGCACACATCGCCGCGCACACGCTCCTCACGTCGTCCTCGCCCGTGACGTAAGCCGGCATCGCGTAGATCAGATTGCGAAACGGCCGCAGCCAGACGCCCGCAGCGATCGCTGTCCCCGTCGCCGCCACCACATCGACTGCGTGATCGAGTTCGATCACACCGATCGCGCCCAGCACGCGCACGTCCGCCACGCCCGGGAGGTCGCGCGCGGGCGCCAGCCCCGCGCGTAGGCCGCGCTGAATCCGTTGCACGTCCTTTTCCCAGCCGCCCTCTGCCAGCAGATCCGTGGAGGCCAGCCCGAGCGCGCACGCCAGCGGATTGGCCATGTACGTTGGGCCGTGCATGAGCGCGCCCGCGCCACCTTCTGAGACCGCATCCGCCACCGCAGCGGTGCACAGCGTCGCTGCCAGCGAGACGTAGCCTCCAGTCAGCGCCTTGCCCACGCACATCACGTCTGCGCTCACCCCTGCGTGCTCGGATGCAAACAGCGCCCCCGTGCGGCCGAACCCCGTGGCGATCTCGTCGAGGACGAGTAGCAGCCCGTGGCGATCACAGACCTCGCGCAAAAGCGCAACGCACTGCGGCGAGTGAAAGCGCATGCCCCCAGCTCCCTGGACGACAGGCTCCGCGATTACGCCTGCCAGCTCGCCTGCGTGCGCCTCAGCAAGCTGCTTTACATGCGCTGCCCAGGACTCGCCCGGGCCCTCGTCGAGCCCCGCGTCCACGCCTGACTCAAATCCGTCCGGGGGGCGGTCGGCAAACACGTGCCCAGCGAGCACACCCGCAAACAGCGAGTGCATGCCGTCCACGGGGTCGCACACCGCCATCGCTCCCAGCGTGTCGCCGTGGTAGCCCCCGCGCAGCGCAAGCATGCGCTTGCGCTCCCCCTCGCCACGAGCCGCGTGGTACTGCACGCACATCTTCAGCGCCACCTCTACCGCCACCGAGCCCGAGTCCGCAAAGAACACCCGATCGAGGCCCGCCGGCGCGAGCTCTATCAGCCGCTGCGCCAGGCGCACCCCCGGCTCGTGGGTGAGCCCACCGAACATCACATGGGCCATCCTCTGGAGTTGATTTTCGACCGCCCCGTCGAGCGCTGCGTGGCGGTAGCCGTGCACCGCGCACCACCACGACGACATCCCGTCGATCAGCTCGCCACCATCGGCGAGCGTCAAGCGCACGCCCTTCGCGCCGACCACCGGCAGGGCAGGCATTGGCGCCGGCACGCAAGCGTACGGGTGCCAGACGTGCTGTGAGTCAAACGCTGAAAGCTCCGCCCAGTCGGCGGAGTGCGCGGCAAGCCGGCTCCCCAGCTGGGCGGTGGGCTGCCCGGTCAGCTGGGCGGTGGGCTGCCCGGTCAGCTGGGCGCCTTTGTCCGTCAGTCCTCGTAGAGGACGAAGTCGCGCTTGCGTGCCCCACACACGGGGCAGTACCAGTCGTCAGGAATGTCCTCGAAGGCCGTACCCGGCTCGATGCCACTGTCCGGGTCACCTTCCTCGGGGTCATATATAAAGCCGCAGGACTCGCAGATCCAGCGCATCGCAGTCTCAGTCTCGGTGGTCATATGGCCCAAAGGCTAGCGGGCACGCTCACCTTTGGCGCTGCGCATCGATCACGTGCATGACCGCGTTGATCAGCGCCAGATGCGTAAAGGCCTGGGGGGTGTTGCCCAGGTGGCGCCCACTTGAGACGTCCAGCTCCTCGGCGTAGAGACCAAGCGGCGACCTGTACCCCAGCAGGCGCGCGCACAGCTGCTGCGCCGCCGCCGTTTCGCCCATCTCCGCCAGCGCCGAGACCAGCCAGAACGAGCAGATCAGAAAGGTTCCCTCCTCCCCGCTCTGGCCATCGTCGGTGTCCTGCGTGCGGTAGCGCAGCACCAGCCCGTGGTCCGTGAGCTCCTCGCGAATCGCCGTGACCGTGGCGCACACACGCTCGTCGTCCGGCGGCAGGAAGCGCAGCAGCCCCACGAGCAGCGTGGAGGCGTCCAGCGCGTCCGTTTCGTAGTGCTGGCGAAAGACGCCACGTGAATCAACGCCGCGGTCGAGGATGTCCGCGCGGATCTCTTCTGCCGTCGCCTGCCAGCTTTCAACCCGCTCCGTTTCGCCGTGGCGTTCGGCCAGACGCGCGCCACGATCCATCGCCACCCAGCACATGAGCTTTGACGAGACGTAGTGACGTGGCGCACCTCTCGCCTCCCAAATGCCCTGATCCGGTTCGCGCCAGACCTTCGCCGCGCACTGCACCTGCTGCACAAGCAGCGGCCATACGCGGTCCGGTATGTGGTCACGCTGCTTTGAGTGCAAGTACACCGAGTCGAGCACCGCGCCGTAGACGTCGCTCTGGCGTTGGTTGTACGCGCCGTTGCCAACGCGCACAGGCCGCGCGTTCTCGTAGCCCTTGAGGTGCTCCAGCGTGCGCTCCTCGAGGTCCTTGGCGCCCTTGATCCCGTACATGATCTGTAGCGAGCCATCCTCGTTGCGCTCGAGATCCGCGATGTACTCGATGAAGTCGTCTGCCTCCCAGTCAAGTCCCAGGGCGTGCAAGCCCCACAGCGTGAACGTCGCATCGCGCATCCAGCAGTAGCGGTAGTCCCAGTTGCGTTCGCCCCCCGGGGTCTCCGGCAATGAGGTGGTCAGGGCCGCCAGCAGCGCGCCAGTGGGCATGAACGTCAGGCCCTTGAGCGCGAGTGCCGAGCGTTGCAATGCCGGGCGCAGGGGATGGTCGGGGAAGGTGCCTTCGGCCAGCCACGTGCGCCAGAAGCGGGCCGTGCGTTCGATCCGCGCCTCGGCCTCCTCGTAGTTCCGTGGCCCGTCGAGCTCGTGCGCCCAGGACATCGCGCAGAAGCGCTTTTCGCCCTCGACCATCGTGTGGCGCGCGCGCACCTGTCCCCCCTCGACGCCCATACGGATGTCTGAGTAGAGGCGAAACGTGGCGTTCCCCCCAGCGGCGTCAAAGGCCGTTCCCGCGGGCCTGTCATGCTCGGGCTCGACCCAGGTCGCCGACTCTGAGCCGTAGTCAAAAACCGGCTGGCACACGAGCTCGACCTGGACTTCGCCCTTGAGGCATTCAATCGTGCGCACCAGCAGGTGGTCTGCGTCATAGTCCGTGGGCGGGCGTGTGTGGCTTGAGCCGTGCTTGTCTTCGCTCCAGTCGCCAATGCTGAGCGCGTCGCGCACGAGCAGCCAGCCGTGCTGCGTCATCCACGTGGTCTCGATCACATTGGTCCCCGGCTCATAGCGGCGACCCGCCGGCACGTAGATGCCATACGGCCCCAGCCGGAAGCTGCCCGCGCCGCGATCCAGCAGCGCCGCAAAGACGCTGGGGCAGTCGAAGTGCGGCAGGCACATCCACTCGATCGAGCCGTCGGAGGCCACGAGCGCGCCCGTGTGGCAGTCCGACAGAAAGCCGTAATCGGCGATCGGCGGAAACGGCGACGACAGCGGCGATGCCGGCAGCCTGCCGCGCGCGTCGATCACGCCCGATGAGCCTGTTGTCCGGGGTCCATTTCGGGGTGGCCGCGCGCCCGCGCGCGTGCGCGTGCGCGTGCCCGCGCGAGGCACGCCCGCGGGGGGAGCCGCGTCCTTGGCCTTGGCAGCCGTGGTGGTCTCTGAAGCCTTTGCCATCGTTCAGCCTGCACAACGGTAGCGGCGCCGCCCGATGGCGTCAGCCGCTACGCGCCAATCGCGACGATCAGCCCGCGATCAGGGCCTTCAGTCCCGCCGCGTCGGGAACCACGTGTCGCAGACGCGGCACCGATGCGAACCCGCTATCGGCTGAGACGAGCGCGCTCGCACCGATATCGATCGCGCCGGCGGCAAGCACGGCATCAAAAGCGCCGAGCTCGTCGCAGCGTTCAAAGAGCGACAAGCCCATTTGCAGTTGGTCGCGCCCGATGCTCAGCAGTGGCGCAAAGACCTCGGCGTAGTCCTCGCCCAGCGTGACCGCATCGACCCGCCCGCGCCGCCTGGCCCGAACGTGAACGAACTCCTGGATCACCTCTACAGTCGTACTCGCTTCCAGCCTGCCCTCCGCGACTGCCGCCACGAGCGCTCGGCATGACTCACGAAGCGGGTGCTCTGCGCCCTTGGCGTAGGCCAGCACCGTGGTGTCCACCACGATCATGCCCTACGAGCACGGACTTCATCGAGCTCAGCGCGGAGCTGCACTGGATCGGCGGGCACGGGCATGTCGTCGGCTGCCAGCAGCCGCTCTTTGGCCGCCAGCCGGCGCGACGATGGGCTGCTGACACCGCGATCGATCGCCTCACGGACCACGGTGGCGACGGAGACCCCCCGCGCGCGCGCGACAGCGACGATCCGGCGATGGCGCTCGTCATCGATGAGGATCTGTAGACGATGCTCCAACATGCTCATACATTAGCATGCTCATACTGACGGATCGCTTGCGGCCCGCATCAGCAGATACGCGCGCACGAAGCCGTCCAGATCGCCGTCGAGCACGCGCGCCACATCGCCCATCTCGCGGTTCGTGCGGTGATCCTTGACAAGCGAGTACGGGTGCTGCACGTAGGAGCGGATCTGCGAGCCAAAGTCCACGTTCTGCGTCTGCCCCTTCTCGCGCGCGATCTCGGCTTCGCGTTCGCGCTCCTTGCGCTCAAGCAGCTTTGCGCGCAGCATGGTCATCGCCGTGGCCCTGTTCGAAAGCTGCGAGCGCTCGTTTTGGCACTGCACCACGATCCCCGTGGGCCTGTGCGTGATCCGCACAGCCGAATCGGTCTTGTTGACGTGCTGGCCGCCTGCGCCTGAGGCGCGGTACGTGTCCACCTGGATGTCGTCGTCGTCGATCTCGATGTCCGTGGTCTCCTGCACCACCGGCGCCACCTCCACGCCCGCAAAGCTCGTGTGGCGTCTGTGCGCGGAGTCAAAGGGGGACTGGCGCACGAGCCTGTGCACGCCACGCTCGGCCGCAAAGAGACCGTAAGCGTTTTCGCCCGCTACGCGAAACGTCGCCGACTTGATCCCCGCTTCCTCGCCCGCGCTTGCCTCCAGCAGCTCGACGTCAAAGCCGCGAGACTCCGCCCAGCGCAAGAGCATGCGCAGGAGCATCTCGGCCCAATCCTGGGCGTCCGTGCCGCCCGCGCCCGCGTTCACCGTGACCAAAGCGTCGCCCGAGTCATACGGCCCTGAGAACAGGCGCTGCTCCTCAAGCGCCTGCAAGCGCTCCGAAGCACTGGCGAGCTGCTGCTCGAGTTCTGCCTCCATCTCGGGATCGTCGGCGACGAGCGCTACGAGACCGCCGATGTCCTCGACCTCGGCCTGCAACTCGGTGAACGTCTGCAAGCGCTTGGAAGCGCGCGCGTGCTCAGAGGAGATCCGTGCCGCCTGTTCGGAGTCCTCCCAGAATCCGGGAGCTCCCATCTCGGTCTCGAGCGCGCCAATGCGCTCAGTCAGCGCGTCCGGGTCAAAGATAGTCCGCAAGCAGATTCAGCTGCTCGCGGACTGCGGCAAGGCGTTGCGAGAAGGGCTCGCTGTGCACACCTGTCGGCATACTCAGAAGCTAGCAGCGCGACCAGCGGCGCGGCGCCCATCGCAAGTATGTCGTCGCGAGGCTGCGATAGGAGGCGCCTGCCGATCTGGGAGGAAGCGGTGTCGGGCGCGCGCGAACCCGCTACTGGGTGTCCTTGAGGGCCTCCACCATCTGAGCGTCAATTGTCCGGGTCTGCTCCCAGTATGGGCGCATCGTCGCGTCGAGGTCCTTCAGCTGCCAGCTGCCGTCGACATCATCGTCCGTGATCACGATCTCAAGATGGTCGTCCAGGGGACGCATGTGAAGGCCGTTCAGGACCTCACGAAATTGAGCCGCGCCCTTGCTGCCGCCCCGGGTCCCGTAGGTGACGCACTTCGCCGGCTTGTCTCTCCACTCGCTGTAAAGGAAGTCGACAGCGTTCTTCAGCGGTGCGGGATATCCCCAGTTGTACTGGGGAAAGACGAACACGAAGCCGCCGTAGGAGCTGACGGTACGGCTCCACGCCCGGGTGTGCTCGTGCTCGTACTGATGAAGCGCGGCGATC
Organism: Chlamydiota bacterium; assembly: GCA_903970125.1. Classification (GTDB taxonomy): domain Bacteria; phylum Actinomycetota; class Thermoleophilia; order Solirubrobacterales; family Solirubrobacteraceae; genus Palsa-744. The sequence goes on from CAJCHW010000009.1 coordinate 11,554, forward strand.
AGGGGCTCGTCAAGAAGCGGCAGGTTGACCTCGGCGAGATCAATCAGCTCATAGCTCAGCGGGCTACCTTCCTGGGCGACATTCATGACCCACTGGGCGATGCCAGGACAGATCCGGGATGGACGTGTGCTCCCGATCACCACTGCAACGCGATCGCTTACGTCCACCGGCTTAGCTCTCGCGCCATCCAGATCGATCGACGACGTGGCGAGCGGCCACTACTTCGCCCACGTCGCAGCAGGCTGGCGAGTCGTCGCCGGCGTCACGGTCCACGGTCGAGACCTTCGCGTCCCGTGCCACCCGTTGATGCCGCAGTCGTTGTGCGATCAGGGTGCGGTCAACGCCCAGGTACCGTAGCTGTAGAACGGACCTGCGGTTTCCGATTCAACGAAAATCGTCGCCCCGGATCGCACCGTTCCGTTCAGTTGCAGGTTCGCTGTGTTCAAGCGTTCTTGTTCATATATGCACAGGAAGCCCGGCTTGGCTTGGGGCAGCGACGCAGTGCCGGGACATTCGCCGGCGGCGAAGCCCCTTCCTTCACGATCACGGCTGTCGGCGCGGCGCTCAAAGTGGTGATAAATGAGATCGAAGTGTTAGCAAGCGCCCCGGCAGCCGCAGCAGTGCCGCCCGTGTTGTAGGCACCCCGGATTGTCTGACCGCTGGCCAACGCGGTCGAGAACGTGCCAGCAGTGCCCGGCGCTCCTGGCGAGCCTTGCTGTCCCGCCGCCCCAACCGGGCCCGTTGGGCCGGCGCTGCCCGTCTTGCCCTTCAGGGCCTTGAGCACGCTCGGCTTTACCTGTTTGGTCGACGTGATCAGGTAATGGCTCGCGGCAAATGCCCCGCCACTCATCGCGAACAGGAGCGCCATCGTGGCGACGACGTTTGCGTAGCTCAAATGCCTGCGGAACATGGCTGGCGCCTCCTAGAGTCAGAGCAGGCGAACCGGAGTGTCGCCGGCTATTGACGGGCATCTTCGCACGCAGGAGTCCAAGCGCGGCTGCTGCCCTCGCCCGCCTCACCGCATGCCGTGAGCATGCCAGTCCGGGAGGCAGCTCTAAGCGCCGTGGCACTTCTTGACTCGACGCGACCATGCGCCCGTACCGTGAGCAGACGCGGACAATTGATGCTCAGATGGTCGAGGCCCTCAAGGACACCCAGTAGCCGGTTCGCCGGTGTTCGCGGGGCGACGACGTCATGGTTGTGGCTCGCGGGCGCGCATCGGCAGCCGGAAGATGAGCGCGAATGCCAGCCCGACCGGTGCCAGGCACGCCCAGGCGGCGATCGCGAGGGCGTGGGTCGGTAGATGGCCGGCGAAGGCTGAGAAGAAGATCGTTCCCAGCGCGGCGACGCCGATCGCAGTGGAGAGCTGCTGGACGGCCTCGAGCACGCCGGAGGCAGAGCCGATCTGCTCCATGCCAACTCCCGCGAGGATGAAGTCGAACAGCTGGCCCATGCTCGCGCCGGCGCCCGCGCCGATCACGAAGAGGCCGGGGGCGAGGTCCAGCGTCGAGACCGTCTGCGCGCCGGTCAGGGTCAGCGCCAGAACTATGGTTCCCGCGGCGGTGAGCGCGACGCCGAGGTGGAGCAGGTGGCGGCCGAGGTGACTGACCAACGCCGTCCCCGCGACCATCCCGGCGATCATTCCGAGAACCATTGCGATCAGGGTCAGCCCGGCGTGGATCGGTGAGAAGCCCTCGCCGAGCTGGGCGAACAGCGAGACGCAGAGCAGCAGGCCCCCGAACGCGCCGAAGAAGGCGAGCGAGACGAGGATGCCGCTCGTGTATGTGCGATTGGCCAGCAGCCCGGGCTCGATCAGCGGATCGCTCCGATGGCGGCGCTCCCACAGCGCGAATGCGCCGAGCAGCACCGCTCCTGCAGCCAGCGACACAAAGGTCCAGGCCGGCCACCCGGCGGTGCGGCCCTGGATCAGGGGGTAGATGATCGCGGTCAGCGCCGCGCCGATCAGCACCATCCCGCCGGTGTCCAAGCGGATCTGAGGATGCGCGACGGTCCGTGGCAGCACCCGGACCGCCCCGGCCAACGCGGCGATGCCAATCGGCACGTTGATCAAGAACACCAGCCGCCAGCCGATCCCCCACAGATTGGCCTGCACCAGCGCGCCCGCGAGGACCGGCGCCGCGAGAATCGAGAGGCCCATCATGGGCCCGAAGAGGCCAAACACCTTGGGCATCTCGTCCTCGTCGAAGACCTCCTTGATGATCCCAAACCCCTGGGGGATCATCAGCGCCCCGAACGAGCCCTGCAGCACCCGCAAGACGATCAGCGCCCCCATTGACGGCGCGACCGAGCAGGCCGCGGACATCACCGTGAAGCCCGCCGAGCCGACCAAGAACAGCCGTCTGCGGCCGAACATGTCGCCCAAGCGTGCGCCGGTGACCAGGAACACGGCGAACGCGAGCGTGTAGCCGGCGCTCAGCCACTGCAGCGTGGATGCACTGCCGCCGAGCGCGTGCCGGATCGACGGGCCAGCGACGTTGACGATCGTCGCGTCCATCAGATCCATGACGTTGGCGGCGAGCACGACGGCAAGCACGAACCAGCGCAGCGGGTTGCGAGGCCCCGGCTGCTTCGCGGCGCTTGCCGGCTTCGGCAGCACTTCGGCTCCAACCAACGTTTTTGCCTCTGAACTCGCTGCCATCGTGGCTCCTCACTGAGTACGTCGTTCGCAGTAATTGGTGATCACGGTAGCAGACTGAGTACACTGTTCGCAATGAGTCCTGGGACTGGTGTCATCTGGGGCCGTCCCGAGCGAGCGGAACGTGGACCTGCCCCCTCGCTCTCGCGCGAGCAGATCACCGCTGCCGCCGTGAGGCTCGCCGATGCGCAGGGAATCGAGGCAGTCTCGATGCGAGCCCTGGCGGTCGAGCTGGGTGTCGGGGCGGCATCGCTCTACCGCTACGTCGCCCGTAAGGACGAGGTGATTGACCTCATGGTCGACGCCGTGATGGGCAGCGACCTGCAGTTCGAGGTTCATGGCGACTGGCGGGAGGACCTGCGCTCGTTCGCTCACGGTCTGCGGGCGATGATCCTGCGCCACCCGTGGACAGCCGTCCAGAGTGCCGGCCTGCGCAGCTTCGGGCCCAACACAGCGCAGTGCCACGAGCGAGTGCTGAGCTCGATCAACGGTCTTGGCGTTGACATTGATGGCATGCTCGTGATGGTTGGAACCCTCGACGCGTTCATCCGTGGCCACGTCCTGGATGAGCTGTCGGAGCGAGAAGCCGTCCGGCGCTCCGGTCTTGACCAGGAGCAATGGCTGCAAACCCAGATCCCCTACATCGAGAGCCTCATCGAGAGCGGCCGCTACCCGCTGCTCACCCGTGTCGTCCTCGACGCTCGCGCGCCGCACGATCCCGACCGCCTGGAGCACGGCTTCGAGCAGGGGCTCGAGCGAGTACTCGATGGCCTCGCGACGATGCTCCCCAGATAGCTCAGCCGCACCGGGCGTGGTGTGCTTGGCACACGAGCGAGGGAGGACGCCGCGCGGCGCTGCGTCGCACCCCAGGAGCCATCTAGGGCGGGCACCGACCAAGCCGCGCAAGGACGCACTGAGCGTGGTGTGCTCGGCACACGAGCGAGGGAGGACGCCGCGCGGCGCCGCGTCGAAGCCCGCCCTATGAGCCGTGGCACTTCTTGAACTTCTTACCCGACCCGCACCAGCAGGGATCGTTACGCCCCACCTGGTGCTCTGTGTCGACCACGCGCTGGGCGACCGCCGGGACCGCCTGTGGCTGGGCTTCATTTGCGAAGGCCGCGCCCGCGTGCGCGCCCGCGCCCGCGGCCACCGCTGCGGCGGCCATGGCATCGGAGCCCATCGCGCTGACCCCCCCGGAGTAGGACACGCGGCCGGGCTGTGTCGCTGAGCCCGCCGGGGCGAAGCCGCCGCGTGCCGACTGCGGGTCGCCTTCGTCGATCGTGACCTGCACGTGGAAGATCATGCGCGTGAAGTCCGACCAGATCGTGGACATGAGGTCCACGAACAGCTGGTAGCCCTCGTTCTTGTACGCCACGAGTGGGTCAAGCTGGGCCACCTGGCGCCAGCCAATGCCTTCGCGCAAGTAGTCCATGTCGTGCAAGTGTTCGCGCCAGCGCTCGTCGAGGATCTCCAAAAGCAGGTAGCGCTCAAGCGGGCGGATGTGCTCGCCCAGTTCGGTTTCGCGCTCGTCGTAGTGCGCGAGGGCGACCTCCGTGAGCTCGTCGGACAACGAGGTCGGCTCCAGGCGCTCGCGGTCGAAATTGGCCACCCCGAGGTCGAAGGGGAAATACTGTTCCAGCGCTGTCACGAGGCCATCGACGTCCCAGTTCTCCGAGACGTCCCCCGCGAGGTGCTCGTCGACGGTGCGCTCGATCACAGCCCCCACCTGCTTGCGGACCTCGTCGGAGATGTCCTTGCCCTCGAGCACTTCGTCGCGGTACGCGTAGATCACGCGCCGCTGCTCGTTGATCACGTCGTCGTATTCGAGCACCTTCTTGCGGCCCAAGAAGTGCTGTTCCTCGACCTTCTTCTGGGCCTTTTCGATCTGCTTGGAGAGCATCCCGGCCTCGATCGGTTCCTCGTTGCCCTCGTCGTCGATGCCACCCAGCTTGTCCAGGA
>CAJCHW010000010.1 GCA_903970125.1 Chlamydiota bacterium
CCTGAAGCCTGCAGTGGCCGGACGGGGTGCCGATGGCCCCCGGTACCATGCACCCTGCGCCGACGTAGCTCAGCTGGTAGAGCACTTCACTCGTAATGAAGGGGTCCGGGGTTCGAGTCCCCGCGTCGGCTTTTCGTTGGATGAGCGACGGTTGGGCGTTCTTGCAAACCGGTCGTTGGTTTCGCACTTTTGCTAACGTCTTAGCCGGAGCAACCGCCCAGCGAGACGATGCCCAAGCAGGTCAGCCCAATCGCAACCAGCGTCATCGAGGACATCGAACGCAAGCAGGCCCGCAACAAGGGCTACCGCGAAGCCAAGGAGCGACTGGCGCCGTTTGAGCAGATCGCCCGGATCGCGATCATGCGGCGGGCACATCTGGGCCTCTCTCAGCAGCAGGTCGCCGAGCGGATGGGAACCACGACATCGGTCATTTCCCGGATCGAGAGTGGCCAGCACCGTACGAGCACCGAGACGCTCCGGCGATTGGCAAACGCGCTGGACGGCCGCGCAGTTTTTGGCTTTCAGTTTGAGGGCAGCCCGCAGCCAAAGCTCGAGTTCGTGGCTTTGTAGGCGGCGTTGCGGGTACGCTCGTCGCGGATCCGCGCTTGCGTGCGCGGCTGTGGAGACTAGGCGGTTGTCTCGGGGATCCAAGGTGTATCACCTGTTGTAAGTGATACAATTTGAGCCATGCCGACCACTCGACCGCGCTACTGGGTTACAGAAACCGACGACATCGCCGCCGCGCTCAGGCTCGCGGCGGCCCGCTGGCCCGAGGATGCCACGCGCCCGAGCCGGCTACTTGCTCGACTCGTGCAGGCGGGCGGTCAGGCCATTGCGCCATCCCATCGTCGGGCGCGCGAGCGTAGACGCCGTGCCATCGAGCGTACGAGCGGCAAGTTCACCGATATCTACACCCCCGGCTACATCGAGAAGCTGCACCGCGAGTGGCCGGCCTGACCGTTCTGGATGCGAGCATCATCGTCGCGCATTTTTCTGGCGCCGACGCCCACCATGAGGACGCGGTTGCGATCCTCGAAGGCGCGGACGGCCTGGCCGCTTCTACCCTCACGCTCGCCGAGGCGCTTGTAGAGCCCGCCAGCGCTGGTCGGCTGGGTGAGCCGCTGACGAGCTTGCTGGAGCTGGGCGTCCGACCAGTACCCATCGACGAGGCAGCCGTTGCCACGCTTGCGGAGCTGCGGGCCGAGACGGGCCTGCGGATGCCAGACTGCTGCGTGCTGCACGCGGCCATAATCGTCGGCGCGGATGCGATTGGCACGCGCGACAAACGCCTCGCACTGGTCGCCCGCGAAAAGGGCTTGGAGACCCCGTAGTTCCGCGCTGACGAGCAGCGACTGCAGGCCGGCGGGATTTGCGCGTCCCCCTACTTGGACTTGTCCCCAAACATGTCCCCAACTCCGCAATTCTGAGGTCATCTGAGCGCACCCCATATGCCGGAGCGCCTCTGAAAACAGCTCCTAGCAGGGCATTTCCAGACACTCGCAATGAAGGGGTCCGGGGTTCGAGTCCCCGCGTCGGCTTGGGAGAACCGCCGCCAACGCTTTGAAGCGGACGCGGATCAGACGAGAGTGACGTCCACGACGTCGAGCCCCACGATGCGATCTAAGTGTCGCCTGTTGGCGGTTCCAACACGCCAACCAACCGACAAGGCGGTCGCCGCAACGATTCGGTCGTGGGCGCCAACCTCAGTGCCGGCTTGGGCCAGCGTGGCCCAGAGTCGCGCGTGAACCCGTGCGGCCAGCAGGTCGAACGCGATCGCGGGGAACGCCGCAAGAACCGACTCTACGAATGCCCCTCGCCGCGCCCGGTGCGCGTCGGTAGCCCGATGAACGCCGTGTAGGAGCTCCGAGGCGGTGATGGCCGCGATCCCCACCTCCTCGCTCGATCCCAGCTGCTGTTCCAGTCGACCGGAGACGACTGTCATAGCTTCGGCGGGTGGCAGGCCGCGAACCGCACGCTCCAACTCGATGAAGACGGTGGTATCTAGGACCGTGGCCATGGATCGCTGGGCGCAGGACCAACAAAATCAAGCACGGCCCTCATGTCCTCGGCGAAAGCTGGATCAGGTGGTGCGGTCTGGCCCAGCATCGCGAGCGCTTCCCGTAGCGGTCGGCCCCGCTGCCCGGGGTTCGATGCCCGTGCGTGGTCGTCGGGATGGAGGATCACGTAGGCGGGTCGCTCACGATTGACGACCACGACCTCCTCGTGATGGGCCACGGCCTCCCGCGCGTGCCTGGGAATCCTGACGTCCTGCGCGCGCACTGTGGTCATCCTGGAACTCTAGCACCAGCCGTACTGAACCGTACTAAACCGTACGGTAACGAGGGCCACGGAGACGCTTCGTCGACTGGCCGAGGCATTGGACGGCCACGCGGTGTTCGGCTTTGAGTTTGATGGGAGCCCGGAGCCTGTAGGGCCGTGTGTAGCAACGGTGCTACACTACCGCTGTGGCCACCAGCATCCCTCAACGCGAGTTGCGAAACCAGGCGGGGGCGGTGCTCCGGCGAGCCGAGAAAGGCGAGCGTTTCACGATCACCGTTGACGGTCGCCCGGTCGCCGAGCTCGGTCCGTTGCCGGGCGCGCATGAGCCCGCTACGCTCGCCGACCTGGCGGCCGTCATCGAGGGCACACGGGTCGACGCCAGCTGGACTGATCAGCTGCTGACCGAACGTGCCAAGGATGAGGCTGCCACTGTCGATCCCTGGGCGT
>CAJCHW010000011.1 GCA_903970125.1 Chlamydiota bacterium
AAAGGTCACCAGCAGCACTGTCACGATCAAAAGAAATGTCAGCATTGTTCAATCCTGTTCTGGCGGCCTGATCCCGCCGATTGTCTTCTCCATTGTGCGAGGCCTGCCCGCCCGCGACTGTGATCTGGGTCACATCGCCATCTGGCGCCTTTGGCCGGCCAGGTGCGCACCGGTAGGCTCTCGGCGGGCATGGCCTCAGTCGAAAGCACACCGCAAGCGCCATTTCCCGTCGCTGTGCTTGTCTCGGGCACCGGCACCAACCTGCAGGCGCTGCTTGACAGCGTGCACTCGCGCGAGGCCGAGATCGTCGCCGTGGCGTCCAGTACCACCGACGCGCCCGCGCTCACGCGCGCAGCAACACTTGGTGTGCCGACGGCTGTCTTTGCGCGCGCCGCCTACAGCGATCGCATCGCCCGCGATCGGGCCCTTGCCGACTGGCTGCAGTCGCGCGGCGCGCGCTTAGTGGTGCTCGCGGGCTACATGGAGTTGCTCAGCAGCGCGTTTCTGGAGCGGTTTGGTGGAGCGGTGATCAACGTGCACCCCTCGCTGCTGCCGGCCTTTGCCGGCTTGCGGGCAATCGAGCAGGCGCTCGATTATGGCGTGAAGGTCTTCGGCGTCACGGTGCATTTCGTAGACGCCGGGATCGACAGCGGCCCGGTGATCCTGCAGCGCGCCGTCGAGTTGCCCGACGCCAGCACGCCCGACGACGTGCTCGCGGCACTGCGGCCAATCGAGCACGCGCTGCTGCCCGAGGCCGTGCGGCTGTTTGCCCGGAGCGCACTCGTCACCGACCCCGCCAACCGGCGCCGCGTACGGATTGCCGCCACCCAGAGTGCGGACGTTGCGCCCGTAGCCTCGCAGCGGGCGCACTCGGAGCCTGGACATCCTCGCGGCGGCGGATAGTCTTCGGGCCGTGAGTTTGGATCCCGATGTCGTCGTCACACCTGGCCCATCGGTGCTCACCAGGGTGAGCGAGATGGAGGCGGCTGAGCCCGGTACGGCGCGCGTGCGCCGGGCGCTCCTGTCGGTCTACGACAAGACGGGGATCGTTGAGCTCGCGCACGGATTGCGGGATCTCGACGTGGAGCTGATCTCCACAGGGGGCACGGCGCGCACGCTGCGCGACGCCGGGTTGGCGCTGCGTTCGATCGAGGACTTCACCGGCTTTCCCGAGATCATGAATGGGCGCGTCAAGACGCTCCACCCGCTGATCTACGGCGGTTTGCTCGCGCGCCGGGACGACCCCGCTCACGTGCAAGCGGCCAATGAGCAGGGCATCGTCGCGGTCGACCTCGTCTGCGTCAACCTTTACCCGTTTGAGCAGACCGTGGCCCGCGCCGGCGTGAGCTTCGAGGAGGCGATCGAGAACATCGACATCGGGGGCCCCACGATGATCCGCGCGGCGGCGAAGAATCACCCTTACGCGGCGGTGCTTGTGGACCCCGCCGACTACGAGCAGGTGCTTGCCGAGCTGCGCGCCAGCGATGGTCTGCTCGCGCTTGCCACGCGCCGGCGCCTGGCTGCTCGCGCGTTCGCTTGCACCGCACGCTACGACGCCTCGATCTCGCGCTGGTTTGCGACGCAAACCTACGAGGGCTTTCCGCCGCAGCGAGCCAGCGCCTACGAGAAGGTCATGGACTTGCGCTACGGCGAGAATCCTCACCAGCAGGCCGCTTTCTACGCCGAGGTCGGCGCCTCCACCCACCTGCTCGCAGGTGTCCGTCAGCTGCACGGCAAGGAACTCTCCTTCAACAACCTGCTTGACCTCAGCGCTGCGCGCGGGCTGGTGGAGGAGCTGAGCACGCCCGCTGGCGGCACCGGGCCCTCGGCGGGGGCCGCCGCGGCGGCGATCGTCAAGCACAACAATCCGTGTGGCTGCGCGCTCGCTGAGACCGCGCGCGAAGCCTACGAGCGCGCCTTTGCCTGCGATCCCCAGAGCGCGTTCGGGGGCGTGATCGCGGTAAACCGCCACGTCGACAAGGCTTTGGCCCAGTCACTGGCCGAGCAGTTCGTCGAGGTGCTGCTGGCACCGGGCTTTGACGGTGACGCGATCGCGGTGCTCAGCGCCAAAAAGAACGTGCGCCTGCTGGAGTTGGGAGGATGGCCGGCGCCGACCACCGACATCGTCGCCAAGCCAGTGCTCGGCGGCCTGCTCACTCAGAGCCCAGATCTTGTCACCGAGACGCGCGAGAGCATGCGCGTGGTGACCAAAACCGTTCCGACAGAGCTCCAGTGGGAGGACCTGATCTTCTCCTGGAAGGTGTGCCGGCACGTGCGGTCAAACGCGATTGTGCTGGCCCGCGGCCGCGCGACGGTGGGCGTGGGGGCCGGTCAGATGAGCCGCGTGGACTCCGTCCGCATTGCGGTCGAGAAGGCCCGTGCCTACCAGCCCGAGCTGCTGCCGGGGACGAGCCTGGCCTCTGATGCTTTCTTCCCGTTTGCGGACAACATCGACGTGGCGGCGGAGGCTGGGGTCACGTCGATCATCCAGCCCGGCGGATCGGTCCGCGACGACGAAGTGATCGCCGCCGCAGATGCAGCGGGCATCGCGATGGTCTTCACGGGCGTCCGGCACTTCCTGCACTAGCCCACGACGGCTACTTACTCGCGAATGGCCCGCCGGGTCCTGCTTGGACGCGGTGGATGGCGCAGCGTACGCCGGCCGCCGCCGCGGCCCGCGGCCCGCGCCGCGAGCGGTGGTGCGCTGTCGGCCCGCCGTCGCGCTCGGCGCCGCGTGCAAACAGGGACTTGAAGAAAGAACGATCACGATATATCGTAGGGCTATCGCGTAGTTCAACTTCAGGAGGTAATTATGCAACCAAGCTTCAGTTCAAACCCAGCCTTTGCTGTTCCGGGCCGTTGCGGCGGCGTCGAGGCCGACGACGTACGCGCGATCTGGCGTGCGATCACCGGCCGCCCCGCAGGCGAGTCCGGCTGGCGAGGCGGCCACCACCGCCACCAACACGGCCACGGCCACGGCGACTTTTCCGGCCGCGGCCCCGGAGGTTTCGGTTTTGGCCCCTTCCCGCCGGGAGGCCCTCGCGGCCGTCTACGCAAGGCGCGCCGCGGTGACATTCGCACAGCCGCGCTGTTGTTGCTGGCCGAGCAGCCACGCAACGGCTACCAGATCATGCAGGAGGTCCAGGAGCGTTCCAATGGCGTCTGGTCACCGAGCCCGGGCTCGGTCTACCCGGCACTCCAACAACTCGAGGACGAGGGGCTGATCCGCTCCGACGAGGCTGACGGCCGCAAGCTGCTGCACATCACCGATGAGGGCAGGGCTCGCCTGGGTGAGCGCGACACCGACGCCCCGGCGCCGTGGGACGCTATGGGTCACGGCGTAAGCGGTGGCATGTTCGAGCTCGGCAAGACCATGCGCGAGGTCGCGTTTGCCTTTTCGCAGGTGATGCGGACGGGCAGCGAGGGCCAGATAGACAAGGCGCGCGAGGTGCTCGCATCCACTCGCCGTGATCTCTACCGGATCCTGGCTGACGGAGATTTGCCGGAGGCCAAGGACGCCAGCGGCACAACGACGCCTTCGGAGCAGGAGGACTGAGGCGCCGTCCGGCGGTTGGTAAAACACAGGTCATGCAAGACGCGGCGATCTCTGTGCAGGGACTCGTCAAGCGCTACGGCGAGATCGAAGCGGTCGCGGGGATCGAGTTCGAGGTGCCCAAAGGCGAGCTGTTCGGGTTCCTCGGTCCCAACGGGGCGGGCAAATCGACCACCATCAGCATGCTGTGTACGCTTGTGCGGCCGACCGCCGGCCGGGCGTTTGTTGGCGGATACGACGTAGTCAGCGAACGCGACGCAGTGCGCCGCCACATCGGGCTGGTCTTTCAGGACACCACGCTGGACGGCTACCTGTCGGCCGAACAGAACCTGCGCTTGCATGCAGAGCTGTACGGCATGCCGCGCGAGCACGTGCCCGCACGCTTGCAGGAGGTGCTCGAGATGATGGAGCTGTGGGAGCGGCGAAAGACGCTGGTCAACCATTTCTCCGGGGGCATGAAGCGGCGACTTGAGATCGCGCGCGGTCTGCTGCACTCGCCGCGCGTGCTGTTCTTGGACGAGCCCACGATCGGACTCGATCCCCAGACCCGCAGCTCGATCTGGAGCTACATCCGGCGGCTTGAGACCGAACAGGACATCACGATCTTTCTCACCACCCACTACATGGATGAGGCCGAGTACTGCCGGCGCATCGCGATCATGGATCGCGGCCGGATCGTGGCCCTGGACACCCCGGACGCGCTCAAGGCGAGCGTGGGCAAAGACCGTGTACAGATCCACACCGAGAACGACGAGGCCACAATCGTGGCGCTGCGCGAGCGCTTCGGCCTCGACGCGCAGATCGCCGAAAACCTGGTCACGTTCGGCGTGGCAGAGGGTGAGCAATTCGTGCCGCGCCTTTTTGCCGAGCTTGGCCAGCAGATTCGCTCGGTCAACCTCTCACGGCCGTCGCTGGACGACGTTTTCATGTCGTACACGGGCAAGACCATTCGGGACGCTGAGGCGTCGTCCACGGACCAGTTGCGCCAGATGGCCACGATGTGGAAGCGCCGGTGAGCGTTACCGCGACACCCGCTGCGCCGCAGCATCCGGCTCAGGGCCACAGGGTTGCGGCGACCCATGTGCCTAGCGGCGGCTTGCGCGGCGAGCTGCGCGCAGTCAAGATCGTTTGGTGGCGGGAGCTGATTCGCTTCAGCCGGGACCGTCTGCGCGTCGTCACCTCGCTGGTGCAGCCGTTCTTGTTTCTATTCGTACTCGGCGAGGGGCTGTCGTCGATCGCCAAGGAGGGCACGCACGGGGTCGACCTGAAGACCTTCATCTACCCGGGCATTCTCTGCATGGCAGTGATGTTCACGGCGATGTTTTCGGCTGCCTCGATCGTCTGGGACCGCGAGTTCGGCTTTCTGCGCGAGATGATGGTGGCGCCGGTCAAGCGCTCTTCCTTGGTGCTGGGCAAGTGTCTTGGCGGGGCCACGGTGGCGGGCTTCCAGGGGCTGATCGTGATCGCGATTGCCGGTCTTGTTCACGTCCCGTACGCGCCCGTGATGATGCTGGCGGTCTTTGCGCTGCAGCTCCTGTTGGCCTTCTCGATCACCGCCTTTGGGGTCATGGCTGCCGCGCGCGTCAGCCAGATGCAGTCCTACATGGCGCTGATGCAGATGGCAGTCATGCCCATGTTCTTTATCTCCGGGGCACTGTTTCCGATCTCCGGGCTGCCGACATGGCTGTCGGTGCTCAACCGCATCGATCCGCTCACATACGCGGTCAACCCGATGCGCCAGGTGGTCTTCGCCCACCTCACAATCAACGCGGCAGCACGCAGGGCACTGACGCCGGCGGTCACGTGGTTCGGCTGGGCGGTGCCCGGTCTGCTTGAGGCAGGCGTAGTGCTCGTCCTGGGCTTGGTGATGCTCGGCATTGCCATCGCTGAGTTCAGTCGCGTCGAGTAGCGCACCGCGCCCGCAGAGCCGCACACCATTTTTTGCCAAATAGCGAGACTTAGTGGCCATCGCAACAATGCGCCCGCACACTGTCGGTCGGGCCTGGTAGCTTTCCGCACATGAATCTCCACACGCATAGCGCGACGCGGGGGCTTCCTGGTGTGCAAGGGTCTGTTGCGGGAGTCCGCACGGCCACCTTGCCAGCTGGAGTCGCTTCACGTGGTGCGTCCAGCGACCGCTCACGCAGTGGCTGGTCACTCCAGGTGGCAATCCCGCCGAGCCTAAATTACGTAGATCCGGACACCGGCACCCGCGCAGCGGTCAGCCGGTGGAATGTTCTTGCGGCGTACCGGGAGTTGCGGGTGCAAGCCCACCCTCCTTGCTGCTAATTCGCTTCGTCAGGTCATAGTGCTGCAGCAGGGAAGCAGCGGCACGTCTTTCAAAAATCTATAGGGAGCAGGACCACAGCAGACAGTGCTGCACGTAGGTGTGCTGCGTTTGCGATCAGGGTCGTTGCGCGTCCGGCGGTTGCAGCTGATGTGGCCGCTGGACCGGTCCTGCACGCGCGTCATCCAGCCGCTGCCGCGGCTGCAGTGAGTTGCGCGGACGTCAGGAACGCCGGCGCAGCGACGCTGCCAGCGGGTGTACCGCGCCGGCGTGCTTCGGTGGCGCGTATATCACCACGGTCTGTGCCAAGCGGTCCTGCAGGCAGCGGCAGCGGGCGTCCCACAGCATCATCAGAAATCCGCCCAACAGCGGCACGGCTGCGAGCACCAGCGACACGGTCCGGATCACGGCTCGGCCCGGTGTGATCGGACGTCGAGTGTGAGCATCGAGTACCTGAATCTCCATCAGGTGATTACCGGGCGTCTGGCCCGTCGTAGACCAGAACAAGCCAAAGTAAAACACCGGCCAGATCACCCAGAGCACGATCAGGATCACGGCGATCACGCCGTTGGCCTGACTCGACAGACTCAGCAGCGAGACGCCGAGGCCGACGGTGACTGCCACGAGCGCGGCTGCGCCGTAGATGAACACGGCATCGAGCGCAAAGGCGATCGTGCGCGTCACCAGTCCCGCGTAGGCGAGCTCGGTCTGTGGCGTCGTGGTCTCGGCGGCCGCGACGCCCGCGGCTGCCACTGTGTGAGCCGGGTCTGCGTGGGCCATGGCGAGCGGTGGCGTCCGTGGCGCTTGCGCCGAAGGCCAGCTGGCGCTCACGTCGACGGCCCAGAGGAGACCGGACCCGGCCGCGAGACCTCGCCACGATCGCTGAAAGCGTCGGCGGTGCGCCGCCGCGAGAATCGCCGGGCTGCGCGCTGCACCCATGCGTCGGCGTCGCGGGAGCGATCGCGCGCCTTGCCCGCGACCTCCTCGACAAAGCCGGTACCCTGGTGCGCGATCGCCTCGGTCACCGATGGGCTGCGGGCCACTTCGTCGACAAGTACCCACAGCGCAGGGGCTTCAAGCAGCCGCGCGATCGTCTCGTCCAGGAGCTCGCTCTGGATGACGCTGGCGACGACGCGCGCGAGCTCGGGCCCGGCGATTGCGCGCTGCGCGATCTGCTCGGCAATGCCGTCGGCAAGCATGCGGTCTGCAACCAGTTGTGCCAGACCCGCGGCCTCCACGCTTTGCATGATGCGATCGACGGTCTCGTCGGTCAGCAGCCGGTCGAGGATCGCGTCGATCACCTGCTGGATCGCGTGCGTTGCGGTAGCGGCGAGGCTGACGCGCGCGCGGCGCTCAAATGCGCGTCCGGCACCGACAACGGTCAGTGCACCTCGGCGCGGCACCGCTGCCATCTGCATTGGCACCGCTGCCATTTGCACTCCTACGCGAAGAAGCGAGTTGGAGAGGTTCACAGCCACCGACCACCATACCTGAGGGTCCCGCCGCCAAATTGCGTCACACTCCGTCCGTGAAGGTTCTCGTTGTCGGAGCCGGCGGCGTGGGCGCGGCGTTCGCCGCGATCGCTCAGCGCCGCGAGTGCTTTGAGCACGTCGTGCTCGCCGACGTTGCCCTGGATCGCGCGCGAGCCGCCGCCGAGCGTCTGGGTGAGCCCGACCGCTTCGGCGCCGAGCGTGTCGATGCCTCCAGTCAAGCTGAGCTGGTGGCCTTGATCGAGCGCGTCAAGCCCGACGCTGTGCTCAACGCCTGCGACCCGCGCTTCAACGAGCCGATCTTTGCGGCGGCCTTTGACGCTCGGGTCACATATATGGACATGGCCATGACGCTTTCACATCCTCATCCCGAGCGCCCCCATGAGCAGCCGGGTGAGATGCTGGGTGACCGCCAGTTGGCGCGCCACGACGACTGGGCCGGTGCCGGTCTGCTGGCGCTTGTGGGTATGGGAGTCGAGCCGGGACTGTCAGACGTCTTTGCTCGCTACGCGGCCGACGAGTTGTTCTCTGAGCTTGAGCAAGTAGGGGTACGCGATGGCGCCGACCTCGTCGTTGAAGGCTATGACTTCGCGCCCACGTTCTCGATCTGGACGACGATCGAGGAGTGCCTGAACCCGCCGCTGATCTGGGAGCGCAAACGCGGCTTCTACACCACGGCGCCGTTCTCTGAGCCCGAGGTCTTCGACTTCCCGGAGGGAATCGGACCGGTGGAGTGTGTCAACGTCGAGCACGAGGAGGTGGTGCTGATTCCACGCTGGGTTTCGTGCGAGCGCGTCACGTTCAAGTACGGGCTGGGCGCGGAGTTCATCGACGTGCTGCGCACACTGCACAAGCTTGGCCTGGACTCGACGGAGCCGGTGTCGGTGCGGGGCGTGCAGGTTGCGCCCCGCGACGTGGTCGCTGCCGCGCTGCCGGATCCCGCGACGCTCGGGGAGCGCATGAGCGGACGCACATGCGCGGGCACCTGGGTCACAGGCACGGGCACCGATGGCAAGCCGCGTTCGACCTATCTCTACCACGTCGTCGACAATGAGCAGACGATGCGCGAGTACGGCTGCCAGGCGGTCGTGTGGCAGACCGCGATCAACCCGGTGGTGGCGCTGGAGCTGCTTGACCGCGGGGTCTGGAAGGGCACTGGCGTGCTGGGTCCGGAGGCGTTCACCCCGGCCCCGTTTCTGGAGTTGCTCGGGCAGATGGGCTCCCCTCACGGCCAGCAGGAGCTGACGCCGACGGCCTGACAAAGGACGGCGCGACGACCATCGCACGACCATCGCCTGCGTGCTGCGGTGGCGATGCCCAGTCGGGGTGCTGGCTCAGAAGTCCACGCGCTCGGGCACCGGCCCGGTTGGCGGCGGCTGGTCGAGCAGGCCCGGAATGGCGACTTCGGGCCTGCGCGCAAAGAACTCCTTGAAGAACGGCCGCGATACGACGGCCAGGATCAGGCCGACGATCAGGCCGCCGATACCGAGCCAGAGCGGCAGCGTGATTCCCGCGATCGGGGCGGTTTCGACGTTGGCTGCTTTTGCGTAGTACGTGATTGCGTAGCCGCCAACGGCAAAGAGGATCACCCCGCCGATCACTGGCAGCAGCCCGAGCAGAAGGAAATGGCGCACGCTGGAAAGCAGTTCGCGCCGGTAGAAGACGGCGCACGCAAAGCCGGTAAAGCCGTAGTAGAAGCAGATCGGAAAACCGATCGAAACAGTTACGGATTCGAGCACCGAGTTTGAGAGCAGCAGCAGCGGCACCGTGATGATGATCGACAGCAGGCCGAAACCCAGCGTCGACACGGTCGGAGTCATATAGCGCTTGTGGACACGCGCCAGCAGTGCCGTGACCGCCTTCCAATGCGCCATCGAGAGTGTCGTGCGCGCCGTCGGCAGGATCGTGGTCTGCGTTGAAGCGGAAGCCGACGTCAGCACGGCGATGATCAGCAGCTTGTAGAGGACACCTCCCAACACCGGCGCTCCAAGCGCGCTGAGCACGTCCGAGGCGTTGTTTTCCAAGAAGCTCGTGCCATAGAACGCCTGCGCCCCGGCGGAGACGATCACGTAGATGACCACGAGCATGATCGTGGAGATCACCGCCGCCTTGCCTGGCCCCTCGGCGGGGTCCTCTGACTCCTCGTTGACGGCCACACCGGAGTCCCAGCCCCAGTAGATGAACACCGCCAGAAGCATTGCCACGACAAGACCGTGGAAGGGCATGGTGAACGGGTTTATCCATTCAAGCGACGGCGTCAGCGAGCTGTAGTGGACCACTTCGCTCTTGCCCGTCGCTTCGCTGACAACAGTCGCGGTCAAATGCTGATGGCCGCCGCCGACCTTGATAAACGCCACCACGGCAAACACCGTCAGGATCAGCACCTCGGCGCCGAGCAGGAACTGCTGGATGCGCGCGGAAAGCTCGATGCCGCGGTAACAGATCCACGTCATCAGCGCGATCCAGATGATTGCGGCGACGACGATCGCCCCATTGGAGTTGCCCAGTTCCGAAAAGCCAAAGAGCTTGAATGTGTAGATCGCGGCGACGTCGGACAGCGATGCCATCACGATGATGTCCGCGAGAAAGATCGCCCAGCCGTTGACCCAGCCAGTCGTTGGCCCGAACGCGCGGGTCGTCCACGCGAACGTTGTTCCTGCGTCGGGGTCGGCGCGGTTGAGGTACTTGTACGCAGCCGAGATCAGAAGCATTGGCAGGAACGCCACCAGCAGCACTGCGGGCGCGTGTACTCCCACCCCCTGGACGGCCACGATAAAGCCGAGCGTGACCGCGAGTGAGTACGCGGGCGCCGTGGACGCGACGCCGATCACGATGTTCGAGATGTAGCCGATGGCGCCGGCCTTCAGGCCCTTGTCCATCACCCCAGGATTTGTCTGGGAACCAGAGACAGGGGCACTCTCAACGGCCATCGGCAGCTCCTCTCGCGGTTACGACGGATGCGCTGACACAGCTAGGAGATCACGGATGCTAAACGGTCAGTCTCCGAGGGACGTTCAAAAGTACGTGGCTTGGGTTGGACAGCTGGACACACTACCTTTGTAGGCGGTGTCCTCTGAGCTCCAAGAACAGGCCAAGCGCCATCTGTGGATGCACTTCACACGGATGGGGGCCTACAGCGACCACGAGGTGCCCGTGATCGTGCACGGCGACGGCTGCTATGTCTACGACGAACATGGAAAGCGCTATTTGGACGGACTCTCGGCGCTTTACTGCGTCAACATCGGCCACGGTCGACCACAGCTCGCGCAGGCGGCCGCGGCGCAGATGGAGGAGCTTGCTTTCTACACCAACTGGAGCTACGCGCACCCACGCTCCATAGAGCTGGCTGCGCAGATTGCGGACCTGACCCCGGGCAACCTCAACCGCGTCTTTTTCACCTCCGGTGGGTCCGAGGCTGTTGAGTCGGCTTGGAAGCTTGCCAAGGCCTACCACGCCGCGCGTGGGGAGCCGACCCGGCACAAGGTCCTGTCGCGCATGCTGGCCTATCACGGCACGTCCATGGGCGCACTTTCGATCACGGGTGTGACGGCGTTGCGGACCCCCTTTGAACCGCTCACGCCGGGCGCTTTCCACGTGCCCAACACCAACAGCTACCGCTGGAGCGACGACCGCGACCAGCTGTGGGCGGCCGATGCGATCGAGGAGGCGATCGTATTTCAAGGACCGCACACGGTGGCCGCCGTGATCCTCGAGCCCGTGCAGAACGCCGGCGGCTGCTTTGTGCCCCAGGACGGCTACTTCCAGCGCGTGCGAGAGATCTGTGACCGCCACGGCGTGCTCTTGATCAGTGACGAGGTGATCTGTGCGTGGGGCCGGATTGGCCACTGGTTCGGGTGCCAACGCTACGACTATCTTCCCGACATGATCACCACCGCCAAGGGCATCAGCTCGGCGTATGCCCCGCTGGGGGCCGTGATCGCCGGCGATCACGTGGCGGAGCCGTTCTTGCACGGCAAGGAGAGCTTCATCCACGGCTTCACCTTCGGTGGGCACCCTGTGGCCTGCGCGGTCGGGCTTGCCAACATCGATGTGATGGCCAGCGAGCGCCTGTGTGAGCATGTGCGCGCCAACGAGGGCGCTTTCCGCGAACGGCTGGAGGGTTTGCGCGACCTGCCCATCGTCGGCGACGTGCGCGGCGCCGGCTACTTTCACGCGATCGAGCTGGTCAAAGACAAGCAGACCAAGGAGACGTTCAACGCCGAGGAATCCGAGCACCTGCTCCGCGGCTTTCTCTCCGGGGAGCTATATCGCCGCGGCTTGATCTGCCGCACCGACGATCGCGGCGACCCGATCGTGCAGTTGGCGCCGCCGCTGATCGCCTCCGAGCAGCAGTTCGACGAGATCGAGACGATCCTGCGGGACGTGCTGGGTGAGGCATCGGAACGGATGGCCGACGCGGGTGCGCGCGTGGGGGCTGCGTAGACGATGCGGGTGGGGGTACCCACCGAGTCAAAGACCGACGAGTACCGCGTGGCGATCACCCCGGCCGGCGTGCGCGAGCTCAGCGCGCGCGGCCACGAGGTGCTCGTGCAAGCCGGCGCCGGCGCCGGCAGCGCGATGACCGATGCCGAGTTCGTGGCGCAGGGCGCGCGCATCGTCGAGGACGCACCATCGCTTTTCGCCGAGGCCGAGATGGTGCTCAAGGTCAAAGAGCCTCAGGCCCACGAAGTGCCGTGGCTGCGCGAGGACCACACGCTCTTCACGTATCTGCATCTTGCTGCCGAGCCCGAGCTCGCGCGGGGCCTGCAGCAGTCCGGAGCGACCTGCATCGCGTATGAGACCGTCGAGGATGCAGAGGGCCGCTTGCCGCTGCTTGCTCCCATGAGTGAGGTCGCAGGCAAGATCGCCACGCAGGCCGGGGCGTTCATGCTCGAGAAGCCCATGGGCGGGCGGGGGATCCTGCTCGGCGGCGTGCCCGGTGTGGCCGCGGCCACGGTGCTTGTGATCGGCGGCGGCGCCGTGGGCATGAACGCGGCGCTGATCGCAATCGGCATGCAGGCCGACGTATTCGTCTTTGATCGCTCGATCGATCGCCTGCGTGAGCTTGACCTGGCGTTTGCCGGGCGCGCGTCGACGGTTTACTCGTCAACACTCGCGATCGAACAGATGCTGCCGCTGGCAGACCTCGTGATCGGGGCGGTGCTCGTCCACGGCGCACGCGCGCCGCACGTGGTCACACGCGAGCAGCTGAAGCTGATGCGCGACCATGCGGTGCTTGTGGACGTGTCGATCGACCAGGGAGGCTGCTTTGAGACCTCGCACCCGACGACCCACTCTGACCCGACCTTCGAGGTCGATGGGATCACGCATTACTGCGTGACCAACATGCCCGGCGCGGTTCCGATCACCTCGACCTATGCGCTCACGAACGCCACGCTTCCCTACGTGCTCGAACTGGCCGACCTTGGGGCTGACGCTGCGCTCGAGCACAACCCTGCCCTGCGCATGGGCCTGAATGTGCGCAACGGCGAGATCACCCACCTGGCGGTTGCACAGGCACTCAGCAGCGCCGCATAGCGACGAAAGGCGGATATGGCCACGCTCCAGAACTTCATCGACGGCGAGTACACCTCCTCGGAGGCCGCTACCGAAGCGGTGCTCAATCCGGCCACAGCGCAGGAGTTGGCGCAGGCTCCGTGCTCGTCGCCGGAGGAGGTGGACCAAGCCGTGGCCGCGGCGCGCGCGGCCTTCGGCGGGTGGTCGGGCGCCACTCCGGCGGTGCGCGCGCAGGCGCTGCTGGACCTGGCCCAGACCGTCGAAGATCACGGCGAGGAGCTCGCGCTGGCCGAGGCGCTCAACGCGGGCAAGCCGATCGCGGCGGTCAGCGCCGACGAGATCCCAGTGATCGCCGACAACCTGCGCTTCTTTGCCGGTGCCGCGCGCTGCCTCGAGGGCCGGGCCGCTGGTGAGTACATGGAGGGCTACACGTCCTTTACGCGCCGTGAGGCTGTCGGCGTGATTGGCCAGGTGACGCCCTGGAACTACCCGCTGATGATGGCGGTGTGGAAGATCGGCCCAGCGCTGGCTGCCGGCAACACGATCGTGCTCAAGCCCGCCGAGACCACGCCGATAACGACGCTACGCCTGGCAGAGCTCGCCGGCGAGATCTTGCCGCGCGGTGTGCTCAATGTGATCGCCGGACCCGGGAACCCGACCGGCGAGGCGCTGATCAACCATCCCGACGTTGACATGGTCGCGCTCACGGGCTCAGTGGAGACTGGCAAGCACTTCGCGCGCACCGCGGCGGCGTCGCTGAAGCGGGTCCACCTTGAGCTCGGGGGCAAGGCGCCAGTGCTCGTCTTTGACGACGTCGCCCTCGAGAGCGCGCTTGAGACGATCGCTGGCACGGGCTATTACAACGCCGGCCAGGATTGCACGGCGGCCACGCGTGTGCTCGCCCATGGCTCGGTCTACGACGACGTTGTCGCGGGGCTCGCCGACCAGGCGCGCGGCCTGGTCATCGGTGACACGCTCGCCTCCGACACGACGCTTGGGCCGGTGAACTCCGCCCGCCAGCGCGAGCGTGTGACGGGCTTTTTGGAGCGCCGGCCGGATCACGCGGAGATCGTCACTGGGGGGAATGCGCCTGAGCGGCCCGGCTTCTACGTCGAGCCGACCGTCGTAGCGGGCCTTGCGCAGACCGACGAGATGATCACCTCGGAGATCTTCGGGCCCGTGATCACGGTGCAGCCTTTCAGCGACGAGGCGCAGGCGATTGCGTGGGCCAATGCCACCCGCTACGGCCTTGCCTCCTCGGTGTGGACTCGCGACGTGGGCCGGGCGCTGCGCGTGTCGAAGGCGCTGCGGTTCGGCTGTGTCTGGATCAACGACCACATCCCACTGGTCTCCGAGATGCCCCACGGGGGCTTCAAGGAGTCCGGCTACGGCAAGGATCTGAGCGTTTACTCGCTGGAGGACTACACGGTGGTCAAGCACGTGATGGCCAACCTTTCCTGAACGGCCACCCGTTATTTGGTCCGCGAGTAGTGCGATGCGGTCACATACCGATGGCCGCCGCTCGATACCCGGTGCATGGATATCGGCCAGTTCTTGTGCCGCGACGATGCTGAGCGTCGTCGTATGGTCGATCTGACCCACAGCCTGCGGCAGGGCACACCGTTCGTTCTTGGCGTCTTCATGCTCGGTGGCCTCTCCGGAATTGGCGTGTACGGCGTCTGGCCGCTGCTGCCTCCCGCTTTGGCCTTTGGCGTATACGCGGCGCTCTGGAAGCTCGATATCGGACGCCAGCGACGCCCGGAGTACCTGTGGGCGGCGGTGATCTTCTTCGGCGAGGCGATGATGGCGCTGAGTCTTCTGCTCAACCGCGGGCCCCTGGGCTACACGATGGCGGTGATCGCGATGCCGGTGCTCCTGGCCGCGCTGATCTTCCCGAGACGCGTTGCGATCGCGGCAACGGTCGCCGGGATGGTGCTCTTGGCCGCGCTGCTGTGGTTCGCGGACGCCAACGAGGTGCGCCATATCCCCGCTGCCGCGTGTGTCTCGCTCTTTGTGCTCGCATCACTGGCGGTCACCGCGTTTGTGATCCGCGACCTCGACGATGCCACACGCCGCTCGGCGTTTGTGGATGAGCTCACGGGAGCGCTCAACCGCGCGGCGCTCACGCCCAAGCTCGCCGAACTCGCGCACCGGGCGGGGAAGGTCACCGAGCCGGTCTCGGTGATCGTCGCCGATGTTGACCACTTCAAGCACATCAACGACGAGTTCGGCCACGGCCGCGGCGACTGGGTGCTGCGCGAGATCGCGCGTCGCCTGGGCGACTGTGTGACCGCAACCGAGCCGCTATACCGACTCGGCGGCGAGGAGTTTGTGATCCTGTTGCCGGGCGCGAGCAACATCGCTGCACGCGACGTGGCGCTGCGGATGTGTGGCGCCGTACGCGAGAGCCCCGTCGATGGCCTCTCCGTGACGATGTCCTTCGGTGTTGCCACTGCGTTGGTCGCAGGGTCGCTTGACTTCGACGCCGCGTTTGCCCGTGCCGACCACGCCTTGTACGCGGCCAAGCGCGGCGGACGCGACCGCGTCGCGACCGCCGCCGACGCGGAAGACCAGGCACTGGCACCGGTGCCCGGTGTCGTCCGGCCGAGCGCCGAAGACACCTGGTGCAATGCCGAGCAGGCTCCATCCCAGCGCCGCCGCCGCTTGCTGCGAGTGGCGGCCCACACTCGAGGGGACCCGGCAACGGCCGGCTGGACGCTCGGCGGCATAACGGACCTGGGAAGCAACGGTTCGGTTACAGACGAGCTCGAGCGCGAGTTTGTGCTCGACCTCAACAGGCGCCTGAGCAAGCTCTTCCGCGTGATCGCCGTGGGCGCGCTCGTCGTTATCGCCACGGGCATTCCCTCTTTTGGCTGGCACACGCTGATCGCGCCGGCTCTCGGCGCGTTGCCCTACTACCTGCTCTCGCGCATGGCTCATCGCTTTCAGGACCCGAGTCGCGCGCTGGTTACGGGATGGGCGCTCTTTCAGACTTCGATAGCGATCGGCTTTGCGTGCTCGCACGGTGCGCCTCTTTTTGCCCTGTCGTTCTTTGTGCTGATGGTGCCGGGACGTTGCGCCGTGTTCAGGAGCGCTCGCGCTGCCGTGCTGGGGACGGCCTACACGGCGCTGCTGATGACCGCCGTGGCGTTCTGGCTTGACGCTACGCGTGTCATCGACAACCCGGCGATACTGCTGCTGCCGCTGGGGCTGCTTTGCGAGGCCGGCTACGTGGGCACGATTGTGGGCCGCTCGACACTCGCCTTCAGGGGCGCCGGGATCGTCGATCAGCTCACCGGCCTGCTGAACCGGACCGCGCTCTCGACGCGCCTGATCGAGCTTGAAACGCAGACGACCACGGTTTCACGCCGGGTCGCAGTGCTGCTTGCGGACCTCGACCACTTCAAAATGGTCAACGACAGCGCGGGCCACGCGGCCGGGGACAGCGTGCTGCGCGCGGTCGCAGGGCGGATCCATGACTCGCTGCGCAACTTCGACTCCGCCTACCGCGTCGGCGGTGAGGAGTTCCTTGTGCTACTCACCGACGCCGACCTCGCGGCCGCGGGTGAGGTTGCCGAGCGCCTCCGTCAAGCCGTCCGGTCGGCGCCCTGCGGCGGCCAGGAGGTCACGATCTCTCTGGGCGTTGCCGCCACGGTTCCAGGACAGCGCTTCCGCTACAACGAGGCGTTCGAACGGGCTGACAGGGCGCTTTACGAAGCCAAGAATGGGGGCCGTGACCGCGTCTGCGCACAGAGTGCGCCCAAGGCGGCCACCGCACTCGCCGTGGCCGCCGCCGCGGCCTAGCCAGTCCTGGCAACCCCCAAGTCGCCCCGCCCCGCCGGATCGCAGAACGGACACTTTGGCCGAGTTCCCCGCGCACGTGTAACAAAGTGCGTCCGCGCGCCCGATATCGGGGGCGTGGACGCTAGCCACTTCCTCTGCCGCGACGACACCGAGCGTCGCCGGATGGTCGACCTTGCCCGGAATCTGCGCCCGGGCATGCTTGTCGTGCTTGCGATCTTCATGTCCGCTGGGCTCGCGGGAATCCGGTACTACGGGGTGCTCCCGTTGGTGCCACCGGCCTCGGCGTTCTTGCTTTATGGCGCGCTCTGGAAGCTGAACATCGGGCGCCACCGACACCCGGAGTACGTGTGGGCCGGCACGCTTCTATTCGCCGCCGTGATGATGGCCGTTGCCCTGTTGCTCGGCCGCGGCCCGCGCGGCTATTCGCTGGAGTTGATGTCGATGCCCGTGCTCGTCGCCGCGCTGATCTTTCCGCGGCGCGTGGCGGTGGCAGCCACCCTGATCGGAGTCGTGCTGCTGGCGTCGGTGCTTCTGCTGGTGGATATGCCCGAGGTTCGGCACATTCCCGCCGTCGCCGTGTCGTCGCTGTTTGTGCTGGTGTCGTTAGCGGTCACCGCGCTGGTCATCCGTGACCTTGACGACGATTCGCGCAAAACCGTGCTGGTGGACGCCTTGACGGGGACTCTCAACCGCGCCGCGCTCGCGCCCAAGGTCGCTGAATTGACCCATCGGGCGAGGATCAGCAAAGAGCCCGTGGCTGTGATCGTCGCCGACATCGACCATTTCAAGGGCATCAACGACGCACACGGTCACCTGACAGGCGATGCGGTGCTGCGCGAGCTTGCCAGCCGGCTGCGTGATTGCGTGCGGGCGACCGAGCCCGTGTACAGGCTGGGCGGCGAGGAGTTCGTGGTACTGCTGCCCGGCTTGGACGCCCGGGATGCCCGCGAGGCCGCGGTCAGAATGTGGCGCGCCGTACGTGAGCAGACAGTCGATGGCGTCGCCGCGAGCGTGTCGTTCGGCGTTGCCGCGTCCCACGCAAATGAACCGTTTGACTTCGACGCTGTATTTGCACAGGCAGACCGCGCGCTGTACGCGGCCAAGCGCGCCGGGCGAGATCGGGTCACGAGCGCGACAGAGCTGTCTCAGCCGGTTGCGGCGCCGCAGCCGTCCGCCGCGCGCCTGGCGAGCACAAACGGCCACTACGCGAGCACAAACGGCCACTACGTCTCCGAGGAGGCGCTTGCAAACGGACGCCGGGGTATTCACGTAGGCGTGGTGGCGCCGCCGCGGGCGGAGCGCAGAAGCACCGGCTGGACACTGTCAGGCAGCGAGCAGGCGACCGGCGTAGGCTCGGTCACCGACGCGCTCGAGCGCGAGTTCACGCTAGAGCTCAACGGCCGCCTGAGCACGCTTTTTCGCGTGATCGCCGTGGGCGCGTTCGTTGGCGCCTCGACGGCGATCCCGCAGTTTGGCTGGCATCCCCTGATCGCACCCGCGATCGGGGCTGTTCCGTACTACCTGCTGTCGCGCCACGCCCATCGCTTTCGCCGTCCCAACGACGCGCTGTTCGGAGGTTGGGCGATCTTCCAGACCTCGATCGCGATTGGCTTTGCGTGCTCGCACGGCGCCCCCCTGTTCGCCCTTTCTGTGCTCGTGCAGATGGTGCCCGGGCGATGCGCGGTGCTGCGCAGCACCCGCGCGGCGGCGCTTGTCACGCTCTACACGGCGCTGTTGATGACAGGCGTGGCCTTCTGGCTGGACGCTGCGCGGGTTTTGCAGAACCCCAGCGAGCTGCTGTTCCCGCTCGCGTTGCTTGTCGAGGCCGGCTATGCAGGGGCAATCGTCGGACGCTCCGCCGTTGCGTCTCGTGGAGCGGGCATCGTCGATGAGCTCACGGGCCTTTTGAACCGCAACGCCTTGGACACACGCGTTTTCGAGCTGGAAACCCAGGCGACAGGCACGTCGCGACAAATTGCGATCGTGCTGGGCGATCTGGACCACTTCAAGGAGATCAACGATGCCTTCGGGCACAGCTGCGGAGATGCCGTCCTGCGGGCCACCGCAGAGCGCATCAACGGCACGCTGCGAAGCTCCGACTCGGCATATCGCGTGGGCGGCGAGGAGTTCTTGGTGCTGCTTGCCGACGCCGACGTTGACACTGCCCAGCAGGTGGCTGCCCGGCTGCGCCGCGCAGTTCGCTCCCAGTCCTGCGGCGAGCGCGACGTCACGATTTCGGTGGGGGTCGCGGCGACGACGCCCGGCGAGCGTTTCATCTACAGCGAGGTCTTCGCGCGCGCCGACAGAGCCCTGTATGAGGCCAAGAGCGCCGGCCGTGATCGCATTTGCATTGAGGGTGCGCCCGCGCCGCTGGCGGTGGCAGGCGCAGTGGCATAGCTTCTTGCGTCGCGGTCTATACGTGCGTTCACGCGTACAGAGTCAGGGCGGGTGGCGCTACAGTGCAGGCAGGGGTCGAACTGCGGTTCGACCAGAGCAGTGCCCCGCGTTTCTGCAGTTGTTGCCCAACAGCACCCTCCGCGTTTCGCAGTGCACATATACGGAGGGAAATAAGCATGCCTACAGGAACCGTCAAATGGTTCAACGCTGACAAGGGTTTCGGCTTCATTACGCCGGACGACTCGGGCGCTGACCTGTTTGTCCATCACAAGGCAATCTTGGGGACCGGCTTCAAGTCGCTCGCCGAGGGTGCCAAGGTCAGCTACGACGCCGAACAGGGCCCAAAGGGCCCCGCGGCATCGAACGTCCAAGCGCTTTAGCGCCACAGACTCAGACCAGCGACGGAGCGCCCCATGCGGGCGCTCCGTCGCGCCTCATCGCGCGAGCCCGCTTGCAGTCTCAAGCGCGGCGCAAACCCCACACCGAGGACGTATAGATGGCTTCCAATGCCAAGAAGAAGACGACAATGGCCAAGCTGGACCGCGAACGCAAGGTGCGCATGCGCAGGCACGCCAAGCAGGCAAAGAAGGACGCCAGAAAGCTGGGCCTCGACAACCCCGACTATGTCTCCGGCGATCCGCTTGACCCAGACGCTCAAGCGGCGGCTGAGGGGATCGACGCGGGCGAGACAGATGGCGTGGCCGTTGACTTTGATGAGGGTTCCGTCGATCCAAAT
>CAJCHW010000012.1 GCA_903970125.1 Chlamydiota bacterium
CGCCCTGGGGCGTAAACAACGGCTGGCCGCCGCCGGGACCGGGGAAACCCTGATGGGCTGCCTGCAGGCGCCCCATCCACACCGCCTTGGCACCGAGATCACCGGTTCGGAAGGTCATGTAGCCGGCACCGATAGCGAGCAACACGAGCAACACCCTCAGCGCATTGAAGACGATCCGGGGGGAGAGCAGGCCGTCGACGACGCTCAACCCTGTCGGCATGCCGCCGGAGATCCGCGAGGCGGCAAAGGTCACGATCAGCGTCGCGGTGAAGAGCACGTAGATGTAGGCGAGGATGTGCGCGGCGTGTGAGTGTTCGGAGATCAGCTGCGCGGCGGGGCCCTGCAGGTTCAAAGCGGCGCGCAGCGCAGCACCCGCCTGCATCGTCAGAAAGATCGAGCTCATCGCGGCGATCGAGACCAGAGCCAGCGCAATCCCGAAACGCGAAAACCAATCGCGTCTGACCATGAATACGATCGCGGCCACGATCGTCGTGGGGATCAGAATCACGGGCACGTGCACGAACAGCGGGTGCGCCGGCAGACCGCTGTAGATCGTCGTGAGCCTGATCGGCAGCGTGACGAACCCCAGGAACGCAAGCGCCGTGAGCACGAACTCGGCGCGGCGCCAATCGACGCCGGCGCGGCCACCGGAAGGCACGCTTTGACTGCTCACTGCCCAGCACGCTACGCGCGCCGATAAGCGGTCGCTAAAGGGACGATGAGGACCTTAACACGCGCCGCCCTTTAGGCTTCCAGCGTGGGCACAATCGACGAGCTCTTGGCCAACAACGAGGCCTTTGCGGCCACCGCGGCCACCGGTCATCTCGACGTGCGCCCGAGCCGCCAGTTGGCGATCGTCACCTGCATGGACTGCCGACTGGATATCTTCGGCGCGCTCGGCTTGCAAGGTGGCGAGGCGCACGTGCTGCGAAACGCCGGCGGCGTCGTCAGCGATGACATGATCCGCTCGCTGGCGGTATCGCAGCGGCGGCTAGGCACGCGTGCGGTGATGCTGATCCACCACACCGGCTGCGGCATGCAGTCGCTGACCGACGACGGCTTTCGCGCCGAGCTCCAAGAGGCGACCGGCGTGGCGCCCGCGTTTGCGATCGAGTCGTTCACCGATGTTGAGGCGGACGTGCGCCAATCGCTGTTGCGCGTGCGGCGATCGGAGTTTCTGCCGCACCGCGACCAGGTGCGAGGCTTTATCTACGACGTCGAGTCGCACCGCCTGCGCGAGATCCACGTCGACTGACACGACTGAACACGGCGCGGGTGCCAACGCCGACGCCCGCGTGCACCTCGGCTAGGAGGCCGCCGCCAGCTAGGAGGCCGCCGCGAGCGACCCGTGGTGTGCACCGCCGAGCGCGAGCTGCCGGCGCGCCTTTGGCTTTGCCAGATGCATCTGCACAACGCCGATGCGCCGCTCGGCGAAGCCGGCCTCGCAGTAGGCCAGATACATCCGCCAGAGCCTTTGAAAGCGCTCGTCGTAGCCCATGTCGTGCAAGCGTGGGGCGACAGCCTCGACGTTTGCACGCCAACGCCTGAGTGTCTCGGCATAGTGCGGCGTGAGCTCACGCAAGCCAACCGTGCGCAGGTCGGTGCGGCGGGCAAGACAGCGTCCAATCACCTCCAGCGAGGGCAGGCAGCCGTTGGGGAATATGTGTGTGCGGATGAAGCTCTGCGAGGCCTTCTCGACGGCATATGCCCGGTCGTCGATGACGATCGCCTGCAATAGCATCGTGCCGTCGTCGGCAAGCAGATCCGAGCAGCGGCCAAAGAAAGTGTCGAAGTCGCGCCAGCCGACGGCCTCGATCATCTCGATCGACACGAGCTTGTCGTAGCGGCCACGGAGGTCGCGGTAGTCCTCGCAGAGCACCGTGACGCGGTCTGAAACCCCTGCGGCGCGGACACGCTCGCAGGCGTACTGGTGCTGCTCACGCGAGATCGTTGTCGTCGTGACGCGACAGCCACGGGTCCTTGCAGCGTGCACGGCAAAGCCGCCCCAGCCCGTCCCAATCTCGACCACATGGTCGTCAGGGCCCAACTCCAGAGCGCCACACACGAGCTCGATCTTGGCCGTCGAAGCCTCCGCAAGCGTCATGTCGCGGCGCGGGAAGTAAGCCGAGGAGTACATCATCGTCTCGTCGAGCATGAGCTCGAAGAAGTCATTGCCGAGGTCGTAGTGGGCCGCGATCGCGCGACGGCTGCGCGCACGCGTGTTGCGTGCGCGTATGCCGCGCGCCACCTGCAGTGGCACGCGCGCGGGAGCGATGCGCCGGCGCCACGCATCGAGGTGCTCGGCGTTGCGCGCGCCGACGCGCACCACTGCACTGAGGTCCGGCGACTCCCACAGGCCCTCCATGTAGGCCTCCGCAAGCCCGCGACTGCCGTGCCGCAAAAGCGGCCATACCCGCGCGGAGTGAACTTCGACGATGGCTTGCGGACTGCCCTGTCCGACCACCAGGCGCCGCTCGGGCTCGACGATCGTCAGCTGGCCTGCGCGCAAGCGCCCCAACAGGGCCAGCGCAATCGCCCGCGCGACCCGCTCAAACGCCTTCACGCCGGCACCTGGGGTCGAGGATGCACCGGTACGCCCTTTAGCTTGAGCGCGAGTGCGTGACCATAGATCAGCGCGAGTACCCGCAGCGTAGCCGCCGGGTAGCGCGCCGTGATGCGGGCGAGTCCACTGCTGGTCATCGGCAAGCGATGCAGTGCAAGCGTGGCGTCAAACGCGCGCACTCCCAGCTGCGTGCTTTCGATATGAACGCCAAGCGTCTGCCCCGGCGCCGCCAGACGCCACACATAGCGCTGGTCCATGCCCATAAACGGGGACACGTGCAACTGCTTGGCGAAACTCGCCTCAAGCACGGGGCCCTCGCCGCTGCGGCCGAGCACGTACGCATGGCGCTCACCCCACGGCGTGTTCGTGACCTCGGCCACAACCGCCTCAAGCTGCTCGGATGCGTCAAAGCAGTAGTAGAAGCTGACCGGGTTGAAGCAGTGACCAAAGGTGCGCAGCTGCGTCAGCAGGCGGACCGCTCCCAGCGGCCGGGTCTGAGTCTGGCGCTCGACCTCGCCACGCACGGCGTCTGAGAGTGCCACCGAACGGTCGCCGAGATAGTCGGCACGGCGAAAGCGCACAAGCCCGGGGCGCCGCGCCACCAAGCGGCCG
This sequence comes from Chlamydiota bacterium, assembly GCA_903970125.1. Taxonomy (GTDB): domain Bacteria; phylum Actinomycetota; class Thermoleophilia; order Solirubrobacterales; family Solirubrobacteraceae; genus Palsa-744. Next base: position 3,176 of record CAJCHW010000012.1, read on the forward strand.
CCAAAAAGATGGTCGAGCTCATCGAGGTCCAGGTACAGCAGCGCGATGCGGTGGCAAAACTCGTTGCTGGCCACGGCCACGCGGCGGTGCCGAATCGTGCCCTCATAGATGGCGCTTTGAGTCATGCGACCACCGCTTGGGGTGCACGGACTCCGAGCTCGCGCGCCACCCGCAAAGCGCTGTTGACCCCGTCCTCGTGAAAGCCCCAACCCCAGTAGGCGCCGCAGAAGTGGGTGCGGTTATGCGCGCTGATCTCGTGGTGGCGTGCCTGCGCGGCCACACCCGCGGGTGTGTAAACCGGGTGGGCGTAGGGGATTGTGCGAATTATTCTGGCCGGGTCGATCTCGTGCGTACGGTTCAGCGTGACACAGAACTCGCGGTCGGCACTGAGTGATTGCAGGCGATTCAGGTGGTAGGTCACCGCACAGCGCCCGCCCGCATCGCTGCCGAGATGGTAGTTCCAACTTGCCCACGCGCGCCTGCGCCGCGGCAGCAATGAGCGATCGGTGTGCAGCACGGCCTCGTTTGACTGGTATCCGATGGCGCCCAACAGGTCGCGCTCACGTTCGCTTGCATCGCGCAGCAGCGAAAGCGCCTGGTCGGAGTGTGTCGCCAACACGACCGCGTCAAAGCGCTCGGGCTCCTGGCCCTGAGCCGACACCGTCACGTAATCGTCGTGACGAACGACATCGGTCACAGCCGTTGCCAGCCTGACGCGGTCGCGCCAGGGTCGCGTGAGCGCCTCGACATATTTCCGCGAGCCACCCGTGACCGTGCGCCAGCGAGGCCGTCCGCGCAAGCCAAGCATGCCGTGGTTGTCGAAGAACTCGATCAAGAAGCGCGCCGGAAAGGACCACATCTGCGCGGGATCGGCCGACCACACAGCCGAGGCCTGAGGCACGATCAGGCCCTGCACAAACGCACTGGAGTACCCCTCGCTTGCCAGCCACTCCCGTAGGGACGGATCCTGATCGCTTTGCAGCAGTTCGCGCGCATGGCGATTGAAGCGAACAAGGTCGGAGAGCATGCGATAAAAGCTCGGCGTAACAAGGTGCCTGGGACGGGCGAAAAGTCCCCCCGGCGAGGCGCCGTTGTACTCGAAGTTGGCGCCATCGCTGACGCCGAAGCTCATGTGTGAGTCTTGGGTGGCCACGTCAAGCTCACCCAGGAGGCGTTCGAAGTTCGGGTAGTTGCGATCGTTGAAGACGATGAAACCCGTGTCAACGCCGTAGGTCGCGGCCTCGGTCTCGACGCGCACAGTGTTGGCATGCCCGCCCGCGTGCTCACCGGCCTCGAACACGACCAGCTCGTGCTCTGGATGCAACAGATGTGCGCACACCAGGCCCGAAACCCCGCCGCCCACGATCGCGATCCTCATGTCCGCGCGATCGGCCCGCGCAGCATCGACTGGCTGGAGATGCCCGCCCCCGCGCCGGCCTGTTGCAAAGAGATGTTCAGGTAGCGGTACTTTTGCGGCGCGGCCGGCAGTGGCAACGACAGCTGCGCGCTGCCGCTGCCATCCACCCTGAAATCAGCCACCGACACGAGGTGGGTGGCGGTGGTCATCAGCCACAGCTCGTAGTAGTGCTTGGTGTCCGTCGGCGGCAGATACTGAACGTCAACGGCCAGGCGCTCAGGGCCGACGATGGTCGCGGTGGCGTGCGCCCGCGCGGTAACCCCCGAAAGCGCGCTCAACACGACCTGCCGCGAGGGGGCGCGCGACGTGCCCGGGGTGAGTACGAGCACGAGTGCCACTGCCGCAGCCGCGAGCGCTGCGCCAGCCAGCGAAAACACGGGCCGCCACTGCCGGGCGCGACGAGCGCGCGCCTGGGATGTCGGAGGCGTCAGCCCATGCACCGCATCCACGTGATCCCAGGCCCGGGATGACATGGACTGCAGATGCCCGACCAGCGGCCGCATCCACTCGACCTCGGCAGCAAACTCGGGGTCGTCTCCCAAGCGCCGCTCACAACGCAAGCGCTGCTCATCCGGAAGCTCGCGGAGTAGGTAGTCGAGCACTTCGCAACGGAGCTCGGGATTGCTCACCGCTCGCCCTCCATCAGCTCGCGCAGGCGGGCAAGTCCCGTGACCATGCGCATCTTTACGGTTCCCAGTGCGATGCCCATCTCGGCCGAAATCTCGCGCTGGCTGTAGTCGCGGTGAAAGCGAAGCCAGAGAATCCGCGCCTCCTCGCGCGGGATCTGCGTCAGCAGATGCGCCATCTGCCACTGGGCGGCGAGGTCGTCCTCGGCATCGGATGCCGACCCGCGCAGGTCGATCAGGCGCGTGGTCTCGCCCGGATCCTGCGGCTCCGGTACGTGCCGGCGCACATGGTCGATCATGCGCGATCGCGCGATCGCCATCAACCACGACAGGATCGATCCCCGCTCGGGATCAAAGCTCGCGCCGCGCTGCCAGACCTCAACCATCACCTGTTGAAAAACGTCCTCGGCAGCAGCACGGTCCTGCAGCGCGCGCTGGAGATATCCACGCAGCACGCCGGAGTACTCGGCTTGGATCTCCCCGAGCGCCGACTGGTCGCCACGCGCCAGCCGGGCAGCCAAGCGACGCTCGCCGTCGCTTGGCGCCCGTGCGCTGATGCGCGCCGGCGCGCGATCGCCGCTATCGCCCACGATGTCCCTGGTGAGGGCAAAAGCCGCCATCACTGGTTGATACGCAGTCCGGGCGGTGGCGGTTGAAAACCTGCCGACGAGATTCTCCAACCACTAGCGCTGCCGCTCTCGTACATGGCCTTGAAAGACGCATCGTCCATGAACAGCTCATCTGGAGGTCTCCGTATGCATCGTCTCACAAAGCTCGCCCTCGTCTGCATCGCGCTGGTCCTGCCGGCCGGCGCAACGATCGCGACGGCGCCCGCAGGCGCGGCGAGTCAGAACCTTGTGCAGGTCACGGCGTCAAACCCGGAGTTCTCGACGCTGGTCTCGCTGATCAAGAAGGCGGGCCTCGTCGAAGCGCTTGAGGGGTCCACGAAGCTGACCGTGTTTGCGCCCACCAACAGGGCATTCGACAAGGTCCCCAAGGCGCTGCTGACCAAGCTTGCAACCCACAAGAAGCTGCTGGTCAAGGTGCTCGAGTACCACGTTGTCGCAGGCGAAGTGCTCGCCTCCGAAGTGGTCAAGGTGCACTCCGCAAAGACGCTTGAGGGCGCGGAAATCAAGATCAAGGTCAGGCACGGCCACGTCTTCATCAACAACGCAAAGATCACCAAGGCAGACGTGCACGCAAGCAACGGCGTGATCCACGTGATCAACCGGGTGCTGCTGCCCCCGGGGGCCTGATCGAGTTTGCGGCCGGGGCGCTCAAGCGCCCCGGCACGCTCCCACCCGGCGACAGGGCGTATGTGCGGCATGCTCTTACTGTGACTGCGCCGTGATCGGCTCCCTCGTGGACACCGTGCTCGACCGCACGGTGCTCGGCGGCTACACGCAGGCCGGTTATCGCATCCGCAGCAGTGGCTGGGATCAGGCCGAACTGCCAAGCATGGAGGGCAAGGTAGTGCTCGTCACCGGCGCCACCTCCGGACTCGGCTTGGCATCGGCGGAAGGATTCGCGTGCCTTGGCGCAAGCGTCCATCTGCTGGCAAGAAACGCGACACGCGGCGAGCGCGCAAGCGCGCAGGTCCGGGCAAACTCTCACAGCAGCGATGTGCACTTCGGCCTCTGTGACCTCAGTGACCTGTCAGCAGTGCGGCATTTTGCCGAGAGCTTCAGTGCAGATGTTCAGCGCCTGGATGTGCTCGTCAACAACGCGGGCGCGCTGGTTGCTGAACGCACGCTCTCAGTGGACGGCTTCGAGCTGACCTTCGCGACCAACGTGCTGGGGCCGTTCCTGCTGACCAAGCTCTTGTGCCCGCCGCTCAGGGCCAGCGCACCAGCACGCGTGATAAACGTGTCCTCTGGCGGAATGTACACGCAGAGGGTCCACCTCGCAGACCTGCAGAGCGCCGACACTCAGTACGACGGACCGACTGCGTACGCACGCACGAAGCGCGCCCAGGTGATGCTGACCGAAGTCGCCGCGGAACGCTTGGCGGGCGGCGGCGTGGTGGTACATGCGATGCACCCCGGGTGGGTCGATACGCCGGGTCTTGAGTCGTCGCTGCCACATTTTTACAGGGCCACCAAGTGGCTGCTGCGGACGCCGCAGCAGGGTGCCGACACGATCGTCTGGCTCGGCAGCTCGCCTACAGGCGCGCGCAGCTCCGGCGGCTTCTGGCATGACCGCCGCCAGCGCCCAACACACCGTCTGCCAAGGACCAAGGAGACGTTCGCCGACCGCGAGGCGCTGTGGGGCCAGTGCGAGCGGCTGACCGGTCTCGACGCCGGCACACCAACAAGCCACTTCGACGACCAACCCTAAGGAGCAACCAGTGGCCCATTACAACGCAAGCGTCCACAGCACCCGACCCCTGGACGACGTCTTCGCCTTTCTGAGCGACTTCTCGACCACCGCCGAATGGGATCCCGGCGTCGTGACGGCCGAACGCCTCGGCGACCAACCGATCGGCGAAGGCACCGAGTTTCGGCTGCTTGCGCGCTTCCTCGGCCGCGAAACGCCGCTGACGTACCGCATCGTCGAGTACGACCCGCCGCGCGCGGTCACGCTGCTTGGCGAGAACTCAAGTGTCGTCTCGCGCGACAGGATCACGCTCAAGGCCTCCGGCGAGGGCACGCAGGTCACCTATGACGCCGATCTCGCGCTCAAGGGCCCACTGAAGTTTCTCGACCCGCTGCTCGCGCTCGCGTTCAAGGGCGTCGGTGACCGCGCTTTGGCCGGTTTGCGCAAGACCATCGGCGATGCGTAAGCGCCAGCCGCCGACACGCCGCTGTGCGCCCGCTCAGGCAGCCGGCAAGGACAAGCGGTGCGAGCGTGCGATCTGCTCGGTCAGCTCCGCGGGGACGCCCACGCTGTCTGCGACTTCCCGCCAGCGCGAGACCACTTCTGTGACCTCCCCCAGGATCGCCTCGACACGACCGCGCGCCAGACCGGCCACGGCGGCCACCGCGCGCAGGTCCGACACCGTAAAACGATCGCGCTTGCCGTTGATCGACATCTGGTGGCTGTCGAGCCACGGGTTGCCCGGCTGCCACGCCCACACCAGGTCGTAGGCGGGCGCAAGCGACCAGGAGCCACTGCGATCCATCAGGAAGGCGATGTTCTTGACGTGATCGTCCTGATTGCGCGCGACAACGTTGAAGACCATGCGCCGAAACTGCTGTTCGGCAACGGGTGTGCCCAGCCCCAGGCGCCGGATCAAAAGCAACACCTGCTCGTAGCTGTAGGCACCGGGCTCGTTGTAGCTGACGTGCTCAAGCGCCGCCACTGTCTGCATGTGCAGTTTGGTGCCGTCGTCGGGGCGGTCGAAACGGCGCGTCATGAAGTGCCTGCGGCGGCCCTCCGCCAGCAGCCTGCACTCGCACATTTCGATCCCTGCCGCTCGCGCCAGCTGCGAGTATGCGTACTCCATAGCCCCCCAGCCCAGCGGGTCGGCCAGTCCGTGATCGCCCGCCCGCGCGACCCCGTCGAACTTCAACAGCCAGTGACGAAAGCCAGCGGTGACGGGCACCTGTCCTGAGCGCACCTGGCCAGTGGCCTCGTTGTAGGCGATGATCGCCTTCGGCCGCGCACCACCGGCCGAGCTGCCAACAGCAAGAATCGCCTTCATCGCCTCCTCGTCGGGGTTGGCGCTGAGCTCGGCCACGAACTCGGCACGCTGCGCGAGCACCTCACTGGCCAACCGCACGAGCGCGTCGACAGGCAGGTCGCTTGTGGCGGCGTCCTCGGGCTCGCGCGCGGGCTGAAACTCCAACGCGCCCATGCCGCGGGTGCCGACATAACAGAGCCGCTGCACGACGTCAAAGCTCGACTGCTCACGTCCCTCCGATGCCAACCAGGCGTTGACGAGAGCTGTGCCCCAGCGGTCAGGCAGCGAGTCTGAAAGCAGCCCGGGGAGGCCACTGAAGGCGTCCTGCGGCAGGCCGGCGAAACGGTACGGCTGGTCGCGCAGCGGCATCTGCACGGGCGCGATCTCGATGCCACTGCGGACGAACGCGGGGTCGTATTGAAAGGTCGCATACGGCGTCCCGGGCGAGGTCGAGACTGCGGCGATCCGAGTGCCCCACAGCGTGACTTCGGCGACTGTCAAGCGCTTGGTCTTTGCTCATCGCCCCACACCCACGGACTCGGCTGTGACTCCGCGGGGGCGGCGGCGCGGTGGCGGCGAGCGCGCTTTCTGGTCCTGCGCTGTTCGCGCTCGAGCTCTGCGATCGGCAACTGGATCGACTCCGGGATCGCGAGGTCAAGCCCTCCCAACAGCTCCAGCGTCCGCAGCAGCTTGATCATCGACGTCATCTGCACCGACTCGCCGCGCTCGGCGCGCTGCACGGTGGCTTGACCGAGACCGGCCTCGCTTGCCAGCCGTGCTTGGGTCCAATTGCGGCCGAGGCGGTGGCGCTCAAGCCTGGAACCGATCTCCGCAAGCGCGGCGGCATCGGTCATGAGCTCGTCCAAGTGCATCAGTTCTGATGGGTTAGCGGCTGATGCGACTCTAACGCATCGCGACTGATGCAGAGTTTAGCAGACCTATAGCGACTATGCCATCATTCATGATGTGTTATCGCAGATATTGCTTCTAAGCCATCATTATTGATGTGGAACGCGCCGCCGTTCCAGCAACAGCGCGCGCCAAGCACCCGGCCCACCGCTGCTAGCCTCGCAGTGCCGCCGCCCTGAGGCGCGAACGCTGGATGGGCGGCGCGATTCTTTACAGGACGGGACACGCGAAAGGAACCCGATGGGTCTCACCCGCTTCGGCCTACAGATCCCGAACTTCACGTACCCGGGAGTCGCCGACCGGGAGCTGTTTGGTCGCGTCGCCGAGATCGCCGAGGCCGCCGAGGCCTCGGGCTTTGACTCAGTGTGGGTGATGGATCACTTCTACCAAATCGACATGATCGGGCCGCGCACCGATCCGATGTTCGAGGCCTACACGCTGCTGGGGGCTTTGGCGGCAACGACGAGCAAGGTCAACCTGGGCACGATGGTCACGGGCGTCACCTATCGCAACCCCGCGCTGCTTGCCAAGCAGGTCACGACGCTCGATGTGATCTCTCGTGGACGGGCGATCCTCGGGATCGGCGCGGCATGGAACGCCGACGAGCACGCCGGCTACGGCTTTGGCTACCCGCCCATCGGCGAGCGCATGGACCGCCTGGAGGAGACACTTGAGATCTGCCGCGCGATGTTCGCGCAACGGGCCCCGTCATACAGCGGCAAGCATTACGAGATCCGGGATGCCTTGAACGTGCCCAGGCCGCTGCGCGCCGAGGGCATTCCGATCCTGGTCGGTGGCGGCGGCGAGCGTCGCACGCTCGCGCTCGTGGCCATGTATGCCGACGCGTGCAACCTCTTCGGCGATCTGACCACGATCCGCCACAAGCTCGATGTGCTGGAGCGCCACTGCGAATCGGTCGGGCGCGATCCGGCGACGATCACCAAGACGCGGCTGGGCACGTTGGTCATCGCCGACACCGCCGAGGAGGCCGAGCAGCGTGGCCTGCGGCTGGCAAAGGCGCGCGGGATGGACCCTGAGCGCTACCGCACCTCCGTCATCGTCGGCGATCCCGATGCCGTGGGCGACCAGGTCGCTGCGTACTTCGACGCCGGGCTCGACGGCCTCGTCTTCAACATGTACGACGCCCAGGACCTCGAGCCGGTGCGTCTCGCCGGCGAGACGCTGACCCGCGCATTTGGTTGACGACAAGGTCTCCGGGCCAAAGATGAAGGCAGTGAAATTCGACCGCTACGGAGGTCCTGAGGTGCTGGAGGTTCGTGAGGTGCAGCGACCGTCTCCCGGCGCCGGCGAGGTGCTCGTTGCCGTCATGGCCGCAGCGATCAACCCCGGTGAGATCGCCATCAGGGAGGGGCTGCTGGCTGATCGTTGGCCGACAACATTCCCATGCGGCGAGGGCAGCGATCTGGCCGGAGTCGTGGAGGAGCTCGGCCCTTCAGTGAGCGAGTTGGCCGCGGGCGATGCCGTGTGCGGCTGGACCGAAATGCGCGCAAGCCACGCCGAGCTTGCGGTTGTGCCGTTGCAGCAGCTCACACCCAAGCCCGATGGGCTCTCCTGGGAGGTCGCAGGCTCGCTGTTCGTGGCTCCGCTTGCGGCCTATGCGTCCGTGCACTCCGTAGCTCCGCAGGCCGGCGAGGTTGTCGTCGTCTCCGGCGCGGCCGGCGGCGTCGGCGCGGTAGCGGTGCAGTTGGCACTGCGTACCGGCGCGACTTTGATAGGCCTTGCAAGCGAGTCAAACCATCCCTGGTTGAGCTCAAAGGGCGCGATCGGAGTGCTCTACGGCGAGGGCCAGGCCGAGCGCATCCGCGCGGCGGCAGGCGGACGCGTGGATGCATTTATCGACACCTTCGGAGCGGGCTACGCCGACCTCGCGATCGAGCTGGGCATCGCGCCGCAGCGCATCAACACGATCGCCGACTTCCCCGCGGTCGAGCGCCTGGGCATCCGCTCCGAGGGCACCCAGTCAGCCGCACGGATCGAGGTCGTGCGCGAGCTCGCCGACCTGGCCGCTTCCGGCGAGCTTGAGATCGCGATCGCCGGCACCTATCCGTTGGCGCAGGTGCGCGAGGCCTACCAGGAGCTGGCCAAGCGCAAGACGCACGGCAAGATCGTGCTGTTGCCGTAGGCGTCCGCGCGCGGCCGCCCCCCGACCGCCGGAGGCACGATACGGTCCGCTGGTGTCCGCCTCGTTAGACCTATCGCCAGACGCCCAGCCGCCTAGACGCTTTCGCCGCCGCACGGCGGCGAGGACCGGCATGGCGACACTCATACTCGGCGCGCTGGGGGTCGTTTTTGGCGACATCGGCACCAGTCCGCTGTATGCGGTGCAGGCGGTCTTTGGCGGCAATCACGCCGTCCACGCCACGCGCGCCGACGTCTATGGCGTGATCTCGCTGGTGTTTTGGGCGATCACGCTCGAGGTGTCGATCAAATACGTGAGCTTCGTCATGCGCGCAGGCGATCGCGGCGAGGGCGGGATCCTGGCGCTCGCAGGTTTGCTCGAAAGCGCCAAGGTCAAGCGCGCTGCGGTGCCGTTGATGCTGGTGACCCTCGGCGTTCTGGGCGCTTCGCTGTTCTACGGCGACAGCGCGATCACACCGGCTATCTCGGTGCTCTCGGCCGTGGAAGGACTCGAGATCCCAGCACCGAGCCTGTCATCGATCGTGCTGCCGATCAGCGTGACAGTGCTGGTGGTGCTGTTCGCGATCCAGCGTTTCGGCACCGGCTTGGTCGGCAAATTGTTCGGACCCGTGATGGCCGTGTGGTTTGTCGTGCTGGGCGTGATCGGCGCAGTTGAGATCGCCCATCACCCGGAAATCCTGCAGGCGCTTTCGCCGACGTATGGGTTTCGCTTCTTCGTCAACGATCCCAGCGTGGCGTTTATCGCACTCGCATCCGTCGTGCTGGCTGTGACGGGAGCCGAGGCGCTGTACGCGGACATGGGTCACTTCGGCCGCCCGCCAATTCGCCGTGCCTGGTTTTTCCTGGTGTTCCCGGCACTGACCCTGAACTACCTGGCGCAGGGCTCGTTGATCGTGCGCCTCCCCAAGGACCACACCAACCCGTTCTACCTGTTGTTGCCGTCATGGGGCGAGGTACCGATGGTGCTACTGGCGACCGCCGCCACCGTGATCGCGTCACAGGCGGTGATCTCCGGGGCGTTCAGCGTGACCCAGCAGGCGGTGCAGCTCGGCTTTCTCCCCCGCCTGACGATCCGCCATACCTCAGAACGGGAGATCGGCCAAATCTATGTGCCTGTGATCAACATCACCATGTTCGTCTCGGTCGTGGCGATCGCGATCGGGTTCGGCTCCTCGGGCAAGCTGGCTTCGGCATACGGCGTTGCTGTCACTGGCACGTTCACCTTGACCACCATCCTGTTTTTGGCCGTAGCCCGCTTTCTCTGGCATCGGCCGCTTCGCCTGGTCGCCGCCGGGGGCGCTGTGTTGCTGACCATGGACGTCGCCTTCTTTACGGCAAATCTCACCAAGGTCGTCGACGGTGGCTGGCTGCCGCTCGCGATCGCCTTGGTTGGCTTCACGCTGCTGATGACCTGGCACAAGGGGCGCGAGATCGTCACCGACAACCGCAGCAAGGCCGAAGGCCTCTTGCAGGATTTCATCGAGCAGATCAGCGCGCACGATTCGCCGATCCGGCAGGTGCCCGGCGTGGGAGTGTTCCTGAACCCCAACCTCCGCGCTACACCACTGGCCTTGCGCTCAAACGTCGAGCGCAACCACGTACTGCATGACCATGTGCTGATCGTCTCGGTGCAGATCGAACGAAAGCCCCACATCCCCGACTCAGAACGGGTCCAGACGGAGCCAAAGATCGTCTACAGCGGCGCCACCGGCGACCCCCTGGGACCCTCGGCCGAGCGGATCACGCTGCTGACACTGCGGTTCGGTTTCTTGGATGAACCAAATGTTCCCGCCGCGTTGCGCCTCGCCGCCGACGAGCACGTGATCGATGGCGACCCGGATATCGACGATGCCGTCTACTTTCTGTCGCGGGTTGCGATCGCACAGACCAAGGATCCGGGCATGGCGCCGTGGCGCAAGCGGCTGTTCATCGCGATGGCGCGCAACGCCGCCAACCCTGCCGAGTACTTCCGGCTCCCGGACAACCGGACTGTGACCACGAGTGGCCGCATTGGGCTTTGAGGCAGCGCCGCTAGGGTCATAGGCACCAGCCGCGAGCATTGCGCTGGACGCCACGGAGAGCCACCGGGTACCAAGTGACACCGTTTACCCCCAACCCAGGAGAGACACCATGACCAGCGAGCCGAGCGCCGGCCGCGTAGCGGTTATCACGGGCGCATCGTCAGGGATTGGCGCGGCCACCGCCCGCGCACTCACTGCAGACGGCCACCGCGTCGCGCTGCTGGCGCGCCGCACCGACCGCATCGAAGCCCTCGCGGCAGAGCTCGGGGACAGTGCGATCGCGATCGCGGCCGACGTCACCGATCGCGACTCGATCGTGGCAGCGGCCGAGCGCGTGCAAGCCGAGCTGGGCGCCACGGACATCCTCGTCAACAACGCCGGGGTGATGCTGCTTGCACCGTTTAGCTCCGACCAGCAAGCCGAGCAGCGCCAGATGGTGGAAGTCAACCTGTTGGGGGCGATCACAGCGACCGAGGTGTTCCTTGACCAGCTGCGCGACGGCGGCGGCGATCTGGTGAACGTCTCATCAGTGGCCGGGCGCACCGCTCGGCCCGGCAACGCTGTCTATGCAGCCACCAAGTGGGGCATGAACGGATGGTCTGAGTCGCTCCGCCAAGAGCTCTCGCCGGACATCCGCGTGATCGTGATTGAGCCGGGCGCCGTGGCCACCGAGCTGACCGACCACATCACACACGCGCAGACCAAACAGGCGGCAAAACAGTTCGTGGACCAGATCGCGATCACCGCCGAGGACATCGCCGAGGTGGTCGCGTTTGCAGTCGCGCGTCCGCGGCGGATGACGCTCAACGAGATCCTCGTCCGACCCACGGCGCAGTCGCTGTAAGAAGAGCATGAGTGCTCGCGTGACCAACACGCCAGCGCTTGCTTCAGAACGCACCACCGAAAGGGGACACTGTGCAGATCACGAGGAACTCGCTGGAGACCGCGCCAGGACCGTCGGACTGGTTCACGGGCGCCGTCTACATCGACACGGTTGCCGCACCGTCGGAGCCGTCGCGTCTGGCGGCCGCAAGCGTCCACTTCAGCCCAGGCGCACGCACCGCGTGGCACACCCACCCAAACGGCCAGACCATCTTCGTCACAGAGGGTCTCGGCCTGTGTCAGCGAGAGGGTGCCGCGATCGAGGTGATCAAGCCCGGCGACCGCGTCTTCTTTGAGCCCGGCGAGAACCATTGGCACGGCGCAACTCCGGACCGCTTCATGACACACGTCGCAATGCACCAGGTCGATGCCGAGGGCATTGCGGTCACCTGGGGTGAGCACGTCACCGACGAGGAGTACGGCGCGCCCCACAAACCCTGACCGGCGCCGTCGGCGCGGCCGGCCAAAGGCCGCAAGGGCCGAGGTGCCCGACCGACTGTCTTACGCGTCCGCGCCCAAGCGCCCGAAGCGCGCGATCATCGCGTCGACGATCTGTGGACCTGCGTCCTCCTGAAGGAAGTGTGCGGCGCCCGCGATCGCTACCTGCTCGCCCGCGGTAGGCAACAGCTCGGTGAACACCTCCCCGGACTTTGGGTAGGGGAAGACCGGGTCGTTGTCGGAAAAAGCCACGAGCGCCGGCTTGCTCCAATCCATCAGGGCATCCTGCACGGCGGCCATCTCGCGGGCCCCCGGGTCATCGGGTGTAAGCGGGACCAGCAGCGGAAAGCGCTGCGCACCAGCCTTGCTTTCAGGCGTGGGGAAGGGAGCCTCGTATGCGGCAACCACCTCGGGCGCAAGCTCGGTGGTCGTGGCGCCCTGCATGATCATCCCGATCGGCAGGTCCGGGGTGCGTGCGGCGAATTCCCGCCAAGCCATGAAGCCTTTGCTCACGCGCCCGGTGAACAGGCCTGTGTTCATAATCACGAGGCGCCCAACCTGGTAGGCGTGTTCAACGGCCCAGCGTAGACCGATCGGTCCGCCCCAGTCCGCCACGACGACGGTCACGTCGCTGAGCTCGATCTGCTCGAGGTGGCCTGTCACATACTCGACGTGGCGCTCATATGTGTACCAATCCTGGTCGGTGGGCTTGTCCGAGCGACCAAAGCCCACGAGGTCCGGGCACACGACGCGGTGGCCGGTTGCGACCAGTCCCTTGACCATGTGTCGGTAGAGGTAGCTCCAGTCGGGCTCTCCGTGAAAGCACACCACGGTGGAGCCTGTTCCTTCATCGATGTGGTGCAGCCGCAGGCCGTTGACCTCGACGTATCGCGGCGTGTACGGGTAGCCCGGAAGGTCCTCGAAGCGCGCGTCGGGGGTGCGAAACACGTCCATCGTCGACCACCATACGCTGCTGGCGCACGCCGGTGTGCGCGGATTGAATCGGCGGTGTTTTGACCGGCCGACCGAGGCCGCATTACCATGGCCCGTGTGACGCTGCCGACCGCGGCGAACCGACTCGGGAACAAGCTGCTCGACATCCCAATCTGATGGCCAAGCGCAGGCAAAGACGCCAGGTAGACCGGCCGAAGGCACCCACGAGCGAGTACACCGACGGCGAGGGCAACGTGCTCGTGCTGCGCGGCTCGATGACGGCAGCGACGCGGGTCCGCTGCGCGCGGACCCTTGCCGGCGAGGAAGGCACGGCGGCGAGCACGATCGAGGACGCCTGGCAGCGCGCTTCAGAGTTGCTGTTCGAGCACCTGGCTGTGCGCTGGGTGATCGCCGGTGCTCCGATCGAGCGCCAGCGCGAACTGCTGATGCGTTTCCGGGCCGCCAGCCCAGCCGAGCGCGTGTGGGTCCGCGAGTCGCTGCGCGAGCACTGCGCCGAGCACTTCCCGGACGTCAAGGTGCCGTAGGTCAGCTCTGCTCAGCGGACGAGAACCGGGCTGCTGTTGCCCGCCACGTGTGACCCGTCCTTGACCTCGATGAGCGCACTGTAAAGGCCACGTCTGTGGACACGAATGACGGCGCTGAACCGTGAGAAGGTCGAAGTGTCGGATCGCACGGCCGTGCCACCCTCGTTGACGGAGCGGTGGCCGGGCATAAGCAGTTGGAAGCCGACGAGCGCGCCAACCTCTGGTGGGGTCACCGTGCCGTTCAGGCGCACGAAACCGCGACGACTGACCGAATGCGCTTGCAAGGTGACCCGAACCGCGACGCTCTCGACCACCACTGGGCTGGAGACTTCTGGGCTACCGACGGTCACGACGCGTAGCTGCGCATTTTCGAGCAAGCCAAGGTACGCGAATGAAAAGCCCCCCGTGGCAGTTGTCACCTCCGGATTGCCCACCACTGTGAAGCCGCCAAGGTAAGGAAAGGGGTTGGCCTCCAACACGATCTCGTGGCTGCCGGACCCCGTCCCTGACAGGGTGCCATCGACCAAGAAAGTGCTCCCGAAGACGACTGGGTCGGGGACGCCCGTGATCGCCACCGATAGAGGAATCGCAGGCGTGGTGAAGCTGCGGTCGCTTCCCTTCGTGGTTCCGCCGGGGCTGCTTGCCACGATCCTGTAGTGGTAGGTGGTCAGGGGCTGCAGTCCACCCACGGTCTGGCCGACTGTGACCGTCGTCGTCCCGTTGCCCGCCGGCGCCAGTGGCGTCCGGGACCCATAGCTATGCGTGGCGCCGTATTCAAAGACGTAGTTGGTTTCCTGCCCTTGAGGCTTGACAGAGCCATTCAGGACTGCCGAGGAGTAGCTCACGCTCGAAACGCCCCCGGTGCTGGCGGCGGGGGCGGCGGGGGCGGCGGCCTGCGTAGCGGTGGCGGGTACCGCGCAGCCGACCACAACCGCTACCGCGACGAGCAGATAATTGCGAGACATGACGACCCCCTCGAGCGTGGCTCACGCGCGCCTTGCGGCACGCCAGGCTTCCCTCATCGAGATTGCGTAGTGGCAAGCAAAACCGCGATCAACCAACGATAAAGCCCACTCAGTGCCACTGTACGGCCCACACGCACGACGGTCCTCCGTGCTGGCTACCGAGCCGGTAGCCGGGAAACCCGCGGGTAGCTTCTGAACTGTGGCGGGCTCCAAGCGGCGCCGGCCGACAGGTCCCGTATGCTCGCGCAGCATGAGTGCGGTGGTCCAAGGCGCAGACCACCTCAAGGCCGGTCAACTGGGCACCGCGGACGTTACTGCCTCGACGGTCGCCAACATCGGGCCGGGAATCGACTTCTACTTCGCCTTCGGCGTCATCGCCATCACCGCAGGGGTCGCCGCGCCTTTGACGATCCTCGCGGCAGCGGTGGCGGTCGGCTTCCTGGGCTTCAGTGTGGCCGAGTTCACCAGGATGGAGCCATCGGCGGGGAGCTTCATCCCCTACATCGAGACGTCGCTGGGAGCCAGAGCGGGGGTCGCGACCGCCGTGCTCGTGGCGGT
>CAJCHW010000013.1 GCA_903970125.1 Chlamydiota bacterium
TCCCTCAAGCACGCTGTGCGACCTCACGCGTGAACCTGCGCGAAGCCGTGCAGTCCTTGGCTAGGAGGCCTGCGCCTTTAGTACGATCGTCGCGCCCTTGCAGGCGTTCTGGATTTCGGTTGTGTCGGTCATGCTCACTGACACTTTGTAAGACTTGGTTTCGCCGGCAGCGATATCCACCTTCGGCGTCTGACTACCGCCGGAGGTGACGTTGAACCAAGACTTTTCGCAGCCTGCCGTACTCGTTTCCTTGATGCTGGTTACGAGGTTCGTCAGGTACTCCGCTTGCTGAGAGTCCTTGTTTTTGACCGTGACCGTGGCTTCAACGGTGCCGCCAGGGTAGAGCCCTGACGCCGTTCCGCCAATTTCAAAACCGGAACCGCCATTGCTGGCTGTAACCGTGCTTGTTCCTTCACCGCTGCTGGTCCAGTAACCGAACGCTGCGGCGGCGCCCAGCGCGAGGACAATTGCTGCGGCGCCAACGGTGATACGGGTGCTCTTTAGCTTGAGGGACATCGAGCAGATACTCCTTTTATTCAGGTTTTGGGGACATGGGCCCGGTGTCTCAAACGCCGTACGTCGGGTCCGCTCGCACCATCGGGAACGCGGACACAAAGCTTTAGTCCCGCACGCCAAGCCGGCGGGGAGCGGGTCTGAGTCCACCGCAGGCAAGCCCGATCCCGTTTATCATCGACGCTCAGCTGCTCATGGGAAACTCCTCCACCGGACCCTTTGTTGTCGCGGGGCGCACGGCGTTTATCACGGGCGCCGCCCGCGGTATTGGCGCGGCGGCTGCAGAACGGCTGCATGCCAAGGGCGCCAACGTGGCGCTGGTTGGCCTGGAGCCGGAGCGCCTTGCCGAGCATGCGCAGCGCCTCGGCGGCAAGCGGGTTGCGTGGTTTGAGGCCGACGTGACCGACATCGACGCCCTCGAACGCGCCGTGACAGGCACAGTCGATCACTTCGGCGGTATCGACATCGCCATCGCCAACGCGGGGGTCGCATTCGTGGGCGGACTCGCCAGCAGCCCCATTGAGGAGATCGAGCGCACGCTCGCCGTCAACCTCCTGGGCGTTTGGCGCACAGACCGGGCCGTGATCGGCCAGATCATGGAGCGCCAAGGCTACCTTCTGAACATTTCGTCGCTGAGCGCAATCGCCCACAGTCCGCTGATGGGCGCGTACACCACTGCAAAGGCCGGCGTCGATGCACTCACTGATGCGTTGCGCATGGAGAGCGCGCCAAGTGGTGCGCGCGTAGGGTGCGCATACTTCGGCTTTATCGACACAGACCTCGTTCGTGGCGCCTATGCACAATCGCCGACCAAGCTGATGAACAAGGGAACGCCTGCGTTTATTCGTAAGCCGGCCCCGCTCTCAAGTGCAATCGACGCGATCGAGCGGGGCATCGAGCGCCGTTCTGCGCGTGTTTGGGCGCCACGGTGGGTCGGCCCCATGATTACGCTGCGGGGCGTCGTGCAGCCACTGATCGAACGGCGGGTTCTGCGTGACCCTGGTGTGATCGGTGAGGCGCTACGGCTGGCTGATACGGCCCGGGAGGCCGGCGCCCAAGACGCTGTCCTCGGCGTTGCTGCACAGGCGATTGACCGGCCGCCTGGCTCGGATTCTTAGCGCACCGTCACTGGGCCAGCAGCGCAACGACCGTCGCCCCAAAGGGGCGTATCGGCGCCTCGGCTAACGCAATCGCCGAGAACTCAAGATCGGTCGCGGTGGCGCCGATGTAGGTCTACGGACGGCCCCTGCAAGACAGGGCAGCGTCCGTCCCACCCAGCCACTCGGAAGGTACTTGATGATCCCCTCCAAGCGAGTCACTGCCATTTTGGGCATCGTTTTAACGATGCTCGTGCCTGGAATGACAGTGGGCACCGCCACTGCTATCCCAGCCGCTCACGTTGCCGCAAAACACAAGGCGAAGTCGTCGGCGAAGTGCAAGATCGTGAAGACAAAAGGCAAGCGGAAGAAGGGGAGCAAGAAGGTCTGCCCCAAGGTCAAGTCTCCGAGCACCTTGGTTTCCGCAGCGACCGCACCTGCCGCTGCGGGCCCTGCGGGTGTCGCCGGTGCGACCGGCCCCAGAGGTGAAACCGGCCCGCAGGGCCCAAGAGGCGAAATCGGGCCCGCCGGGGTAGCTGGAGTCGCCGGCGCCGCTGGAATACGCGGCGAAACGGGTGCCGCCGGGGTAGCTGGAGCGACGGGTTCTGCCGGGGCAGCCGGCCCCATTGGCGCGGCTGGCGCTACCGGGTCTACTGGAGCAACTGGTGCCGCAGGCGCGACTGGGGCCACGGGCGCGACTGGGTCTGTCGGAGTGACGGGGGCAACGGGCGCGACTGGAGCGACTGGTGCGACTGGAGCGACTGGTGCGACTGGTGCGACTGGTGCGACTGGTGCGACTGGTGCGACTGGTGCCGCTGGAGCAGCGGGTTCGACTGGGGCAGTTGGTGCCACGGGTGCCACCGGGTCTGCCGGCGCTGCTGGAGTTACCGGCGCGACCGGGGCGGCCGGCGCTACT
>CAJCHW010000014.1 GCA_903970125.1 Chlamydiota bacterium
ACAGCCGGCTGACGAAAGGCCAGCAGTCTGCAGGTCCACGCGGGCGTGTGATGTCTCGCTGGGAGGTGACCGCGCGCCGAGAGGGCCGAGCAAGCACCCGGGTCAGTGCAACTTCCGGTGCAAAAAGCTCACGGAGTACCGGGACTATTTTCTTCCGTGGGGTTTACATTCCGTGAGAGATGGCAACAACTGAGAAACCTCCCTACCTGCGGCAACTGCCGCACAGCGCTCCCCTGCCCGAAGTCCAGGAGCGTACGCTCCTGGAGCTCTTCGCCGACACCGTCCGGTCGCATCCAGACACGGTCGCGATCGACGCTCCCGACGCGCTCTTGAACTACGAGCAACTAGCCGATGAGGTCACACGGCTCGCGCTGGAGCTGCGTCAGGCCGGCATCGGCCCCGGCGAGCGGGTCGGGGTCCATCTGGCGAGCGGCAGCTCACAGCTGTATGTGGCGATCCTCGGCGTGTTGCACTCCGGCGCCGCTTACGTACCGGTCGACGTCGATGACCCGCCCGCCCGCGCCGAGACGATCTGGGAGCAGGGCGATGTTTGCGCCATCCTGGATAGCGAAGGGGGGTTGACGTGGCGGCGTCCGCCGAACCCCTGCAACCGTGAGCTGGCGCCCGAGGACGACGCCTGGATCATCTTCACCTCCGGCTCCACCGGGCAGCCCAAGGGAGTCGCCGTCAGCCACCGCTCAGCGGCCGCGTTCATCGACGCCGAGGCGCGACTGTGGAACGTTTCACCGCAGGACCGTGTACTCGCTGGACTATCGGTCGCCTTCGACGCCAGCTGCGAGGAGATGTGGCTTGCCTGGTCCAACGGGGCCGCGCTCGTACCCGCTCCGCGGGAGCTCGTTCGCGCCGGAGTCGATCTGGGAGCGTGGCTCAAAGAGCAACGCATCAGCGTCGTCTCGACCGTGCCGACGCTGGCGGCAATGTGGGATCAGGACGCGCTGACAGGGGTGCGCCTGCTGATCCTGGGCGGGGAGGCCTGCCCTACAGAGCTCGGCTGGCGTCTGGCGGGCGAGCGCGAGGTGTGGAACACATACGGCCCGACCGAGGCGACGGTCGTCTCGACCGCCGCGCGAGTCATACCCGGGAACACCGTCACGATCGGCTGGCCGCTGCACGGCTGGCAGGTGGCGGTCGTCGACGAGCACGGCCAGCCGGTCCCGCTGGGCGATCAGGGAGAGCTCGTGATCGCGGGCGTGGGACTCGCCCGCTACCTGGATGCGCAGCTAGACAGCGAGCGCTACGCGCCGCTACCGGCGCTCGGCTGGGAGCGTGCCTACCGCTCGGGTGACGTGGTGCGCGAGACGATCGACGGCCTGCAGTTCATCGGACGCGCCGACGATCAGGTCAAGCTCGGCGGAAGACGCCTCGAGCTTGGCGAGGTCGAGGCGCGGCTGGCCGCCGTCGCGGGCGTGCGTGCCGCCGCCGCCGCCGTCAAGAGCACCGCCGCGCAGAACCGCATCCTCATCGGCTACGTGGTCGGCGCTGTCGACCCGAGCTTTGTACGCGCCCAGGTCGCCGAGTTCCTGCCCGACGGCGTCACGCCGCTGATAGTCGTGCTCGAGGAGTTGCCGAGTACCACCTCCGGCAAGGTCGACCGCAAGGCGCTGCCGTGGCCACCGCCGGGCTCCTCAAACGGCGGTGAGGCGGCGCTCGGGCCGATGGAGGCGTGGCTCGCAGAGCGGCTCACCGAGCAGCTCGGGCCGGTGGCGATCGCCCCCGAAAGCGACCTGTTCGAGCTCGGTGCCAGCTCCACGGTCGTGGCCAAGCTCGTCTCGACGCTGCGCGAGCGTTTCCCGGCGCTGGCCGTCGCCGACGTCTACGAATACCGGACGGTAGAGACGCTCGCCGCTCGCTTGGAAGATCTCGAAGAGGTGGGCGAGCGCCAGAGCACCGCACAGATAAGCCCGCCGCGGCACCTCGGCGCGATGCAGCTAGCCGGGGTGCTGGTGCTAACGGCGCTGGCGGCGATCCCGCTGGTGATCGTGGTCCTCGCCTACGGCAACATCGAATCGGGCGGGGTGCCACACGTCGGCTGGGGTTGGCTGATCGGCGCATGGTTTGCGCTCTGCAGCCCTCCCGCGCGTCTGCTCACGGCCGTCCTGGCCCGCCGCCTGCTGCTACCCAAAGGCCTAACGCCCGGCAGATATCCCCGCGACTCCTGGCTCACAGCGCGTGTGTGGTTCCTCGAGCGTCTCGGTGAGCAGTGCCGGCTCGTGCGCGTCGCGGGCACCCCGGCTGCGGCGCGCTGGGCCAGAGCTATCGGCGCCCAGGTCGCAGACGGCGCGCGCCTCGGCAGCATGCCCGCGCTGGCGTCGGTCGTGCGCATCGAGGAGGGCGCCACGATCGAGTCCGATGTCGACCTGCACGGCTGGTGGATCGACGGGCAGGAGCTCGTGGTCGGCGAGGTGCACGTTGGCGCTGGTGCCAGCGTCGGCTCACGCACGGTCCTGATGGGCGGGGCGAGTGTCGGCGCCGGAGCCGAAATCGAGCCTGGCAGCGTCATCCTCGCAGACATTCCCGCCGCTGAGCACTGGGGAGGTAACCCCGCATGCCACCTGGGAGCTGCCGGGGGCGACTGGCCCTCCGAGGCCCCCTCCCCCAGCCCCCACCGGCGGCTGCTGCGCGCGATGTTCTCCGTCGGCCTCGCCGGCGAGGGGATCCTGACGCTGCTGGCGTTCGTCCCGGCGATCGTGCTGCTGGTCCTGATCGGCGCCCCGATGCCATCCCTGGGAGGCTCACCGCTACAGCTACTGCTCGAGGCGCTCGTGTTCGTCGCCGTCTCCACACCGATACTCGCGACGCTGCTGGCGCTCGTGCTGCGACTGACCTGGAAGCTCGTGCGTTCCGGCTACAGCCCCGGGGAGAGCGCCCTCGGCTGGGCTCTGTGGTTCTCCGGGGAGCTCCAGGAGTCCACCATCGGCGCCCTGTTCCCGCTGTTTGCCTCCCTCTACACGCGTCCGTGGCTGCGCCTCGCGGGAATCGACATCGGCAAACGTACCGAGATCTCGACCTCGACCGGCTTGAACCCAATGGTCTCCTTCGGCGAGCTCAGCCACGCCACCGATGACATCGCCTACTGCACCGCCCGTGCCCGCCACGGCTGGCTGCGGGTGCAACCGATCACGATCGGCAACCGCACATTCCTCGGCCCGGGAGCGATCCTGCGCGACCGCACGCAGCTGGGCGACGACAGTCTCCTGGGTGCGCTCACCCTATCCCCACGCGATCCCGAAGACGGGACCTCGTGGTTCGGAGTGCCGGCGCTGGAGCTGCCGCGCGTGAAGGAGACATTAGATCCGGCGCGCACGACCAACCCGCCCAGGCGGCTGGTCGCGGCACGCGCTGCCATGGACACGATCCGCATCCTGCTCCCGAACACGCTGTCGGTGACGATCGGGGTGCTCGACTTCCTGGTGCTGGGGCAGCTCGGGAGCGATCTCGGGATCGCCGCGATGCTCGCCCTCGCCCCGCTGGTGGTGCTCCTCTCCGGCCTGTTCTCGGCGTCGCTGGCGGTCGCGATGAAGTGGCTTGTGATGGGCCGCTACCGTCCGAGCCGCCACCCACTGTGGTCATCGTTTGTGTGGCGCGATGAGCTCGTGAACTCCGCCCACGAGCAGCTGGCCGGCGAGTGGCTGTTGCGTTTCACGATCGGAAGCCCGCTGATGTCGCTGTACCTGCGCGCGATGGGGGCACGGGTCGGGCGCGGCGTGTGGTGTGAGACGACCGCGATCACCGAGTACGACCTGATCGATCTCGGCGACGGCGCCGCTGTCAACCGCGGTGCCTGCCTGATGACCCATGTCTTCCAGGACCGCCAGCTCTCCATCGGCCCCACCAGGATCGGCGAGGGCGCGACGCTCGGGCCGACCTCCGCGGTGCTGCCGGACACCGAGTTGGGCGACGGAGCGTGCATAGGCGCCCATGCTGTGGTGCTGCCCGGCGAGCATCTGCACGCCGGTACGCGCTGGCAGGGGTCGCCTGTACGAAGCGCATGACCGCGCCGGCTCGAGTGCGGCCAATCGAAGGCGAGCGGATCGAGCTACCTTCAGAGGGAAGCCCAGTGCCACGGGTGTGCCTGATCGACGCGCAGGCGATTGGCGTGAGCTCAGAGGCGGCGCTGCGCCGGTGCGCCCGGGAATCCTCGGCTGCGGCGGACGCTCCGTTCTGCTGCCGCTCCTACAGCTTCCCGCTGGCGCTCGTGGCCTGGCACACGGCTCCTGTTGGCTGCGACATCGAGCGGATAGCGCCGTGCGAGGAGTCCTTCGCGGACTCGATCCGCACGCCCGAGGAGCGTGAGCGCGCCGACACCGCCGCGCTCGAGGGAACGGCGCGGGATCGCGCCATCACCTCGTTGTGGTCATCCAAGGAGGCGCTGGCCAAGGCGCTCGGGGACGCCCTCGCCTACGATCCCCGTCGCCTGCGCTCGCCGGTCTCCTGGCCAGACGGGATCGCCGGGCCGTGGCGCGCGAAGGAGCTCGAGCTCGCCGGGGAGCAGGTCGCCTGGGTGTGCTGGCGCGCCTGAGGGGTCAGGTGGACCGGAGCGTCCGGCAAAAGCCGGCGCTCGCGGTTATCCCAGGCCCGGCCGTCACACCGAGTGATCCCTTGACGCCACAGCGTCCAACAACCGACTGCCGTGCCTTCGTCGGATGCCCGGTACCCCGCTGACCTCCATGCATGAACCCACCCGTCTTCACGACCCCCGTTGTTTTTCTTCTTCTCATTTGCTCGCGACGACCGCGTCGATCAGCCGCGCTTGTGCGCGCGACCGGCCTTGCCGAGCTTGATCTGGACTGTCTGGTTTCGAATCACGATCCCGCGGCAGCTCACCTGCAGCAGCGCCGATAGGCGCTTGTGGGAATTCAGCAGCTTGCGCCCGGCGCCGTTGAGCTTGACCGTGATCGCGCGCTTCTGGCCGGGGCTGAGCGTGACTTCGGTGCCGCCGAGCGTAACCACTTTCGGCTTGGCTTTCGCTTTGGCTTTCGTTTTGGCTCTGCTGGCCGCGACCGCGGTGCCGGTCGTCACGGCCGAGAGGCTCGCGGCTACCGGGCAGCTCGCCGTGCCCGCCGGGCAGCTCACGGTCGTCGTGACCGCGCTCGAGGACGCGGTAGCCGAGGTCGTGCTCGGCGAGACACCCGCGCCAGCGCCGGGCAGGCCGGTGCTGGCCGCGAAGGTCGTGCTGCCCTGGTAGGCGGCGGTGACGGGAGCCGGGGTGCCTGTGGGGATGCCGCCGAACGGCGGGATGTAGGTCGCCGCGCAGCTCGCGACATTGGGCGAGCCCGGCGTCGCGACGAGGCTGCATTGGGGGAGCGTTTCGAACGCGCCCCTCGACGCCGTGAACTTGACCGTCCCGGTCGGGACCTGCGGCGTGCCGCTCGTGGCCGCGTCGCCGACCTGGGCGGTGCAGAGGAAGTTCGAGAAGGCGACCTGCAGGTTGCACAGAACCTGAGTGGCGGACGGGAGCAGTCCCGCTGCGGGCGTCGGGGTCGGCGTGGGAGTCGGGGTCGTGGTTGCGCTTTCGCGCGTCGCGGTCAGCGTGCCGCTCGTGCCGTGGTTGTCCATGTAGTCACCGCTCCACGTCAGCGTCTGGCCTTCTTCGGAGATCGTCTCAGTGCCTTTCGCTTCGTAGCCTCGCCGGGCGCCGCGGGGGCCAGCAGCGTGATCTTTTCGCGCTGCGAGAGCGGTGGCTCCTCGTCGGGCACGCTGAGGTGGTCGGTGGGGACCACGATCCCGAGCAGAGTGCGTCCGCCGGGCGCGAACTCCTCGGGCTCGCCCCACTTCATCATGTAGCCGTCGCCATTCGGCGCCCACCGGCTAGCGCCGTTCGGCGTCCACTTGACGTGGTTGGCGCCGGACGCGTGGAGGCTCGTTTTCATGTCCTTGCGCATCCCGGCGTGCTGGACGTAGATGTCGTCGCCCACCGTGAAGATGTGCCAGAGGTCCGAGCGCGCCCCGGGGGCGTTCCC
>CAJCHW010000015.1 GCA_903970125.1 Chlamydiota bacterium
GTACCTCGCCGGCTCCGAGACCGTCGCCGTCAATCGGCATGGACGGGTGATCGGTTTCTACGTCCCGCTCAAGCGTGACGAGGACGAGGTACGCCGCGCCGTCGCCCAGCTCGGCCATGCCGTCGAGCAGGTGCTCGACGAAACAGGCATGAGCGAGGACGAGCTGGCAAGCGTCTTCGACATGCGACGCCCCCTCACTGAATGATCGTCGTCGTCGACGGGCATCCAGGCCGGCCGCATCGGCTCCTACGGCTACTCATACGGTTACTCATACGACCCGGCGCAGCCATCGACGCCCGCTGGGGATTCGCCCAACGGGGCTGCGTCGGCCGAGGAGCCAGCGGAGACCGTCAGCGGGTAGGGATTCGGATCCCCTCCGGCTTGGCGCTGGGTGGGCGTGGTCCCTTGGGCCCCGGTCGGCGGGCTTTCCCCGTTGGCCCTTGGCGAGGGTCTGCAGGCCGAATGCCGGTTCTTGGGCGATAGCGCCGGCGGAGTGCTGATTGGCTGAGGCACGCGGCCGACCGTGCGGCTGTTGCCGGCGCTCGGATCTTCCCTCGAACGGGATTGTGGGCGAGTGTCCCGTTCCTGCGGTGGGCGGCGGAGAGGATCGCGACATGGCCCGATACTCCCTTTTCCTCGCTCCAGCAAAGTTATGGGCGCCCGCGTGGCTCGGTGAGCGTTGTGGTTACAGCGACTTGGATGCCTCAGTGCGACGCGACGCAGGAAGCGAGGCTGGCCGCAGGGGAGGCAGGGCTAGGGGCGCGGCTCAGGTCGCTTCTCACAAAGCAACGGCGTCGCGCATCATGTTGTCACGAACATGTGCGCTGCTGATGAGGAGCTGTGCATTGGCCACGATGCCAGCGGCGTCGACGACATCAACGTCACAGAGCAGCAAGGCGGTCAGCTCCTTCTCGAGTTGATCGAGTTCGCCGAAGTAGGCGAAGCCGTTGAGCGTGTGGTGGTCCATATCGACCATGAGGTCGATGTCACTCAGCTCATCAGCGTCGCCGCGGGCGGCCGAGCCAATAACGCGGATGTTGGTCGCATGATGCCGCGCCGCCACCTCCTCAATGGCCGAGCGCCGGGCGCGAAGGTCCGAGAGTGTGTAGCGATGCGAAGCCATGCACGTAAGGGTACTTAAGCAACGTGGGATCTCCTGGCCGCCGAGAGTCCCTGCCTCGCGCCGGCCGCCGGTCTCTGAGAGAGGCTGAGTCGCTGCTCTGCCGTGAGGATTCAGGTTCGCATGCCATGTGGCGGCGGTGGGACCGCACTGACCGTGCTGGCACTGACCGGCTGACACCCCTCGGGTGGCCACGTGTCCGCGAACACGCATGCAACAAGGGCTCCCGGTCGGGCCGCACTTGGTGCGATCAGCCCGCGCCAGCCTTCCCGCCACAGTCGCTCGCCGACCCGTTGGAACGCTGGCCACGTGCGTCGGTCGGGGGAGGGAGCGGGAAGGGCCAAGTCCCGTAGGCGGGCGGCGTCGCCGAGATCGGCCAGTCTCAGATCCAGCCGCCATTCGTGATGGTCGTACGGGATGTGATCCTGCGGAGCCAGACCCCACTCCGCCAGCGAGCGATACCACTCCGCCGTTGCCGTCTCGATGGAGTCGGCGAGATACAACCCCGGGACGACCTGCCCGCGCTGCCAGCGACCGTCGGCCGGCACGCTCGCACGGCCGAGGAGTTCTGCGCGGTGAGGCACATGCCTGACCCACACGCCCTCGACGGCGCGTGCCGAAACCTCCAGCGCCACCGTCAGGAGACGCCCGGGTACTCGATCTCGGAGATCAGCCTTCCCACACGCTTGTACTCACCGCGCGCGATCAACTCGATCGGCTTGGCATCATCCAAAGCAAGCACCGGTCGCTGCAACCACACAGCGATCGACTCCGCCCGCAGCACCCGCCCAAGGCGCCGAACCATCTCCGCCAGCTCGATCAGCCGTTGCGCACGTACCCCCGTGGGCTCGCTGCGACCCGCTAGCCACCCGCGCACAGTGCTCGGCTTCGCGCCTGTCGCCTGTGCGATCAACCGATCTGACAGGCCAGCGAAATCGTGCACATCTCGCGCCTCTTCAAGCAGCGCACTCATGGACAGAGTCTAACATTCAATCGCAATTACGTCGCAATACCATCGTCAGTTGCGGAGTCGATGATGACTTCCTACCCGCTCGCCTTCGGTCTTTGAGGGCACACTCAGCCGCTACTCCGAAGGCGGAGCGCTGTCGCATCCGGGGACGGCGATTACGGCTGGCGAAACACCGAATGGGTACCTACGCGCCGCCAGACGATGTGCGCTTTGCCGGGCTGAATTTCGTCGCCGTATTCGAAGGTAGCGCGGCCGTCTGGCGCCCAGCTCATCTCCCATACCCCACGGTGTCCTTGAACCCGCTTGACGCGCAGCCGTGGATGAAAACTCTGACCACCGGCCGCGAGTCGAGGACGAACTGAGCTACAGCGTCGCGGAAGGCTCGCTGCTGCGGCGGGGTGAGCCGTTCCCAATCACGCCAGAACGACGCGAGGACATCACGCGTTGGCATCCAGTGGCTTCGTGCGCTCGTCGAGCGCCGTCAAGAAATCCGCATCGTTGTCATATCGCGAGACGCGGCCAGCAGCACGGTCATCGTCTGCCTCGCGCTCCTTCGCCTGCCACTCGCGCGTCCAGTACCACGCCTGCTCGGGGTCGATACGCCCGTCGCTGATCTCCCCAAGGATGATTGCGGCACCATCGACGGCGCCCTCAGGCAAGCGGTCCACCAGCTGATGAAGCTCTGCCTTAGTCATGCCCAGATTGTCGCACGCCGGTCGACGATTCTTGGTCGCGGCGCCAGGGCCTCCTGTGGCACAGAGATGAAGTCCAGACCGTGGCCGCCGGCGATGCGCGGTCCGCGCCGCGCTTCGATGCGCTCGTGGCCGGCGCGACCTTGCCGCCCAACCCCGGCGAGCTGATCGAGATCCACGCGATGGAGACCCTGCATCAGACGCTCTCCGGCGCCGGCGCTCCCCTGCTGGGCGTCATCGCAATCCGGTGTGCGGAAGGGCGTCGACGTATGGCAGTATGTATGGCATGGTTCGCACCACGGTCTACCTTCCCGATGAGCTCAAGCAGGCCTTGAAGCGCACCGCTGCAGCGCGGGGTCTGAGCGAGGCCGAGGTCATCCGTACGGCCTTGGCATCAGCCACCGCGGGACACGCCTATCCGGCGCCACGACTGCCGCTCTTCCGCAGCAGCGATGAGGTGCTCGCGGAGCGGGTCGATGAGGAGCTCGCTGCAGGTTTCGGCGAGTGATCCTGCTCGACACGAGCGGCCTACTCGCCGCCGTCGATGAACGCCAGCGTTGGCATGTGCAAGCGGCGGCTAGCCTTAGTGCCGCCTCGGCCCCGTTGCTGCTCTCGCCCTTCGTGTTGGCCGAGCTCGACTACCTGCTCAGCACCAGAGTCGGGCAGGAGGCCCGCATGAGCCTGTTGGGAGAGGTCGAGCGAGGCGCCTACGCACTCGAGCCGATGTCGAGTGCCGACATCAGCCGTGCCCGGGCGGTGATCGACCGTCACTCCGATCTTGAGATTAGCCTCGCCGATGCATCCATCGTGGTGCTCGCCGAACGGCACGCGGTGCGCGAGGTCCTCACTCTGGACCAGCCGCACTTCCGGGTTCTGCCCGCAGGTCGAAAGCCGTTTCGCATCCTTCCCGCGGACGCTTGAACGGCGCCACAGGGCTGAGCGCGTCGGTGTCGATGGTGATCGGCCCGTGCTGGGCCGCCGGGCTTCGACGCGCTTGTGGCCGGCGCGACATTGCCGCCGAACCCCGGCGAGCTGATCGAGAGCCACGCGATGGAGACCCTGCTCCAGCAGGCGAGGCGCTCACTGGCTGAGGCACGCAGCCGACTGCGCGCCTGTTGCCGGCGCTCGGACGTGCCCCTCGAACGGGACTGTCGGCGAGTGTCCCGTTTCTGCGGTTGGTGGCGGAGATGATCTCGACATGGCGATCACCGTCTTGCCAACCGCCATCGCGCGCCGACGCGGCCTTTGCCACTGGCGTCGCGGTGTACGTCGAATGACGTACAATATGGTCGTGGCTTCCAAAACCGAGAGACTGAGCCTCCGCTTGACTCCCAAGCAGGACATGGTGCTGCGTCGTGCCGCGGAGGCCCGCGGCGAGTCAACGTGCGACTACGTGTTGCGCCATGCCGTGCAAGCCGCCGAGTCCGACCTCGCGGATCGCCGCGTGTTCGCCCTCGACGACGCTGCCTGGGAGCAACTGCAAGCGCTGCTTTCGGCGACACCAGCGCAGCTTCCGCAGGCGATGGCCGAGCTGCTCTCCCAGCACTCGGTGCTCGAGCGACCTGCACGTTGAGCTACAGCGGCCCGACCCTGCTGACGGGCGGGCACAGGCTGGATGGATTTGATTGTGGTCAGCCCGCGCTCAATGACTGGCTCGCGCGTAGAGCGCTTGCTAACCAGGCGGCCGGCACCAGCCGCACCTGGGTCGTCGTCGACGAGGCAACCGAGACGGTCGTGGCGTACTACGCATCATCTACCGCCTCGGTGATGCGAGCCGCTGCGCCGCGTCACATCGCCTCCGACCAGCCCGCCGATCTGCCCGCAATCTTGCTCGGGCGATTGGCCGTCGACAGTCGTGAGCAGGGCAAGGGTCTCGGTGCAGCCATGCTCAAGCACTTCATGACGAAGGCAATCGAGGTCTCTCAGAAAGTGGGGGTGAGGCTGGTCCTTGTCCACGCC
Source organism: Chlamydiota bacterium (assembly GCA_903970125.1). Lineage (GTDB taxonomy): Bacteria > Actinomycetota > Thermoleophilia > Solirubrobacterales > Solirubrobacteraceae > Palsa-744. The sequence goes on from CAJCHW010000015.1 coordinate 4,742, forward strand.
AAGGATGAGCAGGCAAAGGGTTTCTACTCCCATTTCGGCTTTGTCGAGTCACCCATCGACCGACTCACACTGATGATGCTGCTCCCTGTTACCTGAGCCAGCCCGCCGCCGGCGATGGGGAGACGGCGCCGGGCTTCGACGTGCTTGTGGCGGGCGCCACCTTGCCGCCCAACCCGGCGAGCTGATCGAGAGCCACGCGTCGGGGCCAGGCGCTGGCGGTCCTGATCAGCCCCACTGAGTACGAACGGCTGGTCCAGACCAGCCGAGAGGCCACCCAGCAGGAGCTGCGCGCGCGGCTTGCAGAGGTTCGCCGGACCGTTGCGGAGGCGGGCCTGAACGTCTCCGTTGTCGATGACGCGATCGTCGCCGCACAGACCGCTGAGTGACACGGACCGCGGTTCTCGATACCAACGTGATCGTGTCGGGGCTTGGTTGGCCGCGAACGCCTGCCAGGATCCTCGATGCAGCCCTTGATGGCAGGATCACCCTGGTGATCAGTCCGCCGCAGCTGAGTCTTGCCACGGGGAGGAAGGGCTGTTCCCGGCGGTCGGCTTCGTTACTACCCCCGGATCCAACCAGTGGTGCTGTACCAGGTGCTACACTTTGGTTTGGTGCCGACTCGTCACCCGCGACATTCGATCACCGAGACGCCTCCGGTACGCGAGGCACTTGACGCACTTCGCCGTCGTGGAGAGCGCGTGCGGTTCGACGATCTCGTGATCCGGGGCGCGCGCGACCGGCTGCGGGAGATGGACTCTGCGCGCGAGGACGAGGCCGGCAAAGCCGAGTTGCGCCGCCAGCTGATCCGGCAACTGCGCACCGGCGAGGGCCTTGATGTGGCGGCTGCTTACGAGGTCGCAGAGCGCGGCTGGACGCATTGACTGGCTACGGCCAGGGGCTCCTCTTTGACAACTCCGTCTGGGCGCGACTGCTTGACGGTCGGCTGGACGGTTCTGCCCGCGAGAAGTTTGAGACGGCGCTTGAGGACGGTGAATTGTGGACCTGTCCGCCGACGCTGTTGGAGATGCGCTACAGCGCTCGCGACAGCGAGGCATTTGCGCTCACTGCAAGGCGGCTCGACGCCCTTCCACATGCTCCGCTCAGTGGCGAGTCCGCGACAGCCGCGGTCGCGGCTCAGGCCGAGCTGGCGGCGACAGCAGGGATCTCTCACCGCGTCAAGCCGGTGGATCTTCTGATCGCTTCGGTGGCCGAGACGCGCGGCCTTGGCGTGCTGCACTACGACCGCGATTACGACACGATCGCGCGGCACACCTCTCTTGCGTTCGACAGCATCTGGGTTGCGCCACGCGGCAGCATGGGCTGAGCAACGCGCTTGGAGCGCAGCGCGCCGGCAGTCGTGGCCGATCGCTACCAGCTCGACCGCGAAGCGCGGGAGGCGTAGAGGGAGAGCTCGTCCCTGGTCGGATCGCCGGGGAGATACAGTGGGGACCCAGGTCTTCTTTGTTTGCAAGCCAAATCTTCAGGCTCCTGAGGGTCATCGCCAAGGGCGCGGTCCCGATCTTCGCGGCCCTATCGTTTTCCCTGTTCGCGGGCGCCGCGAGCGGCGCGATCCCGGAATGGACGACGTACCGTCACGACGCCGCGCGCAGTGGGATCGACCCTGAAAGCACGTCCCCGCTGCCCCCGGCGCAGATATGGCAGACGGGCGTGCTTGACGGGACCATCTACACCGAGCCGCTCGCTTACGGCTCGCACGTGTACGTGGCCACCGAGAACGACACGATCTACTCACTGGACGCAGCGACTGGCGCCGTCGCCTGGCAAGCGCACCTCGGAACGCCGGTCCCGAGCGCGCAGCTCCCCTGCGGTGACATAACGCCGACGGTCGGCATCACGGGCACACCCGTGATCGACGCCGCGACCAAAACGATCTATGCCGTCACGGACACGTGGGACGGGACGCACCCGGAAAGCATCCGGCACATGCTCGTAGCGCTCGAACTGCGCACAGGCGCCATGCGCGCGGGCTTTCCGATCGACGTCGATCCCCCATTTCCCAGCGGCGGCAGCGCCGCCCAGCAGCTGCAGCGGCCCGCGCTTGCGCTCGATGGAAACGAGGTCGTGATCGGCTACGGCGGCAACGACGGCGACTGCGGCACGTATTGGGGCTGGCTCGTCGGCGCTCCCGCCAACGGGAGCGGTGCGCTCCTTACCTACCAGGTCGATTCCAGGCCCGGCGACGATCAGGGTGCGATCTGGGCCGGCGGCAACGCTCCCGCGGAGGACTCAAGTGGAGACCTGTACGTCGCAACGGGCAACGGCACCTCGGGTTCGACAAACGACTACGGAGACGCGGTGCTCAAGCTCAACCCGAACTTCGCGCTGCTGGAAAGCTGGGTACCCGCAGACTGGAAAGAACTCGACGAAAAGGATCTCGACCTCGGCTCAAGCGATCCCGTGCTACTGCCAGACGAACTCGCGTTTCAGATCGGCAAGCAGGGCGTGGGCGTCCTGCTTGACACCAGCCACCTGGGCGGTGTCGGCGCCGCCCCCGTGGCCGAACTGGACGTCTGCAATGGCTCCTGGGGCGGCGGCATCTACCTGCCCGCCAGCGCCTCCGGCGGGACCCTTTACGTCACCTGCAAAGACGGCCTGAACGCGCTTTCGGTGAGTGGACTCGGCGGCAGCGACCCGAAGCTGAGCGCAGCACCGAACTGGACAGTCAATGCCAACGCCGTCGGGCCGCCCATCTTCGCGGGCGGCCTGGTGTGGGTGGCCAGCTATGAAGGTAAATTCGGACACCTGTTCGGCCTGAACCCGAGCACCGGAGCGGTCCAGTTCGAAACCAACCTCCTGACCTTCGAGCACTTCAGCACTCCGGGCGCCGGCGGGGGACTGCTGTTCGCCGCAAACGGCAACCAGGTGACGGCTTTCAAGATCGCCGTGCCGCCTGCGCCGTCAGCCACGACCACGGCGCTGACCTCGTCGGCCGATCCGTCGCCCGCGGGCCGGCCCGTTACGTTCACGGCGACGGTGAGCCCCACGCCGGACAGCGGCGCGGTGAGCTTCACCGCCGGCGGCGGGACCATCGCCGGCTGCGGCGCGGTCACCGTGGGCGAAGCCGGCGCTGAAGCGCGCTGCGTAACGACCTACTCCGCAGCCGGAGTACACCCCATCGTGGCCACCTACTCCGGTGACCCCTACTACGCCGCTTCAGCCTCCTCGGGGCTCGACCAGACCATCCTCGCCAGCCTCGCCGCCCGGCGCATAGCCGTCTCGAAGCTCCGTCAATCGCATGCCGTCTGGCGTGAGGGCGCAAGGAACGCGCGCGTCAGCGCCACGCAGAAGGCGACACGGCCGCCGGTCGGGACCACATTCTTCTTTTCGCTGGATCAGAAGGCACGTGTGACATTCCGCTTCACCCAGCGTGTCGGGGGACGGAGAGTCGGGGGCAGGTGCCGCGCCACCACCAGGCGCAACAGGTCCCATCGGAGCTGCCAGCGCACGGTCACCGCCAGGATCTTCTCCTTTGCCGCGCGCGATGGCGCCAACAGGGTCGCCGTCCAGGGTCGCCTGCCGCACACGCACAAGCTCGCGCTGGGGCGTTACACGCTGATCGTCACCGCGAGAAATGCCTCGGGCACCTCGGTTCCGAAGTCGCTGCTCTTTACGATCGTGCGCTAGCGTCGGCGAAGCGACGCCGGACGCGGCCCGGCTTCGGAAAGTTTTGCTGAGCGGTCGGGATTTGGCGCGCCCGTTCGTAACAGTTAACGAAGCCCAGCTTGGAGCGCGCGTCCTGGCGTGGCGCATACGGGCGAGCAGCACCTCGAGGCATGAAAGGACGGGCAATGGCCTCCGCGAAGCGAACACGCAGGTATTTAGCGCCGCACTGGCTCCTGCTCGCCAAGCCTGTCCTGCGCTACAGCTCCACGCGCGATGCCTTCGTGCTGCGCCTGATTGGCAACAGCCGCGGTCCCGTGCTTCGCGTCGATCGCCGCAGCCGCTCCGGCCGCCAGGCCTTTGACGGCGTCGAGCGCCGCAGCGCGCATTTGGCGTAGCGGCGCTCCGATTCCGCGTGGTCTTCTTGGGCTCGCTCCGCGACCCCGTGCCCTCGCGCCCGTGCCCTACGCGCCACAAGCGACCGCGCGCGAGAGCAGCAGCTCGCGCTCGCGGTCGTTGGTACATAGGCCCGCGGCGCGCTCGAACTCCTGACGCGCCTCAGCATGGCGTCCTAAGCGCACGAGGATGTCGCCGCGCACGCTGGGCAGTAGGTGGTAGGCACGCAACGCGGGCTCATTGGCCAGCGAATCGACCAGCTCCAGGCCGGCCTCGGGACCGTAGGCCATCGTCACAGCCACAGCGCGGTTCAGCTCCACGACGGGGGAGTCCGTGAGTGCCGCCAGCGCATCGTAGAGCGCCACGACCCGCGGCCAGTCGGTCTCGGAGACGCTGCGGGCTTGCGCGTGGCACGCGGCGATCGCGGCCTGGAGCGTGTACGGGCCCAGTGCGCCGCTGAGCTGTTCGGCACGCTGGAGCCCGGCAAGGCCGCGTTGCACGAGCAGATGGTCCCAGCGCGTACGGTCCTGATCGGCGAGCAGCACCGGCTCCCCATCTGGTCCCACGCGCGCGCGCAAGCGCGAGGCCTGTAGCTCCATCAGCGCGAGCAGGCCTTGCACCTCGCCCTCGCCAGGCATCAGCGCCGCGAGGATCCTTCCCAGGCGCAGGGCATCGTCGCATAGGGCCGGGCGGGTCCAGTGCTCGCCGGCGGTTGCCGCGTAGCCCTCGTTGAACACGAGGTAGATCACCGCAAGCACGGCCGACAGACGTTCGGCAAGTTCGTCGCGACCGGGCAGCTCGAATGGCACACGCGCCTCGGCGAGCGTGCGCTTGGCGCGAACGATGCGCTGCGCGACCGTGCCCTCGGAGACCAAAAACGCCCGCGCGATCTCTGGCGTTGACAGGCCACCGAGCAGACGCAGCGTGAGCGCGACGCGCGCCTGCAGCGACAAAACTGGATGGCACGTCATGAAGACCAGGCGCAAGAGATCGTCGGAAACGTCGTCGATCTCCGTAACCAGGTCTCCCTGGTCGAGCTGGGAAAGGATTTCCAGCTCGCGCCCGATCAGCGCGTGTTTGCGCTCGAGTGCGATGCGCCGGCGCAGCGCATCGATGCCCCTGCGCTTGGCGGTGGTCATCAGCCATGCGCCCGGCTTGTCCGGGATTCCCGTGTCGGGCCACTGCTGAAGCGCAGCCACGAACGCGTCCTGGGCGAGATCCTCGGCCACCGCCACATCGCGCACGATGCGAGTCAGCCCGGCGATCAACCGGGCCGACTCGATGCGCCAGACGGCATCGATTGCACGATGGGTGGCCGACTGCCCCATGCGCCTAGTTTGAGGCGCTCTGCTCGCGCAGCCGCTCATTGGCCTCGCGCAGCTCCGGTGTCAGGTGCTCGCCGAAGTCGTCGGCCTCGAAGATCTGGCGCAGCTCGACCTCGACGCCACCGCCGAATGGCGCCCGCTTGAGCCACTCGATCGCCTCCTCGCGCGAGCCGCACTGCCAGATCCAGTAGCCCGCGACAAGCTCCTTGGCCTCGGTGAAGGGACCGTCGATGACCGTGCGCTCGCTGCCGTCGAAACGGACCTTCGCGCCCTTGGACGTGGGGTGCAGGCCCTCGCCGGCCAGCAGCACCCCCGACTTGACCAGCTCTTCGTTGTACTTCGTCATCGCCCCCAGGATCTCCGTGCTGGGCATCTCGCCCGCCTCGGACTCGGTGTTCCCGGGGACCAGAACCATGAAACGCATTTGTGCCTCCTTGTGGTGGATAGGGTGTATCTAGGAGCACGTCGAACGAACTCGACCGAAATCGACACGCCGGCGATTGTCTCGTTCTTTGACGTGCGCCGCCGTCGCCGTGAGGGCGGCCCTGGCCGCCCGCGGGCCGGTCGCCGGCCCTACAGCCGCGCGTGCGCTTGCGCCGTGAGGTGCGCGTCGTCGCCGCTGTAGCGCGCCGTGATTCCCGCACTGGCTCGAGTTGTCGCGGGTATCGGCAACGTCGCGGGAGCTCCGCGCGGGCTCAGCGACACCGCTCCGAGCAGCTGCTTGTTGTCGTAGAAGCTGACCGTCCCCTGTGGGCGCGCGCCGTGGGAACGCGCCGTGAGCCTAGCCGTAAGCAGATAGTCGCCAAAGCGGCTTTTGGGCCGGCCAATCGTGAGCTTGAACGCGACCGCAGAGCGCCGCAGATGCGGACACTTCAGCGCCAGGTTCACGCCCGTTTGCGCCGGCGGCACGGGCAGCAGCGCGGACGTGGCGCTGGTGCCGTGTGTGGCGGTGCAGCCAGGGTGCGAGGCGGTGATCTCGTAGAAGCCGGGCAGCACGTCCCAGCCGTACTGGCCCAGCGCGTTGGTGTGGTCGGGGTTGCGCCGGTTGGCCTGCGACATCACGACGCTGCCATTCGGCACTGGCTGCGGCTTGACGGTTTCCGACGCGCTGCGCAGCAGCGTGACCTTGGCGCGACCGAGCGGCACGCCAGTCGTGCTTTTCACGGTCCCACTCGGGTCGGAGTAGACGTCTGCGCACGTGATCGTCTGAGCGACGTCCTTGACCGTCGTGGGGGCGGTCGGAGAGAGAACGTCACTGCTGACGTGCCCGGTCACCCAGTTGTAGAAGGTGCCCACGGCAGCACCCTCGGGCAGAAAGGCTGAGAGCAACTGCGTCGTGATCTGCCAGTAGGCGTTGCCAACGCTCTTCGCCGACGCCTCGCCCGATTGGGCCGACGCGGTGGTGAGCGCATTGGCTGCGCCCACGAAAGCGTTGAACCAGCCCGCCGGCGAGACGTTGACGAGCGCATTGAAGACCGATATCGCGATGTTCGTCAACGGGTACTCCGACGAGAGCGACGGCAGCTGCGCCTGGGCCAGGACGAACGTGCTCGTGGAGCCGTCGGCGTAGTGGTAGGTGATGTCCACCCCGCCCAGGCTGTTCGGTGTGAATGTCGTACTTCCCGGCGCCGGCGGAGCCTGAGGCGTGGTGGTATTGGTGGCCGTCGTCTCCGGGCAGTCGATGACCGTTGCCTGCCCGGAGGTAGACGGGAGGTCCGCCGTGCGCCCCTGGGCATCTGCGCGCCTCGGATCCGGGTGTCTGGCAGCGGCGCTTGCGGTCGCTGTCGGGGGACCGATGATCCCCGCGCCGGAGGCGCACGCCTGGCTCTGTTCCGAGGAGTAGGAGCAATCGATCGGTGCGACAGCCGGCGCTGAGACCCCCGCCAGGTCGCCGTCCGGCCCGTAGCGGGCAGAGACGATGATCATCGCCGCCTGGTACTGGATGTTTGAGATGTCCTCACTCTGGCTGCCCTCGTTGGCGCCGGCAAAGCCCGTGAAGACGCTCGTTGTGTTCGGCGTGTCGGTCAGCGGGATCGGAAACGGAAAGCCCATGCTGACCGGCGCCGCCTTGTAGAAGTTGCTCGTGTAGGGCGATCCGTCAAACGTGATGCCGCCGCTGAGGTGGACCGGCGGCGTGAGGGTGAAATCCTGCGTGGTCGGCGCGCCGACAGACACCGTCAGCTGAGCTGTCTGCTCGGTCAGATCCGGCGTGGCTGCGGGTGGGCCGGCGTAGATCCCCCAGGTTCCGGGCGGAAGGTCGGCCAAAAAGTAGCTGCCGTCGGCCCCCGTCACCGCAAGATGGCCCGCCTGCTTCGGCGCGGAAAGGTCAAAGGCATAGACCGTCGCGCCCGCCAGGGGCGTGTGCGGCGTTTGCCCGCCGTTGTACACGTGACCAGTGATGACGCCCGTGCCCGGCGGGGTGACAATGACCGGCGATGTGCCAGTGGCCGGCGATGTGCCAGTGGCCGTCGTGCTGGGCGCGTTGCCCGCGAATCCGGTGAGGCTCACGGTGTCAGGGCTGCTCGGTGAATTGACTGGCACGTTGACCTGCGCGGCCAAAATGCCCGCTGCGCCGGGAGTGAAGTTCACTTCCAGATCGCACGAGAACCCCGGTTCCAGCGTCTGACCGGAACAGAGGTCCGAGCTGAGCGAGAACGACGAGGCTCCGGCCCCCGAGATGTTGACGGCACCCAACAGGCGGGGCAGATAGCCATAGTTGGTGATGCTGAGTCGGTGGGTCGATGTGGTCCCGACGTCGATCTCCTGACCGCTGCCGTCAGAGCCGAACGTGAGCGCATTGGGAGTGAAGTAGAAGTCATCCGGGGGCTGGGTCGCCCACACCGCGCCGGCGTCACTGTTGTCGGTCTCGCCTGCGATCAGGGATGTCGTGCCGTCGGAGGATAAAGCGAGGTTGATGCCGAAATCGCCCTTGCCGATCTCGCCGTTTTCGCCTTCGGTCTGATCGGCGGTCAGCTCCGCCGCCTCCGTCCAGGAGGAACCTGAGTTGTCGTACACCCACGCGGCGCCGAGTTTCGACGCATTGGCGTAGCCGCCGATCAACGCGGTGGCCCCATCGGAGGCCAGTGCCACGCTTGCACCGAAATAGCCGTTGCCGCTCTCGGCGTCCAGGAGCTCATTGCCAACGTCCTGCGGAGCGAGCAGCTTCGCCTGCTCTGTCCAGGAGGACCCCGAGCCGGTGTACACCCACGCTGCGCCCACGCCACCGTTGTCCAGCGGCCCGCCGATCAGCGCAGTTTCCCCGTTTCCCGAAAGCGCCACGTCGAAGCCGAAGTCGCTCGCGGGGGAACTTTCCCCCTGTGCGGCGGTCTCATCGCTGGGTACCAGCTTCGCTTGCTCGGTCCAGGAGGGGCCCGAACCTGTATACACCCACGCCGCGCCGACTTTGCTGTCATCGGCGTAGCCGCCGATCAACGCCGTCGTGCCGGCGGACGAGAGCGCCAGGCTGTGGCCGAACTGCCCTTCGCCGTGCTCGGTGCCTTCGCCGCTCGTCGGCGCGACCAGTTTCTTCTGCTCGGTCCAGGAGGACCCCGAGCCGGTGTACACCCATACCGCCCCACGCCCTTCGTGACCGCTGTCGTAGCCGCCAACGAGCGCCGTTTCGCCGTTGGCCGACAGGGCCACGCTGGCGCCAAAGTAGCCGTTTGAGGCGAGCTCGGTGCCTTCGCCGCTCGTCGGCGCGACCAGTTTCTTCTGCTCGGTCCAGGAGGACCCCGAGCCGCTGTACACCCACGCCGCGCCACGTTCACCGGCGTCGCCAGGCCCGCCGATCAGAGCCGTGGTGCCGTTGGCTGAAAGCGCCACGCTCTGACCGAAGAAGCTCGCGGCAGGCCCCATCTGCGGGGGCGTCTCATCGTCTGGAACGAGCTTGGCCCGCTGGCTCCACACCGATCCCGACGCAGTGAACACCCACGCCGCGCCAACATAGTTGTGGTCGAAGTTCGCGCCGATGAGCGCCGTGGCGCCGTTGGCCGACAGCGCCACACTCCAGCCGAAGTACCCGGCGCCTTCCTCGTCGCTCGGCGTGAGCTTGGTCCCGGGCTGCAGCAGCGGGTCGATCCGGATCGGATAACGAGCGTGAGCGTCTGCGACACCCAGCAACAGTCTGCCTCCGCGGAGGGAGAGCGTCACGGGCAAAGCCCGACCGCGCGCGTCGGTGGCCGACAGCGCCCCGTAGCGCAGCGCGATCTGACCTGAGTGCGCCACGAACACAACACCGGTCCCGGACCGCTTTGCGCGCAGCGCGCCGCCGAGGCCCAGCGCAAGCGTGAGCTTTGAGCCGGCGCCGGCTGGGCGTCGCGCGATCGTGAACCCTTGCTCGATGCCCAGCGGACCGGCGGCGTACCACTCTTGCAGCGCCCCGCGGTCGTACGCAACGCGATTGTGGTGTGCCGTGATCGACGCCACGGCGGTGGGGCTCAGGTGGTCGCCACGGCCGAGCCACACCGACCCAAACGACGTTGACGCGCCACCGGCGCCGAGCACGACCCCACGCGCACCAAAGCTCGCCGAGACACCACCGCCGGCCATGCGGTAGCCGGCGCCGGCACGCCGAGCCGCGAATGACTGCGCATCGCCGGCAACGGCAGTGGAGATCACCGACTGCGCCTGCAGCGGCAACGTCTGGAGACGCGCGATCGCGGCGGCACCACGAATTGGGACCCGCGAGGCGGCGCCGGGGTGCACGCCCGCGCCACCGCCGGGGGCCAACGCCACGGCCGCAACGCCAACCAACAGCGCCACTGCCGCCAC
>CAJCHW010000016.1 GCA_903970125.1 Chlamydiota bacterium
CGTCTACGGCGGACTGGTTTGAGAGCTGCTTGAGCTGGCGGTCCAGATCGTCTTCGCCGGTGCCCATGGCGGTAACGTCTTCGAAGGCGCCGGCGGCTTCGAGCTCGCCCACTGCGTCGGCCCGGGCCTTCATGTTTTCGGTCTTGTCGACGGCCCGTTGCATGGCGAGCCCCACGTCCGCCATCTGCTCGCCCACGCCGCTGGCGGCTTCGGAGATCTGCACCTGCGCTTCGGCAGCGGAGTACTGGGCCTTGATGACCTCCTTCTTGGTGCGGAACGCTTCGATCTTGGCGCGCAGCTTCTGCTCGGAATCGATCAGCTTGGTCTGCTGTTCTTCGAGTTCCTTGACCTGCGTGTCGAGCGACTGCAGCTCGGTCTGAGCCACGTTCTTGCGTTCCAAGGCGGTCCGTGCGAGATCTTCCTTGCCCTGGGCCATCGCCTGCCGAGCCTGCGTGTCGAGCTTCACCAGCTGCTGCTGAAGCGTGTTCTCCTGCAGCTGCAACCGCTTCTTGGCGGTGACCACATCGGCAACGCCCTTCTTGACATTCTGGAGCTGTTCAACCTGCTTCTGGTAGCTGTAGTCCAGCGTCGCGGCGGGATCTTCGGCCCGTTCCAGGAGCTTGGAGACCCTGGCCTTGACAACTGTGGAAATGCGGCCGGTTATCCCGGGCATGGGGGTAGGACCCTCCTGTTAGAACGTTGCGGGGAAGGGCAAGCCTAGTACAAGCGCCCTGCGGGAGACGCAAGTGGTTATGCCGGCGGGCACCTTGGCGGGGGGCGGGGAACTACAGGCCCAGCGGATGCCGCACGACGAACCCGTGGTTTTCTGGACGCAAGGGGCGCCAGCGGGGACCCTGCTCGTTGGTTGGGTCATCGACTGGGCTGGTGTCCAGACGAAGCCCCGCGATGGTCATGTACGCGTGGCCCCCGTTGGCGAAGATCGCGATCCATTCGCCTGGCCCCTTGCCCCCGAATGACTCAAATTCCGACGAATCCTCGGGGGCGGGCAGCAGGTCGGCGCCGTGTAGCGCAAACGAGACAGAGCCTGAACAGTCATAGCCGGGGGAGTTCCAGCTGCCGTGGCCGCCACCGTAGATGTAGGGCAGGCCAATCAGCTGATTGCCCGCCCAGATGATCTTCTGCACCGCGGCGGGAGCTTCCATTGGAGCGGCGGCGAGCCCATCGATGAGTCGGGCGGTACGACCGGGAACGAGCAGGTCGGGCTTGGCTTGGACGGCAATGCTCACGACAGCGCCGCCGGTGGCCGCGTCGAGTGCGCTCGGCGTCGGGGGTGGTTCATAGGGGATCGTTTCCCCGCCAGGGGCAAGCTCGTACACGGGGCCGGTGTAGACGACGTTGGGAGTGCGCGAAGTGATGGGTGCGCGGTGGATCTTGACGGGGGTGGGCAGCACCCCGCCGGTCGCGGCGAGTTCGGTTGTAGCGGTGCCGGCCGCCCCAGTTATGCCGGTGGTGCCGGTCGTGGCAGCGGCGCCAGTCCCGCCGGCGGCTGCGATGGCGTCGTGGGAGCGGTGCGCGGCGAGCGCCCCGGCGGGCAGGGCCAACGCCATGCCCGCAGCCGTTGCGGCCAAGAGTGTGATTGTACGCGCCTTTGGCAAGGACGGAGCTGTGATGAGACGCAGCTGCAAAAGACCTCTCTCGTTGGCCTACGGGGTTAGCTGACGGGCTAGCGCTAAAAGAGCCTGCGCTTCACACGGATACACCGTGTAATTCGCCCCAAACAACCTGGGTCCCCCGTTCCCTGGCTTCGGACCAAGGATTGGGCATGTGGGCGGGGACCCTAGCAAAGCGCTCCGACGACTGCGGAGGTCGAGGTGGCAAGTTCGCACTTTGCGCCCTTTGTGGTCCGCTGCGCACCATCGAGACAGCCCCGAAGCGGCCGTACATGCCGATGTGGCGGTACTCAGGCGCCTCGACTGGTGCGTCCTGGCTATACGCTCTCGTGTCCAATGAGAGCCCCTCGACACCGGCTGGTGGCATCCGTACTCGTGCTTGGCGCTGTGCTCGCGGGCTGTGGCAAAGCGAGCTCGGTGCCCGCAAGTAGCGGCTCCGGCGAAGCCGACCTGAACCCGGTCGTGGCGGTTGGTGTGCACGGTGCGGCCGGTCAGATCACCAAGAACACGACACGGCTTGGCGGTGCCACGGCTGTGATCGACGCGGCGGCCGTTGCGACCGCTGTGCACCCGGGGCTGGCGATTGCAAGCAGACCGCAGGCGGTGGTCGTGGCCGGCAAGGACGACTTTTTTGCGGCGCTGGCAGCATCGGTGCTGGCGGCGGCGCCACTGGGAGCGCCGCTGCTGTACAGCGAATCGGACCTCGTGCCAGGCGTAACGTCGCAAGCGCTCACGGCGATGGCTCCGACGGGTGCGTCGGCGCTGGGCGGCGCCCGCGTGGTCAAGGTTGGCGACGTCGATGTGCCACCGGGGTACACAGAGGACTCGCTGGGAGCCGCCGAACAGTTCAGCCTGGCTGCCGAGATCGAGCGCGTCCAGGAGCGGGTGCGCGGTTCGGCGCCGCACCAGGTGATCGTGGTCAATGCGGAAGCCCCAGAGGCGATTGCGATGCCTGCGGCGGGGCTGGCTGCGGAGTCCGGCGCGCCGATTCTGCTGCTCTCAAGCTACGGCGTGCCGGCGCCCACGCGCGCGGTGCTCAAGCGCCTCAAGCACCCGGCGATCTATGCGATCGGACCCACCACGGCGATCAGCGAAACTGTCCTTTCGCAGCTTGAAAAGCTCGGAACAGTCCGGCGCATCGCAGGCGCAACGGCCGCCGAAAACGCGATCGAAGTGGCACGCTTCAGCGAAGGCGCGGAAGCGAGCGAATTCGGCTTTGGGGTCCATGAAGCCGGTCATGGCCTGGTCTTTGCGAGCGCCTCGCGACCGCTTGACGCGCCCGCTGCGGCGTCACTGTCGGCCAGTGGCGACTTCGGTCCGATGTTGCTGACAGAAACTGCGGGCGCGATCCCCCTGCCACTGAGCGCGTACCTGAGCGACATCCAGGCGGCGTACAGTGCCCAGGTGCCACCGACGCGCGGTGTTTACAACCGTGGCTGGATAATTGGCGACGAACTCGCCGTGAGCGCTACGGTTGCAGCCGAACTGGACTCCATGCTTGAGATTGCAAACCGCGGCAGCGCCCCCACCCCCTCCTACCATCCATGACCACAACACGATGAGCAAAGAAGAGCAACCGGAGCGCAAGCAACGAGGCGAAGCCCAGACTGTGACCGTGGAGGACGTGCGTACGCTCATGGGCGCCTCCACCCCGCACTTCGCGCTGCAACTGCGCGAACGCATCGCTGCGCTGATCGCAGGCCTGCCCGAGGAGCACCCGGCGCGCGTTGAAGGCGAACGCGAGCTCGTGCGTCTTGACCAGCTTGCGGTGGCGGGTGAGGTTCGCGGCGAGGCCCAGGATCTCGACGAGCGACCTCTGCCGTCGCTGCTGGACACGAGCGGGCTTTAGCCGATCGGGCGCACTGGGCCCGGGGTAACTGGGCGCGGGCTCACTGGCTCACACCACGCGCGGCGAGCCGGGCGCTGGCCTCGGCAAAGCGCGCGCGCAGGTACCGAAACAGAAGGAGCACAAGCGCAACGTCCACTGCGACGAGCGCGGCATTGGCGAGGTGGGGAAACGTCGTAAAGGCACCGACGATCAGCACCACGGCCGTGTGCATGGCCACGACTGGCAGGATCGACAGAAGCAGCGCGTGCGAGCGAAAGCCGGAGAAGTGCTCGCGCCAGGTGACCTCGACGGTGCCGGCGAGCACCGCGGCGATCCCGCACAGCAGCGCCGCAACGGCGCGCGTGGGACCGTAGATGATGCTGAACACCACCGCGGCTGCGCCGGCAACGATCAGTATCTCTGAGAGTGGAAAGGGATGCCAGGGGGCCTGGGGCCGCTCGCGTACAGGCCTGCGCGGCGCGGGGAGCCGCGCCGCAGGCTGCGGCTTTGACGCGGGGATGGCGGTGGCCTGGGGGCGGCGCGTGGGAGACCGGCGGCGGCGCTTGCGGGGTGCCACTGAGCTTGAGGCTAAGCTGCCGCCAATGAGCCCAAGCGCAGGCGCCAGGGCAAAGGGGCGCGCAGATCAGGGTTGCTGGACACGGCTTGCGATCGTACACGGGCAGGAGGGGTGCGCATGAGCTACTGGGACACGCTTTCGGCGTTGCCACTGCGGATCGAGGGCCTTGTGCTGACACCGCTCGTAGCCGAGGTATCAAGCGGCTTTGAGCGGCGCTCCACGGTCATCGGAGTGCTTGGCGACGGCGAGGAGGGGCTGGGCGAGGATGTCATCTACGACGCAACCGACCATGAAAACCTCCTTGCTGCATGCGGGCTGCCGAAGGACCTCGGCGGTCCCGTACCGCCGGCTGCTGCACAGGGGCACTCGGGTGGCTTCTCGCTGCCACTGACAGGGGACTTCACGCTGGGCAGCTTCTGCGAGCGGATCGCAGAGCTCGACATGTTCCCCACGCCGCCGGAGCGCGACGCTTCGCGCAACTACCGCACGTGGGCGTTTGAGTCGGCTGCACTGGACCTGGCATTGCGCCAAGCGGCCACCAGCCTGCATGCGGTCCTGGGGCGCGCAGTTGAGCCGATCAGCTTCGTGGTCTCGTTGCGCCTGGGCGAGCCGCCAAGCGTTTCGCCGGTGCACGAGCGCCTGGCGATCTATCCCTGGATGCGCTTCAAACTGGACCCCACGAGTTCCTGGGACGAGCGGCTGATTGCGGAGCTGGTGGCCACTGGTGCCGTGGAGTCGGTCGACTTCAAGGCCTACTACTCGGGCTCGATCGTCGATCAGCCACCGGACCCTGTGCTGTACGGGCGCGTCGCCGAGGCTTTCCCGGACGCCTGGATCGAGGACCCGGCGCTGACCGAGGAGACCGATGCGGTGCTCGCAAACGACCGCGACCGCTTCTCCTGGGACGCGCCGATCCATTCGGTGGCGGACATCGAAGCGCTCAAGTACCCGCCGCGAATGGTCAACATCAAGCCGTCGCGGCTGGGTCCCATCCGCAACCTGCTCGAGGCTTACGAATACTGCGCCGAGCGCAACATCGGCAACTACGGCGGGGGACAGTTCGAGCTGGGCGTGGGACGTGGCCAGATCCAGTACCTGGCCTCGTTGTTTCACGCAAATGCCCCCAACGACGTGGCGCCGACTGCCTTCAACGAGCCCGAGCCTGCTCCCGGGCTGCCCAGCAGCCCGCTTGAGCTTCAGCCGAGCGCAACGGGCTTCCGGCTGATCGACGGCGCAACTTTGGCGTCGTCGCCCGGTTTGCAGCAGAACAGCCGTTAGGGTTTCCCAAGTCAGCCGATGCTGAGGCGTGGGCGGCCACTGATTCTTGGCCCCGCGGCACTCACTGCACATGCGCTCTGCACTTGGAGAGGCACACGAATTGTCCAGGCTCATCGACCGTGAGGTCCCAGATTGCGCTCAAGCATGGTGAGCGCGAAAGCTTGTTGGGCGAAGGCCACTTTGGCGATCGCGTTGACGTCATCTGCGGGAGCGCTCACGGTCGCGGTGGCGGCGGCTCAGACGGGCGGGACACAGAGCAAGGGGACGGCGGCCGCGGCCACTCAGAAGCGCGGCTCCGGCAGCGACGGCGGAACGGCGCCGCCGACGACGTCGGGGACCCGGGCGACACCCAAGGCGTCCAAGGGGAAGGCGACGAAGGGGCCGCACAAGCCGGCCAGACCAAACGACCTGACGCTGACAGGGGCTCGCTGCGTGCCCGCAAGCGAGTGCTCGCCGGCCAAGTTTCACGAGGTCTCCCAGGGCGGGTACCTGCACCTGGAAGGACACGAGCTGCGCGCAGGATTCGTTGTCGCCTTTCCCCGCTCCCCGCTGGCGCGCATCAGCCGGCTGTCGCCTGTTGCGCGCATCGCCAACTCGTCGACGGAGGGCCTGATCGTGCGCGTGCCCAAGGACGCGCATTCCGGGGACATCGTCGTCAGGGGCACCTCATCGCACCACTCAAACGCCTTTGGGCCGATCGCAGTGGTGGCATACGCGCTGCACCCCCCTGCACCGCCCGCCCCGGCGCCGGAGGCGCAGGCGCCGGCTGCCGATGCCACGCCGTTTGGCTCCCAGGGCATGTGGATCTGGTACCTGAGCAAGTCCGACGGTGACAGTATCCCTACGATCGCGGCCCAGGCGAAGGCGGCGGGCGTGGGCACGCTGTACATCAAGAGCTCCGACGGTCCGACCAACTTCTGGACCCAGTTCACGGCGGCGATGGTGCAGGAAGCGCACGCCCAGGGGCTGAAGGTGTGCGCGTGGCAATACGTCTACGGCAATGAACCCGTGGGCGAGGCTGAACTCGGGGCGGAGGCGGTCGCCGACGGTGCCGAATGCCTTGTGATCGACGCGGAGTCCCAATACGAAGGCCGCTACAGCGCCGCGCAGACGTACATCGAAACGCTGCGCGCCAAGATCGGCGCCACCTACCCACTGGGCTTGGCGTCGTTTCCCTATGTCAACTACCACGAGTCGTTTCCGTACTCGGTCTTCCTGGGCTCCAACGGCGCGCAGTTCAACGTGCCCCAGATGTACTGGAAGGACATTGGCACGACCGTGGCGGGCGTATACGCGGACACCTTTGAACAGAACCTCGTCTACGGGCGCCCGATCTGCCCACTGGGCCAGACCTTTGAGAACCCGAGCGCCACGGAACTGGTCGCGTTCCGTTCAGATGCAGTGCCCTACAGCGGCTGTCCCACGTCGTTCTGGGATTGGCAGGAAACCACCGCTACCGGCTGGGCGGCCCTGGCGGCGCCCCTGGAAGCCGACGTCGCGATTCCCCAGCCGGAGGCGACATCGCCACTGCTGAGCGAGGGCTCAAAGGGAGACCAGGTGCTGTGGTTGCAGGAGCATCTCGCGGGGGCCATCCCGACCCAGGAAATCACGGGCGTGTTCGACGCGGCGACGAAGACCAACCTCGAAGCGTTCCAAACCAGCCACGGGCTGCCGGCAACAGGCGAAACCGACGCGACCACATGGGCCGACGTGCTCGCCTTGACCCCGGTTGCAGTGGACTGGACAGGCAGCACACCCAGCGGGTGAAGGCAAGCGGGTGACGCCCAGCCGGTGAACGCTGGCGGGCGAGCGGGATCGACTACAGCCGCTGGATCAGCGTGCCGGTGCCAAGCCCACCACCGCAGCACATCGTGACCAGACCGACCTCCTTGTCGGAGCGCTCAAGCTCGTGCAGCAGCGTGGTGATCAGCCGTGCACCGGTGGAGCCAAGGGGATGGCCGAGGGCCATGGCGCCGCCGTTGACGTTGACCTTGTCCATGTCCGGCGCAAGCTCGCGCCGCCACGCCGCCACGACGGAGGCAAACGCCTCGTTGATCTCGATCAGATCGATGTCGGAGATGGTCATCCCGTTGCGCTCAAGAATGCGCTTTGTGGCTGGGATGGGACCGGTGAGCATGATCACGGGATCGACACCCACGGTCGTCTGATCGACGATCCGCGCGCGCGCTTTGAGGCCCAGCTCGGCGGCCTTGGTGGCCGACATCAGCAGCACGGCGGCGGCGCCGTCTGAGATCTGGGAGGAGTTGCCGGCCGTCACCTTCCCCTGCTCCTTGAACGCGGGCTTCAGCGCGGCAAGCGCCTCCAGGCTGGCGTCGGGGCGAATGCCCTGGTCGGTGACCACCGTGTCGCCGTTGACCGCGAAGGGCAAAATCTCGCGCTCGAAGCGCCCCTCGTCGGTGGCGCGAGCGGCCAGGCGGTGTGAGCGCAGCGCCAGTTCGTCGAGCTCCGAACGCGGTATCTCCCAGCGTTCGGCGATCATCTCGGCCGAAAGCCCCTGTGGGATCAGATGGTGGCGCTCCATCAGGGCCTCCGGCCAGGGGGTGCCGACTTCATCGATCCAGTTGAGGCTGACACCGAGGGGCACATGGCCCATATGCTCGACACCGGCCCCGATGACCACGTCGTGGGCTCCCGCGGCGATCAGCGCAGCACCGAAGTTGACCGCCTGTTGGGCCGATCCGCACTGGCGATCGACTGTCGTGGCGGGCGTCTCCACGGGCAGTCCAGCCTGCAGCCAGGCGTTGCGCGCGACGTTGAACATCTGCTCGCCGTACTGCTGCACGCAGCCCGCGATCACGTCTTCGACAGCTGCGGGCTCGATGCCGGCCCGGGCGATCACCTCGGTGTAACAAGCAGCGAGCAGCTCGTTGGCGTGGGTGTCGCGGTAGTAGCCCTTCTGCTTGTGCCCACGCCCAATAGGGGTGCGCACGGCGTCGACGATCACAACGTCGCGGCCGTCAGCTTGTCTCATCGCCAGCTCCTCTTTTCAGGCCGTCATTGCGGTGTCGAGATGGCCGGGGGCGACAGAATGGCCCCGCGGCCGGCGCGCGCAGGCACACGAGAAAGCCGCGAGGCGCGCGCAACCCTTACTGTACCGCTCCGTGAGTGAGCGACTGGCAATCGTTGGCAGTGGCGCCATTGCGTGCGGCCTGGCCTCCACTGCGGCCCATAGCGGCCCCGTGCTGTTGCTCGCCCGCTCCGATGAGTCCGCTGAACGGGCGCGCGCGACGGTGGTCAAGACGCTTGACAGGCTGGGCACGGGGATCGACCCCGAGCATGTCACCGTAGTCACCGAGATCGACGCTCTCGCTGAGTCCACATTCGTCGTGGAGGCGATCATCGAGCATCACCAGACCAAGGTGGCGCTGCTGGACGACCTCACTGCAGTGCTTGCGCCCACCGCGATTGCAGCCACCACGACGTCGTCGCTTTCGGTCGGCAGCCTGGCCGAGGCCAGCGGCAGACCGGACCGGTTCGTGGGGCTGCACGTGTTCAACCCGGTGACCAAGATGAAGCTCGTCGAGCTGGTCTTCCCGCCGGCGGCGACGGAGGACACCAAGTCCCGGGCAGCGGCCCTCTGTGAGGTGCTGGACAAGACCGCTGTGGTCGTGTCGGACATCCCCGGCTTTGTGGTCAACCGGCTGCTGTTCCCATACCTGTTCAGTGCGGTCATGCTGCTGGAAGAGACAGATATGGCGCCGGCGGACATCGACACGTGCATGAAGCTCGGCGCTGGGCATCCCATGGGGCCTTTGGCGCTGCTGGATCTGGTTGGCCTGGACGTGTCCAAGGCCATTGGCGAAGAGATCGGCGCGCCCATCCCGGCGCGCGTCGAGCAGCTCATCGCCGAGGGCGCCCTGGGTCGCAAGAACGCCCGCGGCTTCCACACGTACTAGCGCGCTCAGCGGAAGCCCGCTTGGAGCGAGCCCGTTCAAAGCAAGCCCGCGCACGGCGAATGCGCTCAAGCGAGCTTTTTAGGTGTGCTTGAACAACATCTCTGATACTTGGCAGGCGACAGTTCGTCGCACGCACACCCGCCTCCTCCCAGTGCACACGTCCCGGCCCGCCCCCCCGCGGGCCGGACGTGTTTAAGGGCCTACATCAGCGGGTCGCTCGCAGCCGGGGTCTGCTCCGGCTAGGACTCCGATGCGGGGCGCGAGACGGTTTGCGGCGGCGCCGGTCGGCGCTCGCGGATGCGCACCACCTCGATGCGGTTCTCGCGCACGGACTCCACGCGGATGGAGTAGCCGTTGGCGGTGATGGTGTCGCCGCGCCGCGGTAGGCGCCCAAGCTCGGCGAACACGAAGCCCCCCACGGAGTTATAGGCGTCGGAGTCCGCGGGAAGGCTCAAGCCGTGGTCAGCGAGATCGGTCACAGGGACATGGCCGCGTACGAGCCAGTCGCCGTCGGCGAGCTGGCGGACCTCGCCCTCAGTCATATCGGTCTCGTCGGCGATCTCGCCGACCACCTCCTCGACGATGTCCTCGATCGTGACAATGCCGACGACACGCCCGTACTCTTCGACGACCACGGCCATCGTCGTGCGCTCCTTCTGCAGATCGGCCAGGAGGTCGTCCAGGGGCTTGGTCTCGGGCACGATTGGCGCGTCGTGCACGATCGACTCGATCGACGCGTGCGGCCCCTCCTGCATCAGCAGATCGGCAAGTGCGCTGGCGTGCACGAGCCCCCTCACGCGGTCGCGGTCGTCCTCTTCGGTCACGGGGATCCGCGTGTGTCCTGTCGCGATACACCGTTTGAGCGCCGTCTCGGCGTCCTCGGAGAGGTCAACCGTGATCACCGCTGGGATGGGCGTCATCACCTGCCGGGCCTCCTGTTCGTGCAAGTGAAAGACGCCGGAGAGCATCCCGGCTTCGTTGGACTCGAGCTGGCCGCCCGCGTAGGACTCGGCGATCAGGCGCCGGAGCTCCTCCGCGGAGCCCACCGAGCTGCCTGGTGTCGGTTTGACGCCAAACCCGCGCAGGATGCGCATGGAGACCGCAGTCGTGGCCCCGATGAACGGCTTGAAGATCAGATGAAAGAAGCCCAGGGGCGGCGCCACGCGCCGCGCGATGTTCTCGGCGCGGTCGATGGCGTACAGCTTGGGGACCATCTCGCCGGCGATCAGTTGCACGATCGTGAGCAGCACATACGCAATCGCGACAGCAATCGCCACGGCGGCCCCGTGGCTGAGCGCCCCGCCGAAGACTGGTTGCAGCAGCTTCGCCAGCGCAGGCTCTCCGAGCGCGCCGATCGCGAGGGACATCATGGTGACCCCGATCTGGCACGCCGAGATGTACTCGGTCACACGGTCCTGCTGACCAAGGGCAAGGACCGAGCCGCGCAAGCCCGCGTCGCGCATGACCTCCAGGCGCGCACGGCGCGTGCGCACAAGCGCATACTCAGCGATCACGAAGAACGCGTTCAGCGCGATCAGGACCGCGGTGAGGATTAGCTTGACGGCGCTCACGCAAACGCAGCGGCACAGCGAAAAGCCGCCCTGGTCAGGCTCCGGGCCCCCCGGCCCGTGCTCCTACTTCGGTGAGGGTCGTCGTCGTTCATCTCAGCCGACGCGCCAACGGTAGCAGGGCCACGGGACAGTCGTGGGGCTCGTCGAGGTCCACGGCGGGAGCGGGTGAGTGACGGTCGGCACATCAGGCCAAGGCGTCGATCTTCTCAGCCAGCGCGAAGTCCGCGTCGGTGAGGCCGCCATCGGAATGGGTTGACAGCTCGATGCGTACCTTGTTGTAGCCGTGCACGAGCAGGTCGGGGTGGTGGTTTGCGGTCTCGGCCACCTCGGCGACGCGGTTGACGAACGCGATCGCGCCGGCAAAGTCGGCAAAGGTCAACTCGCGCACGATGCTGTTGGCATCGTGTCCCCACGCCGACCCTTGGAGGCGTCGATCGATCTCGGAGGCGCTCAAGAGTGTCATTGCGGCACCTTAGCGCCGACGAGCGCGCTCAGACAATCCCCGCTGCGGTGTTGCCGGCGATCGCGATGCAGCCGGCCACGGCGATGACCGCCAATAACAGGCACCCAAGGAACCCCAGCGCAGGCACGCGGCGCCCGATCAGAGGCAGCGTGCGCTCATCTGCGGTCTTGATCGCGACACCCGCCAGAAAGCCACCAACGAGGCCGCCAACGTGTGCTCCGACCGAGATACCGGGAATCGCGAAGCTCAGCACGAGGTTGAACACGATCAGGGCGCCGATACCGGACTCCATCACGCTCATACCGCGGGAGCGCAACTCGACGACCGCTGCGCCCATCAGGCCGAAGATGGCCCCCGAGGCGCCCAGTGTCGGTGAGCTCGTGGCGAACATGGCGCCGAAGGAGCCCGCGAGCAGCGCTGTGAAGTAGATCGCCAAGACGCGCCTTGATCCGATTGCGGGCTCAAGCATGTTGCCGAGCAGGTACAGGATGTACATGTTCAAGGAGATGTGCAGGATGTTCTCGTGCAGGAAGGCGCTCGTGACCAGGCGCCAGTACTGGTGTTCGTTGCCGAGCGGGAGGTGCTCGACGAACCCGAATGGAGTCCTGTAAACGAGCACGCGCGCGATCACGCCTTCTTCGACGACCTTCCCATAGGCCTGGCCGGTGAGCGTGAACTGACCCTTCTCGGTCAAGAACGCGAGCACGTTGATCGCGATCAGGGCGATCGTTGCCTGCGGCCGCTGGGAGGCGTTGCGTAGCTTGTGAACACGAGTGCGCTGTCGCGAGCACTCCGGGCAGCGCATGCCTACGGCCGTGGGCGTCATGCAGTCCGGGCAGATCGAGCGCCCACACGACGAGCAGGAGACCCCGGTCTCGCGGGAGGGATGGCGGTAGCACGTGGCCATGGCGGTGGGCCACGGTATCACCGGCACTGGCCGGTACGGTCAAGCCGCCGGCCAGATTCGAACTGGCGACATCCACTTTACAAGAGTGGCGCTCTACCAACTGAGCTACGGCGGCGCATCGACAGCCTGGCACGACAGCATATGCGGGGAGCCTTGGGCCGCTGCCCGCGAGACCGCCCGGCCCCGAGTCTCCCGTGGCCAGTTTAGTGGCGCTCGACGCAGCCGATCGAAGCGCTGGGCGTCCACTTGCATGCTCGTGTCGAAGGTTGCAAAATCGCCTGCGCATCCCATACAATGACTTTGTGCTTTACGTGACGGAGTCACTGCTCGGGTCTGGCACGCGAGGGTCGGTCATACGGCCTGCGCCGACATCCGACGCTGGCTGCAACTCCACAAAAGCGGCTGCTGCGCAAGCCAACGCGGGCGGCCACGGGACGGCACGGATACGCCTACCCGACGACGGGGACGGGGGCGATGCGGGGACTGGGCTGGGCCGAAGGCGGCTGTCCAGGCGCACTTGCGTCGGTGGTGATGGGTGGCGCCGAGGCTGAGCAGACACACAGTAATCCTCGCCTAGCCCCACTGGGCAACTTAAAGCTTCGCCGCCGGGATGCCGAATATCGTCGCATGCGTCCCGCGGGGCTTATTGGCCTGGTGGTCTCGCTGGTGCTTGCAGCCGTGGCAGTGGCAGTTACAAACGGTGACGCAGCGTCCCAGCTGGGCAACCAGGATCGGTCGTTGCAGGCGGCTGTGAGCACCGAGCAGACACTGGTCACGACCGCCAACCGCCAGACCGCAACGGCGGCATCGCTGCTGCTGGTCGATCCCGCCATGGATGCGCTGCTGGGAGCCGCTGGCACGCTGGGAGCGAACACGCGGCGCCGCGACGTGGCCGAGACCGGCCAGGCCCTGGCCGCGTTGGAACGCGCCGCTGAGCTGCCCCTGTCGGGGGTCTGCCTGGACAGCCCATCCGGCCGCCAGCTTGCGTGCGATGACAACAGCGCCAGAGCACACTTCCCCAACACGCTGGGCAGGAAGTTCGCGGCCGATCTGACGAGCTCGCAGGCAGGCGTGCTCAGCGGCCCATTCGTCGCGCCCAGCGGCCACCAGGCCGTGGCATTCGTGCTTCCGTTGCGCTTGCACGGGCGCCTGCTGGGGCTGGTGCACCTGGACCTCGCGTCAAGCGAGTGGACAGCGCCCCAGGTACTGGCTGCGGGTGGCAAGGACTTGAGAATTCAGGTGACCTCCTACCACGGCGACGAGCTTCAGCTGGGCGGGCTCTTTGGCCCTTCCGGACGGTCCGGCTCACGCGGCAAGCTCAGGCTTGCAAACCGTCGGGTACGCGTCTCGGCAACCGCAGCTCTTCTCACCGATGGCGACCATCGCACGATGGTCAAGGCGTTGCCGCTCACCTTCGGGGCCTCACACGAGGGCGTGGCGGTCGTGGCGACGGCGCTCGCGGCGGCGCCAACGTTCCTGAGCGCATGGCGGGCACCCATGATCATGCTGCTGGTGGTCGCGATCCTGCTGCTGTTGGTCTCGCTTGGGGCAATGGCGGCGTCCTACCGCAAGGTCTCCCGCCAGTTGGCGCGTGACCCATTGACGGGGCTGCGCAACCGGCGCAGGCTGATGGTTGACCTCGCGCGCGCGTGCCGCACGGCTTGCGAGCAGGAGCCGGCCAGGCTGTGGTTCTTCGATCTCAACGGCTTCAAGCGCTACAACGAGGCCTTTGGCCGTGTCGCGGGCGACACCATGCTGGAACGCTTGGCCGAACGCCTGAGTGACACCGTGGGGCCTTACGGCCAGGCCTATCGGGTCGGCGGTGACGAGTTCTGCGTGCTCACGCACGCGCCACTGGAATACCCCGAAGCGCGGCTTGCGGACGCGCGCGAGGCGCTGACGGAGCGAGGTGGCGCGTTTGACATCACCCCGGCAGCGGGCTCGGTGTCGCTGCCGCTCGATGCAAGCGAACCCACACACGCGCTGCTGCTGGCCGACCAGCGCATGTACCACGCCAAGGTCACCAAGCGCGCCGACGCAACGGGTCTGGTCACGGCAGTGCTGCACGCGGCGCTCGCACAGCGCCACCCCGACCTGGGAGACCATGCCGACGAGGTGGCCGACCAGGTCGCGGCGGTGGCCCGAGCGGTGGGCTTGGGCCAGGAGGCACTGGAGGTGATCGTGGCAGCGGCCGACCTACACGACATCGGCAAGCTTGGCGTGCCCGACGAGATCATCCGCAAGCCCGGGCCTCTGGACGACAACGAGTGGGAGTTCATCAAGCAGCACACGCTGATAGGCGAGCGGATCATCCTGGCAGCGGGGCTGCCCATGGAAGGCGTGGGCCAGCTCGTTCGCTCAAGCCACGAGCGCTGGGACGGCAGCGGTTATCCCGACGGCCTCAGCGGCGACGAGATACCGCTCGGCGCGCGCATCATCGCGATCTGTGATGCCTTCGATGCGATGACCGAGGATCGCGTTTACCAGCGGGCACGGTCGCTTGAGGGAGCAATGGCCGAGCTCAAGCGGTGCGCTGGTACGCAGTTTGACCCGGGCCTCGTCAACGTCTTCTGCCGCGTAGTCAGCGAACGCACTGCGTCCCCTGAACGCCTCGGCGAAGCCGTCGCGTAGCCCGTTCAGCTGTCGTCCCGGGCTTCACCGCCGCGAAACAGCGAAAGCACCCGCTCCTCGGCGACGCGCATGTAGCCGACGAGCCTGTACGGCGCCTCGCCGAGGTTGTGGCGCACACGCAGGTCTGAGCTGGTTGGGCTTCGGACCTCGATGATCGTTATCACCGCCCCGATGTCGTGTTCGGCGCTGTCGCCGTAATCGCGTTCGATCGCTTCCATCTGTTCTGCCACAAGCTGGCCCACAATCGCCGAATCCATCTGCTGCTCCTCTCTGGGAAAAGTGTGCGCAGGGTGAGGCCTGCGCGTACCGCTGCGGGCACGCTCGCCCCGCGGATCCAACGGGGACGCTACCGGGGCGGCGTAGCGAACGCGCGCCGCACGCCGCGCCCGTAGTCGCCGCGGCGTTGAGTCGCCTCGGCTTCCATGTGATGATGCCTTTCAGTAGCCAACCAGGAAAGGGGATCCAGACGTGGCATCGATGCCCGACGACGCGATGAATCCGGCGAGGACCAAACTGATCGACGAAGTGATGGCCCAGATGGAGGCGATCGAAGCGGACTTTGGGGACGAGTTCGAGATCGACAACGTCATCACGATTCTGCGGATTCAGCAGCCAGACGGGAGCGCCGGGATCCGGGTCCGCAACGTCACCATGTCGCCCCTCGAAGCGGTGGGACTGCTCAGCGTGGCCCAGGATCTGCTGAAGACGATGGCCACGAGCGGCTCGCCACCGGACGCCGACGACGAGTAGCGCGCTGCTCAGGCGGGCTGCCAGAGCTCAATCCGATTGCCCTCGGGATCGGTGACCCAGCCGAATCGGCCGACACCGTCCATGTTCTGCGTCTCGTTAGCCACGTCCGCCCCCTTTGCGCGCAGTTGTGCGAGCATCGCATCCAGGTCGCGGACCCGGAAGTTGATCATGGTCTGCTGCGTCCGGGACCCGAAGTAGCCGGTCTCAGACTCGAATGTCGCGAACACCGTCGGGCCGCCTTCCTGACACCAGAGGCCGTCCTTGTCGGCGTCCAGGCCCAGGCAATCGCGGTACCACGCACCCAGGGCCACCGGGTCGGCGGCCCGCATGAAGTAGCCACCGATTCCAAGCACGCGCTCCACGTCGCCATCTTGCCAGGCCGGCGATCGGTTTGTCACGCACGAGCGGATCGTCCTCGGCATCACCAACTGTGATCAACGTCACACACCACGCTGGCGCAATCCGGCATTATTCTTGCCAACCTCTGAACAGGTTTCCTCCTCACAGGGAAATGGCCGGCAAGGGATTGCCGGTCATTTCTCGTTTAACGGGCCGTTTGGTCCGCCATGAGGGGGCTTTGAAGCTCGGTCAACTGCGCTAAGCGGGGCGCCGTTGGCGCCCCGCTAGCTGTCACGTCAAAAGTCCACGTGACCGATGACCTGGATCTTGGCGCGATACGCCAGTGGCTCAGGTCCCCATCACCTGAATCTGGCGTGATCGATCAGTAGTTGAGGTGACCGACGACCTGGATCCTGGCGTTGTGAGTCACGCGGTTCTCGGAGCCGTAGACGGTTCCCTTCCCGGACGCGTGGCTGAAGGACCCTGTGCCGTTCTTGACCGCCCCGGGCGCCTTGAAGCTCACTTCGGTGCCGTGGGTGGAGTTCAGCTGCCCCTCTCCCTGCACCGTGAGCGTGCCGCCGCTGAGATGGAGCACAGCGGTGACCTTCACGAACGTCCCCGACGTGGAGATGGTCGCAGTGGCCGTGCCGCTCAAGGTTCCCGTGACGCTCCCCTGCTCCGAAAGCGAGTTGCCACTCTGGCCGGTCTTGTGCAGATTCGCTTCCTCTCTGACCGAGATCGAGCGGGCAGCATGAGCCGACTGTCCGTCGGCGACCGCTGCGCCGGCCACGGCAGCCACGCCCAGCGTCAAAGCCGCCAGCATGGCCACGCCGATCGGCGCGTGCCCGCGCCATCTCCGCGTTCTTAGAGTGCTTGATGTCATGCGCGCACCTTCATCTGCATGGTCTCCCTTTCCAAGTCAACAATGGTTGCGCGCCGGGACCGGCGTCCGGCCGCCAGCGCGTGCGTGAGCCTACTAGACCCCTCCACGGAAGCTGCCCAGTCGACCGTCGCCGTTACAAACACCCAAGCGGGCCAAACGATGCGGTTCGCCGATGGGCGGCTGCCCGGTGCGGCGCAGTCGGTGCGGCGCCCGGATGGCGCCGGCGAGCGCCGCTGTTACTCGATGCGCATGCCCGAGATCGCCCGGGCGATCACGAGCTGCTGAATCTCAGCGGTCCCCTCGAAGATGTCATAGAGCTTGGCATCGCGGTGCCAGCGCTCGACGGGGAACTCGCGCGCGTAGCCGTTGCCACCCAGGATCTGGATTGCGCGCTCGGTCACCCACACCGCCACCTCGCCGGCCTTGAGCTTGCTCATGGAGCCCTCGGCGGCCTCGAACGGGACGGCGTTGCGGCCCATCCAGGAGGCGCGCCAGACAAGCAGACGCGCAGCGTCGATCTCCATCTTCATGCGCGCAAGCGTGAACGCCACTGACTGGTTCTGGATGATCTTGCGCTTGAACTGTTCGCGCTCCTTGGCGTACTCCAGCGCGTACTCGTAAGCGGCGCGCGCGATGCCCAGCGCCTGGGCGCCGACGGCTGGCCGCGAGGCCTCAAACGTCGCCATCGAAGGGTTGCTGGAGCTGAAGCGCTTCGTACCGGCCGCGATCTCGTTGGCACGCTCGCGCGCCTTGGCGAGCCGTTCGTCGAGCTTCTCCTTGCCCCCCAGCACGTACTCGGCGGGGATGCGGCAGTCATCGAAGAACACGTCGGCGGTATGCGATGCGCGCAGTCCGTGCTTGGCGACCTTTGACCCTTCGGAAATGCCTTTGGCTTCACTCATGGGCACGACGAAGGCGGCGTGCCCGCGGGTGCCAAGCTCGCGATCGACGGACGCCACGACGACGTGCACGTCGGCGATGCCACCGTTGGTCGCCCACGCCTTCTGGCCGTTGATGACCCACTCGTTGGTGGCCTCGTCGAACTTCGCCGTGCTGCGAATCGCCGA
Source organism: Chlamydiota bacterium (assembly GCA_903970125.1). Taxonomy (GTDB): domain Bacteria; phylum Actinomycetota; class Thermoleophilia; order Solirubrobacterales; family Solirubrobacteraceae; genus Palsa-744. Next base: position 17,843 of record CAJCHW010000016.1, read on the forward strand.
GACGTCGGAGCCGGCGTTTGGCTCAGACGAACAGAAAGCAGCCACCTTGACGTCATCGGCCGTGCCGTAGCAGCGCGGAATCCATTCGCCAATCTGCTCGCCTGTTCCCTGACCGAAGATCGAGGCGACCGCAAGCGTGGTTCCGATGATGGCCATGCCAATGCCGCCGTCGCCCCAGAAAAGCTCCTCGAAGACGATGGGCACGCTCAGGCCTGTGGGGTCCATGTGGAACTGTCCCAGCGATTCCCAGCTGTAGAGACCGATCTTGGCGGCCTCCTGAATGATCGGCCAGGGCGTCTTCTCGCGTTCATCCCATTCGCGGGCCGCGGGGCGGACGACATCGGCGGCGAATCCGTGCACCCACTCGCGGATGTCCTTCTGGTCCTGGCTGAGCGCGAGCGAGAAGGCTGCCTCGGCGTCGGCGGTGGCGTCAATGTCCTCCTTGACGGGCATTACCGGCTGCTCCTCGGTCCAATTGTCATTGGTGGTCACAGTGGGTGGCATCTGCGTTGACGTCTCCTACGTGGATGGGTTCAGGGGTTGTCGGCCGCCGCAAGCGCCGGCACAAGCGTCGTCTCCGAGTCGCAAACTTTACGTGGCTTGCGCAAAAAAGGCAAGTGCTCTCAGCGGATGGTCGAGCCCACCCTTGAGGCGACGGTCAGCGAGGAGTCAGCTCGCGCCACATGTGCGTGCGCTCAGTGGGAGCCGGTACAACCCCCCAACGCGCGTTGGCGGCACTGCCCGCCGGGGGTACCGCATGCGGTTTGAGCTTGGGGCGTGGCTTGCCTCCGGGCAGGGCATAGCGCAGGATCGTGCGGTGCACAGATCCGAGCTGCCGACGGAAGGGGCCGTTGTTGTAGGGCAGCCCGTAGCGCTCGCAGATCTCGCGCACGCGCGGCGCCACCTCGCGCAGCCGGTTGGATGGCATGTCCGGAAACAGATGGTGCTCGATCTGAAGACCCGTGTGGCCGCCAAGGATGTGAAAGAGCACGCTGCCCTCGAAGTTGGCGGCGCCAAGCAGCTGCCGCACATACCACTCGCCGCGCGTCTCGCCGGCGATTTCCTGCTCGCTGAACGTGAACGTTTCCTCGGTGAAGTGCCCGCAGAAGATCACCGAGTGCGCCCACGCGTTGCGCACGACATTCGCTGTGAAGTTGGCAGCCAGGGTCGACTTGAAAGATGCGCGCGACCTCGTCGCGGCCCGTGCCAGCAGCGGGAAGGCGATGTAGTCCTTGATGATCTGCTTCCGCGCCTTGGCGCCGATCGCCTTGAGCTCCCCGAAGTACTGCTCCCGTGGCTTTTCGCCGGAGAGCATCGCGGGCGTGTTCAGGTCATACAGCGCCACGCCCCACTCAAAAAGGGCCATCAGCAGCAGGTTGTACAGGGGCTGAAAGAAGAAGATGGGGCGCCATTGCTGCTCCGGATCGACGCGCAACAGCGTGTAGCCCAGGTCGCGGTCTCGGCCGCGGACCTGCGCGTAAACGTGATGGACGTAGTTGTGGGCGTGGCGCCAGGCGGCCCCGGGCGAGGCCGTGTCCCAGTCCCAGGTCTGCGAATCGATGTCGGGATCGTTCATCCAATCCCACTGGCCGTGCAGCAGGTTGTGGCCGATCTCGAGGTTCTCGAGGATCTTGGCCAGCGAGAGCGCGGTCGTTCCCGTGATCCACAGCGACTTGCGGCGCGACCCGAGCAGCAGCACCCGCGAGGCGATTGCAAGCTGGCGTTGGGTGCGGATGATCTGGCGGATGTAGCGCGCGTCACGCTCGCCGAGGTCAGCGAAGACTTCGTCGCGAATCGCGTCGAGCTCTGCTGTGAACTGCTCCAGCTGCTCCGGGCTTAACCGCTCCAGCGGGTTCTCGACGTCGGGGTAGTGCTCTGCTTGCTCTGCACTTGCGGCTTCTGTCGCGGACATTCTCGCTTCCTTGCTGGTAGGGGTGGTTAGAGCTCGATCTCGATCGCGCCCTCGGGCGCGTTGATACACGTACGAAGCATTTCGCCGGGTTCACCGAACACGCGGCCTGTGCGCAGATCGCGCACGCGCCCTGAACGCAGCTGCCCGACGCAGCTGTAACAGACTCCCATACGACAACCGTAGGGCATCTCCGCGCCGGCTTGCTCGGCGGCGACAAGGATCGGCTGCTCGCCGTCGCTCGAGGCATCAAGCCCGCTGGCACACAGCCGGATCGAACCGCCCGCGCCGCGCTCGCCGCCGACGATGATGCCATCCGGCTGAAAGCTCTCGATGTGAAGTCGCTCAAGGTCGCCGTTGCGCTGCCAGTGCTCAATCACGGCCTGGCGCAGACCGGCAGGCCCGCACATATAGGTCTCGCGCTCCGGCCAATCGGCGCAAAGCCCATCCAGGGCATCGAGACCGATGCGTCCCCGCTCACCGGAGA
>CAJCHW010000017.1 GCA_903970125.1 Chlamydiota bacterium
GTTGCCGATTGTGTTCCTGGTGACAAACAACCAGTTCGGCATGGGCACATCGCTTGAGCGCCACTCGGCGGTGACCGAACTGCGCGCTCGGGGCGAGGGCTACGGGGTACCGGGATTTCGCTGCGACGGCATGGACGTGCTGGACACCTATCGCGTGGTCGATCAGGCGCTGCGCAATGCGCGCGAGCAGCGCCAGCCGATGCTGGTCGAGGCCATCACCTACCGTTACCGCGGCCACTCGATGGCCGACCCGGAGCGCTATCGCACCAAGGAGCAAGTTGCGGAGTGGCGCAAGCGTGACCCGCTGGACCTTTTCAGGGAGTACCTCAAGCAAGCGGGGCTCGTCGACGACGAGCGCTACGACAAGCTCGACGGCGAGGCACTCAATCGCGTCGAGGATGCGGTGCAGTTCGCCGACGCATCGCCCTTTCCGGCGCCGGAGTCCCTCTACGACGACGTGTACGTGCTCGGCGACCAGATTCGCGGGCGCTACTCGTTCGGAACAACGGAGCCCGCGCATGGGGGTCCGGACGAACCATCTCAGATGGCGAGCACCGGCGAGATCCCCCAACAGATGACCGCGGCACTGCAGCAGGGCGAAGACGCGACGCGGTGGGGAGACGCCGTGGAGCAGCCGCCTCCAAAGGGGGTCTGATGGCCGAGGTGCGCTACCGCGATGCCCTGCGCGAGGAGATGTCCCGCGACGAGCGTGTGTTCCTGATGGGCGAGGACATCGGGGTGTTCGGTGGGGCGTTCAAGGTCACCGAGGGTCTGCTGGAGGAGTTCGGCGAAAGCCGCGTGCGCGACACCCCGATCTCCGAGAACACGATCGTGGGGATGGGCGTGGGCGCAGCGATGACCGGCATGCGACCGGTGGTCGAGTTGATGACGATCAACTTTGCGCTGCTTGCGTTCGACCAGATTGTTAACCATGCTGCGCATATCCACTACATGTTTGGTGGGCAGGCGAGGGTGCCACTGGTGATCCGGATGCCTCAGGGCGCGGGCCACCAACTCGGCCCCACCCACTCGCACTGCCTGGAGGCGATGTTCCTGCAGGTTCCGGGATTGCTTGTGGCCGTGCCGTCAACCGCCGCCGACGCCAAGGGCCTTTTGAAATCGGCCATCCGCGATGAGAACCCGGTGGTGTTCATCGAGCACGAGTCGCTGTACGGCGAGCGTGGCGAGGTACCCGAGGACTCCGAGTTTGTGGTCGAGTTTGGGCGTGCCGCAGTCCGCCGGGAGGGCAATGATGTGACCATCGTGGGGGTCTCGCGCCAGGCGCGGACGGCGGAGACGGCAGCGCAGACCCTCGCCAGTGACCACGGAGTGAGCGCCGAGGTGATCGACCCGCGCACCTTGCGCCCGCTCGATCTGGACACGATCCTGGTCTCGGTGGCAAAGACCGGACGCCTGGTGATCGTCGAGGAGGGATGGCCGCACGGCGGTGTGGGAGCCAATCTGGCGGCGCTGGTGGCCGAGCAGGCGTTCGACTACCTCGATGCGCCCGTCCGGCGCGTCAGTGCAGCGGACGTACCGATGCCGTATTCCAAAGCTTTGGAGGACCTCGCTTACCCGCACGCGCCGCAAGTGGTGCAAGCGGCGCTGAGCACCCTTCAAGAAGCCCCGAGATCCGGGTCGCCCAGCACGACAGCTACGTCTGTGGGTGGGTTCCAAAATGCGTGACACGCGCGCGCGCGCGGCCACGCCGTTTGAACGGCCCGCCAACACTTCCCCGGACCCCCACCCCCGAGGCGAGCAATGACAGACATCGTGATGCCACGTTTGTCGGACACGATGGAGGAGGGCACGATTCTGCGCTGGCTAAAGCGCAGCGGCGACCAGATTCACCGCGGCGACGAACTCGTGGAAATCGAGACCGACAAGGCATCGATGACGTACGAGTCAGACCAGGATGGGGTTTTGGAGCTTGTGGCCGCCGAGGGCGACACACTGCCCATTGGGCAGGTCATCGCGCGGACCGGAACCGGCGTGGCCCGCGACACAGTCGCGACCGCGACCGCGACCGCTGCCGTTGCCGTTGCCGACGGCACGGGTGCCGGTCCGACGACGGCCGGCACCGGCGGCGGCCTAGGCGAGTCTCCAGACACCCATGCGGCACCACTCCCGGCGCCCGCGCGGGTAAAGGCGTCGCCGCTTGCCAGGCGCATCGCCACCGAGACCGGCGTCGCCCTGGATCGCGTCACTGGCTCCGGCCCAGGAGGGCGCATCGTGCGCGCGGACGTGCAAGCGGCCGCTGCGGTACAAGCTGCGGGGGCCGGGGCGGAGGTCCCACAGGGGGCCGAGGCACCGTCGTCGGACACCGCGGCCGCAACTGCGGCCCCACCGGCCTCAGACGTTCTCAGAGCCAAGGGCGAGAGCACCTCGCGCGAGCTCTCCAGGACCCAGCAGCTCATCGCCAGACGCATGGCGGAGTCCAAAGCGACAATCCCCCACTTCACACTTCAGGTCGAGATCGACATGGAGTCATGCGTGGTCATGCGGGCCCAGTTGGCGGAACACGTCCAACCGGTTGCGGCAAGGGCGCGGACCGCGCCAACGTACAACGACATGGCTGTGAAGGCGTGTGCGCTTGCGTTGCGCGAGCACCCGCGGGTCAATGGCAGCTACCGCGACGGACGGATCCAGCTGCATTCCCGGGTCAACGTGGGCGTCGCGGTTGCGATTGAAACAGCGGACCCGCTCGACAGCGCGCTCGTTGTGCCGACTGTTTTTGATGCCGACATCAAGTCGCTTGGCGAGATCGCGCGCGAGACGCGGTCGCTGGCGCAGCGGGTGCGCGAGGGGATTATCACCCCACCGGAGCTCTCCGGCGGCACCTTCACAGTGTCCAACCTCGGCATGCACGGTGTGCACAGCTTTCAGGCCATCATCAACCCCCCGCAGGCCGCAATCCTCAGCCTTGGTGCGCTGGCGCCCCGTGCAGTGGTTCGCGGCGGCGCCATCGTCGCCCGCCACACGATGATGGCCACGCTTGCTTGCGACCACCGCATGCTTTACGGCGCCGATGCAGCGCGCTTCCTGGGCCGCATCCGCGAGCTGCTGGAGCAGCCGGCGACATTGACCCTTTGAGTTGGTCGGCGCTACGCTGAAGGTGATCGATGACTGCGCCGGATTGCTCGCTGGAACTGTGGATCTGCCCCCTTGGCACTGTTGCCTACCGTCAGGCCTCCGCGATCCAGGATCAGCTGCGCGCTCGCCGTCAGGCCGAGGAACTGCCGGACATGCTGCTGGTACTCGAGCACCCGCCAACATACACACGCGGGCGCCGGTCCAGCATTGCCGAGCTGCCGCTGGGTGAGAGCGCTTACCGTGCAAGGGGAATCGACGTGGTGGACACCAACCGAGGCGGCAAGGTCACCTACCACGGCCCTGGACAGCTCGTGGGGTACACGATCATGCGTGTCGATGATGTGGTCGCGCACGTGCGCACACTGGAGGACGCGATCGTGGGCGCGCTGGCGGAGTGCTCCATCGCCGCCCACTCGCGCGCGGACGAGGGCCCGGACTTCACGGGCGTGTGGGTGCAGGACCGAAAGATTGCCTCTATTGGCGTCCACGTCTCGCGGGGAGTCACCACGCACGGATTCGCGATCAACGTGCACAACGACCTGGAGCCATTCACATGGATCGTCCCGTGTGGGCTGGGGGGAGTGCGGATGACGTCGATTGCCGCCGAGCGAGCGAGTCATCCCCAGGATGAGCCCCAGGAGCCGCTGCCGGCGGCCATCCAGGACCTCGTCGGCGAGCGCCTGTGCATGCTGCTGCGACGCCGTGAACGCCTTGTGGGCCCGGATGCGCTTGGTCTCGCTGTCGAGCTACAGACAGTGGCGGTCGCGGCATGAGTGCCACAGCCACGCGATCGCGCAGTCGGCCGGGGGGTAGCGACGTGCTTGGAGCCCTCGGCCCGGACGTGCGGCCGCTGCGCGAGCGCAAGCCGCCTTGGTTCAAGGTCCCAGCACCGGGCGGCACGCGTTACCGCGAGCTGGGCGAACTGATCCGCTCGGAGAACCTGCACACGGTCTGCCAGGAGGCGGCGTGCCCGAACGTGGGCGAGTGCTGGGAGCGGGGCACAGCCACATTCATGATCCTTGGCGACACCTGCACGCGCCGCTGTGGCTTTTGCAACGTCAAGACGGGGACGCCGACCTGGCATGACCCGCTTGAGCCCGCACGGGTGGCCCGCTCGATTGCGCGCATGGGCTTGCGCCACGCCGTGATCACCTCAGTCGATCGTGATGACCTGCCCGACAAGGGCGCGAGCGCGTTTGTGGGCGTGATCCGGCAGGTACGCACGCAGGCGCCCACGTGCAAGGTGGAGGTCCTCACCCCGGACTTCCAAGGCCAGGAGATGCCACTCGCGAAGGTCATCGCCGAGCGCCCGGACGTGTTCAACCACAACGTCGAGGTGGTACCGCGCCTTTACCCGCTCGCCCGTCGTGGTTCAGACTTTGGGCGCTCATGCCGTGTGTTGTCACTTGCCAAAGAGATGGGCGGCGCCGAGGTGGTCACCAAATCGGGGCTGATGGTCGGGCTGGGCGAGACCCACGAAGAGCTGGTCGAGACCTTCGTAAGCCTGCGCGCCCACGGGGTCCAGGTGCTGACAGTGGGGCAGTACCTGCGTCCCTCGGAGCTACATCTGCCGGTTGTGCGCTACTGGCACCCGGACGAGTTCATGGCTTTGGAGCAAGCGGCTTATGAGCTCGGCTTCGAGCACGTCGCGGCGGGGCCGCTGGTGCGTTCCAGCTACCACGCCGACCAGCACGTGCCCGGAGTGCCGTCAGCGGCGTCCGGCGCCGACGCTCCCGTCTTCGGCGTCACCGCTTAAGCCTTCGGCCAAATGGCCCGGATCCTTGTGCTCGCGCTCGCGTTGCTCTTTGTGGTCGCAATGGGTGCGCTTACCGTTGTCGTGCTCACCAGTGAAGGCATTACCGCGGGCGGGCTGGTCTTGATCGCGGTCTCGGTGTTCGTCATTTTCATCATGGGCGTCGGGATCGTGGGTGCCCTGGGCAACCGCAAACAACAATGAGCAGGCACGTCTCCCCGTTTATCGACGGTGGCTCCGGTCGGCGGCGCGATTCCCGCCGCGTGCGGCGCAGGCATCGGCGCAGGCAGGCCGCGGCGCTGCTCGTGCTAGCGGGCTTGGCGGTGGCCGTAGCTGTCGCGCTCGGCGCGGTGGCCGGCGGCAGCGCGACCCATCGCGAGGGACACGATCCTGGCCGGACGGCCGGCGCATCGGACCTGCGGCTGGCCTCTCCAGGTCCCTCGACCTCGGTGCTTGGACTACCGCTGGCCAAGCGGCCGCTGGAACTCATAGGCCTCAACGAGCCCCTGAAGCACCCGCTGCCGGTGTTCTTTACGCAGCCGCCGCGCGCGGGCCTGCTGTTGAACCTACAGACGGGGCAAGTGCTGTGGCAGTTGCACCCTCAGCTACGAATGCCAATTGCCAGCCTGACCAAGATGATGACCGCCCTGTTGGTGGTCAAGTCAACACGGGAACACACGATGGTGCGGATCACCAAGGCCGCGGTGCAAGCCCCGGGATCACGTGTTGGTGTTCTGCCACTCGGCAAGAACGTGCCTTTGAAAGCGTTGATGTACGGGTTGCTGCTGCCATCCGGCAACGACGCCGCGACGGCCCTTGCCGAACACGTCGCGGGGACGCTCAGGCATTTCGTGTCGGAGATGAACGCCGAGGCGGCTGCGCTGGGCCTCGGCTGCACCCGCTACTCAAACCCCTCGGGCTACTACGACCACAACAATTTTTCGTGCGCCGCGGACCTGGGCGAGCTCGCAGCCATCGATATCGCGCAGCCGCGCATCGCGCAGGTGGTGCGCTCGGCCTCGGCGGTCGTGCCCTTCCCGATCAAGGGTGGCAGGCTGTTCCTCTACAACAACAACCCGCTGCTCGTCTATGGCTACCGGGGCGCGACGGGAATGAAGACCGGCTACACAGAGGCGGCGGGAACCTGTCTCGTCGCCACGGCATCACGCCACGGTGTCCGCCTGGGCGTGGTCTTGCTGCACTCTCCTGCGCCCGGCACCCAGGCCCAGAAGCTGCTTGACGCCGCATTCCATGACGTTTACCACCAGCAGGCCGTCCCCGAAGCCGAAATTCCCGGGGGAGTTTGAGGCTTCCGGGACCCTTTCCGCTAGCGTTGGAGGCCCCCGTGGACCTCGACGATACGCCGCAACAAGCTGAGTACCGCGCCAACGTGCGCGCCTGGCTGCAGGAGCACAGCGCGAAGGCTCCGGTGCTTACCGGCCCCGATGCCCTGCGCGATGAGGACGAGATCATCGCTGCCCGCAGGCGCTGGCAGGGTGAGTTGGCCGAGGGCGGTCTCGCAGGCGTGACATGGCCGGCGGAGTACGGCGGGCGAGGTCTGGGTCCGATCGAGCAGGTCATCTGCAACCAGGAGATCTCGCGCGCCAAGGTGCCCGGAATCCTCGATGTGATCGGCGTGGGAATGCTTGGCCCCACGATCATCGCCCACGGCTCCGAGGAGCAAAAGGAGCGTTACCTGGAACCGATGCTCCACGGCGAGGAGGTCTGGTGCCAGCTGTTCTCCGAGCCTGCCGCGGGCTCCGACCTGGCGGCGGTCCAAACCCGCGCCACACAGCTGGATGACTCCTCTTGGCGCCTTACAGGACAGAAGGTGTGGACGACCAACGCGCAGTTCGCCTCCTACGGGCTGCTGCTGGCGCGCACCGACGCCTCGGTCCCCAAACACAACGGCCTGACCATGTTCATCGTCCCCATGGACGCCCCCGGTGTGACCGTGCGCGGCCTGCGACAGATCTCCGGTGAGGCCGAGTTCAACGAGGTCTTCTTCGACGACGTCCAGCTCGATGCCGACGCCAACGTGGGTGCGATTGGAAGCGGCTGGGGCACAGCATTGACGACGCTGATGTTCGAGCGCATCACCCTGGGCCTGGGAGGCGAGGGGCTCGGTTACGACCCGTTGCGTTTTGCTCGGGCCATCGGCGCGTACGAGAGTGCACGCACAGACTCCGACGTTCGCCAGCGGCTCGGTGACATCCTCGCCGAGCTCACAGCGGTTCGCTTCAGCGGCTACCGCATGCTCACCGGCCTGCAGCGAGGGCAGATCCCGGGGCCCGAGGCTGGCCTCGCCAAGGTTACGATCGTCAACAGCGGTATGGCCGGCGGCGATCTGATCGCCGATGTGCTCGGGCCCGACGCGCTCGCCAAGGAGAGCGAGTGGACGTACATGATCTCGTTTATACCCGGCCTGAAATCGGCGGGAGGCACCGAAGAGATCCTGCGCAACACGATTGGCGAGCGCGTGCTGGGGTTGCCACCAGAGCCGCGCTTGGACAAGGGCATCCCCTTTGAAGACCTCCGCGCCAAGGAGAAAGAGGCCGCGAAGACATGAACCTCGCGCTCTCTGACGAGCAGCTGCTGTTGCGCGAGGCCGCGCGGAACGCACTCGCGCGCGTCAAGACGCTGCACGCGGCCCGCGCGGCGCTGGAGGAGGGACCGGCCTACGAGCCGCTACCCGACCTCTGGCCGATGGCGTGCGAGGCCGGCTGGCCCGGCCTGTTGATCGACGAAGCACACGGCGGTGCGGGCCTTGATGCGTTCGACGCGATGCTGGTGGTGGGCGAGTGCGGGCGAGTACTCGCGGGGGTGCCCCTGCTCGGCCATCTGCCCGCGACAGCCATTCTGGGCGACGCCCCCAATGCGTCAGAGCTGATGGAGCCGTTGGCCAGCGGTAAAAAGCGCGCGGCCTACCTGCCCGCCGAGCCGCCCAACGACCTCGTTGACAGCTGGACCACGGACCCCGCCAACGGCATGCACCGGGCACCACTTGCGTCGGTCACTGCCAATGCCGACGACGGCAGCGCTTCGGTGGCGGGCCAGTTTGCGTTCGTGCCCGACGCGCCCGGGGCAGACACATTCGTCGGCGTGGCGCTGCGCGATGGAAGGCCGGTCGGTGTGACCGTTGACAGCGACACGCCCGGCGTCTCAGTGCAGTCAGTGATGCGCTACGACGCCACGCGGTCGCTGGGGCACGTTGTCCTCGACGACGCCCGCGCGACCATCCTCGATGCTCCCGAAGAGTCGCTGCGATCGGCCTGGCACCTCGCCCAGGCGCTGCTCGCGTCGGAGTCGGTGGGCAGTGTGGAAACCGCCCTGGACGTGTCAGTGCAGTACGCCAAGGAGCGCTTTACCTTCGGACGTGCGATCGGCTCCTATCAGGCCGTCAAGCACTCGCTCACCGAGGTCCTGCGCCGGCTGGAGAACGGCCGCTCGCTGCTCTACTACGCAGGCTGGTCGTTTCGGGGCATGCCCGCGGAGTTCCCGCTCGCGGCAGCGTGCGCGCGGTCGGTCTCCGGCCATGCGCTCGATTACGCCAGTCGCACCATGATCGCGGTCCACGGTGGCACCGGTGCCACCTGGGAGCACGACGCGCCCCTTTACTTCCGCCGCGCCCAACTCTCTCGCAGGCTGCTGGGAGGCACTGCCGGCGCCACCGACCGGGTCGCGAGCGAGGTCCTGGCCGCAAGCGCCGGTTAGCGCCCGGGCAGGGCGCTCAGGCGGCGGCGAGCGAGGACAGTGTCCTGCCCAGGGAGCCGACAGCGTCGGTAAAGGAAGCCGAGAACTTCTCGACGCCCTCGCGCTCGAGCGTCTCCGTCACATCGTCGTAGTCGACGCCGGCGCGGGCAAGTTCGTCGAAGAGCGCGTGCGCCTGATCGAGGCTTCGCTCCAGCCGCGCCTCGGGCTTGCCGTGGTCCTGGTAGGCAACAACGGTCTCCTCCGGCATGGTGTTGACCGTGTCCGGTCCAATCAGCTCATCGACGTAGATCGTGTCCGGGTACGCGGGGTTCTTGGTGGACGTGGACGCCCACAGCACACGCTGTGCAGTCGCGCCCTTGGCCGCCAGGTACTCCCAGCGCGGACCCGAGAAGACCTGCTTGTAGTGCTCGTACGCAAGCTTTGCGTTGGCCACCGCCAGGCGACCCTTGAGCTCGTCGTGACCACCTAGCTCGTCAAGGCGCCTATCGGCCTCCGTGTCGATCCGCGACACGAAGAAGCTCGCCACGGAAGCGACGGGGGCTGGATCGCCGCCCGCGGCGATCAGGCGCTCCAGTCCGCGCACGTAGGACTCGGCGACCTCGGCATAGCGGGTGAGCGCGAAGATCAGCGTCACATTGATCGAGATGCCCTTTGCGATCGCGTCCTCGATCGCTGCCAGCCCGGGCTTCGTCGCGGGAATCTTCACGAGCAGGTTGGGCTTGTCTATCTCGGCGCGCAGGCGCACTGCCTCGCGAAAAGACGCGAGCGTCTCATAAGCGAGTCTCGGGTCGACCTCGATCGAGACGTAGCCGTCACGACCTTGCGTGCGATCCCAGACGGGCCGGAACAGGTCACAAGCCTCCGACACGTCCCGCTGCGCGAGATCCCAGAAGATCTCCCGGGGGTCCTGGGTCTCGCGCGCAAGCTGGGTCAGCTCCTCTTCGTAGGCCCCACCGTCGCTCATGGCCTTCTGGAAGATCGTCGGGTTGGACGTCGCGCCCACGACTGCATCGGAGTCGATCAGCTGCTGCATGTGCCCGCCGCGAATCGATCCGCGCGAGAGGAAGTCGATCCAGACGCTCTGTCCGAGCGCCGACAGGCGCCCCAGCGGAGACTCGGCGCTAGCGTCCATCGTGGCTAGTCCTTGTCCTGCCGCTTGAGTAATGCGCGGGCACGTGCAGCGATGTTATCCACGCTGAAGCCGAGCTCCTGCATCACCCGCTCACCGGGAGCCGACGCGCCAAAGCGGTCGAGGCCGAGTACGTCACCATGATCGCCCACCCATTTCCACCATCCCATCGTGGCGCCCGCCTCCACCGCCAGGCGAGGCGTACCCAAATCTCCGAGCACGCGCGCGCGATAGCCGTCTGATTGAGCCTCAAAAAGCTCGACGCAAGGCATTGCGACAACGCGTACCGAAGTGCCCTCGGCCGCCAGCGTGCGGCCGGCGTCAAGCGTGGGCGCAACCTCGGAGCCAGTGGCGATGAGCACGAGTTCGGGGGCGCCCGGGGAGGATGACCACAAGACGTAGCCACCGCGGTCGAGCTCGTCGGCGGCGCCCAGGCCGTCAGCACGGTCGAGCACCGGCAGGTTCTGTCGCGTCAGCAAAAGCGCCACGGGGCCGTCATCCCGTTCCAGGGCCACCCGCCACGCGGCCACCGTCTCGTTGGCGTCAGAGGGGCGGATGACCCAAAGCTCGGGAATGGCACGCAACGAGGCGTAGTGCTCAATCGGCTGGTGGGTTGGACCGTCCTCGCCAACCGCAATCGAGTCATGCGTCCAAACCCAAACGACGGGCAAGCCCATCAGCGCCGACAGGCGCACGCTCCCGCGCATGTAATCCGAGAAAACCAGAAACGTCGAGCCGTAGGGCTTGACGAGGCCGCCGTGGGCGGCAGCGCCGTTGATCACCGCGCCCATCCCGTGCTCACGGATCCCAAAGGGGACGTTGCGCCCCGCGTGCACGCGCGAGAACTCGCCCGCACCGTCGAATACCGTCCTCGTTGACTCGACCAGATCGGCCGCTCCGCCGACCATCGTGGGCGCATACTCCGAGAACGCCGCCATAGTCTTGGAGCCGGCCGCGCGCGTGGCGATCGACGAGCCGGGGTCGAACTTGGGCAGCGCCTCGCGCCAGCCGTCCGCAAGCTCGCCCTTCTGGCAGCGGTCCCACTCGGCGGCGAGCTCCGGCAGCGCCTCGCGCCACTGCGAATAACGCTGCTCCCAGGCCGCCTGCGCGGCAGCGCCTGAGCCGCGCCGGTCCATGTGCGCGTACACGCGCTCATCGACATCGAAGGTCCGATCCGGGTCCATGCCCATGACGAGCTTGGTAGCGCGCACCTCGGCCTCACCCAGCGCCGACCCGTGGGCCTTGGCCGTATCGACAGCATTGGGCGCCGGATACGCGATATGCGAGCGGATCGCGATAAAGGACGGGCGCTCGACTTCATCGCGGGCGGTCCGGAGTGCGGCGGCCAGCGCGTCAGTATCCTCGGAGTCTGCCAGGTGCTGCGTATGCCAGCCGTTGGCCGCCATGCGCGCAACGTGGTCCTCGCCGTCGAAGGAAATCGACGTGGTGCCATCGATTGTGATGTGGTTGTCGTCGTAGCAGACGATCAACTTGCCCAGCGCGAAGTTGCCCGCGATCGAGGCGGCTTCCTGGCTGATCCCCTCCATCAGGTCGCCGTCGGAACAGATCACCCACGTGTGGTGGTCCACGAGGTCCATCGCCGGGCGGTTGAAGCGCTCCCCCAGGAAACGCTCAGCAAGCGCCATGCCCACGGCGTTGCCGAACCCCTGCCCGAGCGGACCCGTGGTCACCTCGACCCCATGCGTATGGCCTCGCTCGGGGTGGCCTGGCGTCCTCGATCCCCACTGGCGAAACTGCTTGAGGTCATCGATCCCGAGCTCGTAACCGCTGAGGTGCAGCAACGAATACAGAAGGACACAGGCGTGGCCCGCGCTCAGGACGAAGCGGTCACGATCGGCCCACGAGGGGTCATCGGGGTTGATCTTCAGGAAGTCTCTGAAGAGCGTGTAGCCCAGTGGCGCGAGCGCCATCGCCGTGCCTGGATGTCCCACACCGGCCTTCTGGACGGAGTCCATTGCGAGCGCTCGGATGGTGTCAATCGAGAGCCTTTGGACCCCCTCCGTGCCAGGGTCGTCGGCAAGCGCTTGACCGGTCGCGTTCTGGTTCTCCAATTTTGTGGTATTTGCAGGCATTTTATCTCCCGGAGTGACGCTCTTTGGGGGGTCTCTGTGCTATCCTATCCCTTGTATCTACCCGCCCCCATCCGCGATGATCGCGCCCCGGATTCCGGGGCTTTCGCACGTTATCGGAGAAATATTGGCCGCAGAGACCAAGACCCTTAATACAGAGGATCCAATCCAAGCAGAGCCCACCAACCCGGCCTCCAACAGCATGTCGGCTGGGAGCGCCGGTTACGACGCCCAGGACATCACAGTCCTGGAGGGCCTTGAGCCCGTTCGACTGCGGCCGGGCATGTACATCGGCTCGACGGGGATCGCGGGCCTGCACCACCTCGTCTACGAGGTGGTCGACAACTCCGTCGATGAGGCGCTGGCCGGCTTCTGCACCGAGGTCTCGCTCAGAATCCACCCGGACAACTCCGTCACCGTGTCCGACAACGGTCGCGGGATCCCGGTCGCGATGCACGAGCAGGAGGGTCGCCCTGCAGTCGAGGTCGTGCTCACGATGCTTCACGCCGGCGGCAAGTTCGGCTACGGCGACGGCTACAAGGTTTCCGGCGGGTTGCACGGCGTCGGCGTTTCCGTCGTCAACGCCCTCTCCGAACAGCTCCGTGTGGAGATCCATCGCGATGGCTACGAGTTCTCGCAGGAGTACTCGCGCGGCGCTCCCTTGGGTGAGTTGCAGCGTGGCGCCGCGATGGCCGCCGGGGCACCCACGGGCACCACGATCACGTTCCTACCTGACGCAGACATCTTCGAGACCGTCGAGTTTGACTACCGCACGCTGGAGGAGCGCCTGCGCGAGACCGCGTTTCTGACGCGCGGGCTGAAGATCTCGATCACTGACGAGCGCGCGCCGACCCACTCGGCGGAGTTCCACTACGAGGGCGGCATCGAGGACTTCGTCTCCTACCTCAACGAGAACAAGGAGACAGTCCAGCGCAAGGTGATCTTTTTCGCAAGCGACGGCAAGGAGGGCGCCGCGGAGGTTGCGATGCAGTGGAACACCTCCTACCAGGAGTCCGTGCACTCCTTCGCCAACAACATCAACACGCGCGAGGGCGGCGCGCACCTGGCCGGGTTTCGCTCGGCGCTGACGCGCACGATCAACAAGTACGCACGCGACCACGGCTTGCTCAAGGAGAAGGAGGACAACCTTTCCGGCGAGGACGTGCGCGAGGGTCTGACCGCGGTCGTCTCGGTGAAGCTGCGCGATCCCCAATTCGAGGGTCAGACCAAGACCAAGCTCGGCAATCCCGGCATGGCCGGCTTTGTGGAGTCGATCGTCAACGCTGGCCTTGCCGAGTTTTTGGAGGAGAACCCGCCAGAAGCCAGGGCGGTCATCAGCAAGGCCGTTCAGGCCCAGCGTGCACGCGAGGCCGCGCGTAAGGCGCGTGATCTCACCCGGCGCAAGTCGGCACTTGAGAACTCGACGCTGCCCGGCAAGCTGGCGGACTGTTCGGTCAAGGACCCCGAACTGGCCGAGCTTTTTATCGTCGAGGGTGACTCCGCCGGGGGCTCGGCCAAGCAGGGGCGCGACAGGCACACCCAAGCGGTGCTGCCGCTGCGAGGCAAGATCCTGAACGTCGAGAAGAGCCGCATTGACAAGGTGCTTCAGAACGTCGAGGTCCAGGCCCTGATCACCGCCATCGGCACCGGCATCCGCGAGGAATTCAACCTCGGCAACGCGCGTTACCACAAGATCATCGCGATGACCGATGCCGACGTGGACGGGGCCCACATCCGTACGCTCGTGCTCACACTGCTCTTCCGCGAGATGCAGGAGCTGATCGAAGCCGGCTACGTGTACATCGCAAAGCCGCCGCTCTACAAGATCAAGCAGGGCTCACGTGAACGCTACATCGAGAAGGAGTCCGAGCTGGAGGAGATCCTGCTTTCGGACAAGTGGGACAAGGTCGAGATCGTCGACGGCGCCGGGGCTGCCTTCAAGCTGACGGCAGCGCGCTGGCAGAGCTTTACCCGCAAGCTCAAGCAGTACGAAGGGTGGGCGTCGGCCCTTGGCACGAACTACGGGCAGGAGGTCGTCGTGTTCCTCCAGGAGGCCTCGCTGCTGGGGCAAGGCGCCCTCAGCGCCAACGATCTGGTCGGGCTGCTGGGCGGCGACGGGTTCGCGGGTGAGACTCACACGACCACGCTGGTGAGTCAAGACGACATCGACCTCACGGTCAAGGCAGTGGAAGCCAAGACCGGCCTAACCCGGACCCACCGTGTGCCCCGCGCTCTGCTGGACTCGGCGGAGTACAAACACCTGGTGGCCGTGCACGGCCAGCTCGTGGAGCTCGCCGGCCAGCCGCTATTTGAGGTCACGCTCGACAGCGCCCGACAGACCGCGTCGTCGTTTGCAGCCCTGCGCGACGCCGTGATGACCGTCGCGCAACGCGGCGTCAAGCTCCAGCGCTTCAAAGGGTTGGGCGAGATGAACGCCGACCAGCTCGCCGAAACGACCATGGACCCGGCATCGCGAACGCTCGCCCAGGTGACCCTGGAGGACGCTGCTGCCGCGGACAGGATCTTCTCGATGCTCATGGGCGACCAGGTCGAGCCGCGGCGGCAATTCATCGAGGACAACGCTCGCGCCGTGGCAAACCTGGACGTCTGACGCATGGCTTCTGTTGACGTGATCAGCGGCGGCAACATCGAGCCGCGGGCGCTTGAGGAGGAGATGCGCACTGCGTATCTCGACTACGCCATGTCCGTCATCGTTGGGCGCGCCCTGCCCGACGTCCGTGACGGTCTGAAGCCTGTTCACAGGCGTGTGCTGCACGCCATGAACGAACTCAACCTCAGCTACAACCGGCCGCGCTCCAAGTCAGCCCTGATTGTGGGCGAGGTCATGGGCAAGTACCACCCGCACGGCGATTCCGCCATCTACGACACGCTCGTGCGCCTCGCCCAAGACTTCTCGATGCGCTACCAGCTGGTCGATCCCCAGGGCAACTTCGGGTCCATCGACGACGATCCTGCGGCGGCCATGCGCTACACCGAGGCGCGTTTGGCGCGAATCGCGGCCGACATGCTGCGTGACCTCGACATGGACACAGTCGACTTCGTGCCCAACTACGACGGCACGCGCCTGGAACCCGTGGTGCTTCCAGCACGGTTCCCCAACCTGCTCGTCAACGGCTCGTCGGGGATCGCTGTGGGCATGGCCACCAACATCCCGCCGCACAACATGCGCGAGGTTGTAGCCGCGACGATCGCCTACATCGACGACCCGACGCTGAGCGTCGAAGGTCTGATGGAGCACGTCAAGGGACCGGACTTCCCCACCGGCGGAATCATTCTGGGACGAAACGGGATCCGCGACGCCTACGAGACCGGCCGCGGGCGGGTGCGCGTGCAAGCCAGGGCCCACATCGAGCCGCTCAAGCAGGGCAAGGAGGCCATCGTGGTCACCGAGTTGCCCTACATGGTCAAAAAGGGCGGGCCGGGCAACCTCATCGAGAAGATCGCAGACCTGGTCAAGGACGGGCGGATTTCCGAGATCTCAAATCTCGAGGACCTGTCGGACAAGCGCGGTATGCGCCTCGTGATCGAGCTAAAGCGCGACGCCATCCCCAAGGTCGTCCTGAACAAGCTCCACAAGCACACGCCCATGCAGACCACCTTCGGCGTGAACATGGTGGCGCTCGTCGACGGCGTGCCCCGCACGCTGAATCTCAAGGAGGTCATCCACTACTACGTCGCCCATCAGCGCGAAGTGGTGGTGCGTAGGGCAAAGCACGAGCTTGCCGAGAAGGAGGCGCGCGCTCACATTCTCGAGGGCCTGCTCATCGCCCTGGACAACCTGGACGCCATCATCAATCTGATCCGCGCGTCCAAGGATCGCGACGATGCCCGCGAGCAGCTGGTGGGTGGGTTCTCGCTGACAGCCATTCAAGCCTCGGCCATCCTCGACCTGCGCCTGTCGCAGCTCACGGCACTGGAGTCCGATGCAATCAAGCAGGAGCACACGGAGGTAACCGCGCGCATCGCCGAGCTGCGCACGATTCTCGGCGACGAAGCCAGGGTATTGGGCGTGATCAAGGACGAGCTTGCCGAGATCCTTCAGCGGGTCGGCGACGAACGCCGCACCGAGATCTCGCACTCCGAGGACGAGATCGACATCGAGGATCTGATCGCCGACCAGCAGATGGTGATCGCTATCACCCACTCCGGCTACATCAAGTCGCTGCCCTTGGCGACCTACCGCCAGCAGCACCGCGGCGGTCGCGGCATCAATGGGATGGACCTCAAGGACGGCGACTTCATCGAGCATCTCTTCATCTGCTCGACCCACGACTACCTGCTGTTCTTCACCAACCGTGGCAAGGTCTACCGCTCCAAGGTCTACGAGCTTCCTGAGGCCTCGCGAACGGCCAAGGGACGGGCGCTGGTCAACGTTCTGCCGTTGCGCGAGGGAGAGCGCGTCCAATCGGTGCTGTCCACGCGCGACTACTCCGAGGGCCGCTACCTGATTTTTGCCACCCGCAATGGGCTGGTCAAGAAGACCGAGTTCCAGGCCTACAACACCCCCATCAACGCCGACGGGATCATCGCGATCAAGATCCGTGAGGACGACGAGCTGGTGGCGGTGCGCCAAACCTCCGGCGACGACGACATCTTGATCGTGTCGCGGTCCGGCCAGGCCGCCCGCTTCAAGGAGTCCCAGGTGCGTGCCATGGGCCGTGACACGACCGGTGTTCGCGGCATGAACGTCTCGCGTGCGGGCAATCGCGTGCTTGCGATGGACGTGGCCCGTGACGAGCAGGAGCTGCTGGTGCTCACGGAGAACGGCTACGGCAAGCGCACCGCGCTGAGCGATTACCCTCGCAAAGGCCGCGGGAGCATGGGCGTCAAGACGATTACCCTGACCGAAAGCAAGGGTGCCCTTGCCGGGGCCCTTGTCGTTCGCGAGCACGAGGAGCTGCTGTTCATCTCGGCCAGCGGAATGGTTCAGCGCACCTCGGTCCGCGGGATCAACCGCTACGGGCGCGCCTCGCAGGGCGTGCGCCTGATGAACCTCAAAGAGGACGACGTCGTGTCGGCGGTCGCTCTCGTCGTCGATGCCGACGGCGACGCAGACGATGCGACCGACGGTGCAGCAGTTGACGTTTCAGACGTCACGGCAAGCAACGGGCACAGCGCAAACGGCATCGTCGTTGCCGACGCCATCGACGTCGTCGACCCCGCGCTGGAAGCAGACGAGCGGTTGGATGACGATGAGCAGGACCCTCCCAACGGCTTCGACGACGAGTAGCCCCACTCAGGACACTCCGCGCCGTGCTGTCGCCCGCGTGCGATCACGGGATCGACGCTGTGCGTCTTGGTCGTCCGCTACTCTGGTCAGACCAGAGAAAGGAGGTGGTCCGAACCTTGGTTAACAGTTCTTGCGGGACCCTGGAGGTGACCGGCCGCTAGGTCGGCAGGCTGGTCCGCGTAGCGGAATCCACCCGGGACACCCCGATGCGGCCGCCGGCTTTGGTCCCACCGGCATTCACGGTCCGTTTCGGTTTTTCCAGTCAAAAGCCGTAAAGCAAAGGGCGCCATCTGGCGCCCTTTGCTTTTGGCGCAGACGCGCGGCTACGCGGCCCGCGCGAGGTACGGCTGCCAGGCGGTGGGAATCGTTGGCGCCGAGACGTGGATGAAGATCTCCGCGCGCGGGGTTCTTGGTGCGCGCTGCAATTCCATGTCCAGGTGGGCCAGCAGCTGGTCACCCTTGCGCCGGTTGCAAGGTCCGCACGAGGCGACGATGTTCTCCCAGCTGGACGGGCCGCCCTTGGACCGGGGAATGACATGGTCGACGGTGAGATTTGAGCGTGACCCGCAGTACTGGCAAGCCCAGCCGTCGCGGGCGAACACCGCGCGACGAGTGATTTTGCGTCGATGGGCCTGGCGCGGCACGCGCACGTAGGTCACGAGGCGGATCACCAGCGGGCGCGCCAAGGTGAACGACTCGGCATGCAACTGGCGGGCACCGCGCTCGATCATTTCAGCCTTGTCCTTGAGCAGCAACACCACCGCCCGGCGGATCGAGCACACGTTGATGGGCTCATAGGTCGCGTTGAGCACCAACACCCTGCCGCCCACGCCGGCGTCGCTGGGAACAGTGTCAGCACCCACTACTGCCGCCGCCGCGATGGGCGGTGGACCCGGTCCGTGTCGCTGGCGCTCAGGTACCGACACGGACCCCGCTGGACCGGGGGGAACAGTGTCCTGCATCGTCAGGGATCGAGTGTAGCGGGCACACCCCGCCGCGCAGCCGGGTAGCAGCCAAGGATGCGCACCTCATGGCACTGCTCACGCAAGCCCATCAGCCCCTCGGCGACGCGTGGCTCGTGGAGTCGACCCTCGAGGTCGGCAAAGAACATGTACTGGCCCAAACGGTCACGGCGCGGCCGCGACTCGATCTTGGTGAGGTTGATGTCCCGGCGGGCGAACTCATCGAGGCAGCGCACGAGCCAACCCGGCCGCTCGGCGCCCTGGCCCCAGAACACCACCGACGTCTTTGCAGGCGCGCTCGCAGGTGGTGGCTCGCGCAGCGGAAGATCAGCCGGATCGGCGTCGGTCTTCCCCAACCAGACAAAGCGCGTCTCGTTGTCAGGATGATCCTCGATGCGCTCGCGCACCACAGTGCACCCGTATATCTCGGCGGCCACACGCGTGCCAATCGCCGCCCAGCCAGGAGTTCTTTGAGTGGCCACAATGCGCACAGCCTCAGCGGTCGAGGTCGCCGCGGCGACAGTCGCGCCCGGCAGCTCGGTGCGCAAAAACGCCGAGCACTGACCGAGCGCATGCGGGTGCGACAGAACCGTGGTCACCGTCTCCAGGGGGACAAGTGACGGGGCGATCAGCGCCTGGTGGACCACGAGCACAAGCTCGCCCACAATCGCGGCACTGACGACCTCGGTGGCAAGCGTGTCGAGCGTGACCGTCACGGGCCCCTCGATCGAGTTCTCGATTGGCACCAACGCCCACGCCAGCGTGCCGCTCTCCACGGCCATCACAGCGTCATAGACGGTCTCCAACGCAACCGGCTCGACTGCGTGGGCTTGCACAGCGCCAAGCAGAGCTTCCTCGGTAAATGTGCCGCGGGGGCCCAGATAACCGATACGTGTACTCAACTGGGCGCCGCAACAGCTTGCGATGAGCCCGGCTGACGGGCCAGCGCCACGGCTTCCAGCTCCTCCGGCGACAACGCCAGCTCGCCGTGACCGGCACGCACCTGCTTTGCATACACGCGCGCCTGATCACGGTGATGGATGCACGACAGCACCAGGCCCGAGTCCGTGTCGTCCAGGAGCGCAATCGAAAACGATTGGTGGCCGGATTGCTCGTTGTAAGCGTCGTAGCGCACAAGCGCCCGGTGCGCGATCGCGCCCGCGAGCGCAGTCTCGGCGCCCAGCAGGCGGCTGTCCAGCCGCGCTGAAGCATCCTCCACGTATTCGCGGAGGGCGACGAACGCATCCTGGAGCCCGACGGCGTGCGCGACCAGGTCGCGCTCACCGGGCTCGCCAAGCACGACGCGCTGCGCGCGGCGCACACGACGCAGGCTCAGAGCCAGATACCCACATGCCGCAAGGGACACTCCGCCGACACCCGCCGCGGCGAGCGCCACGATCCCCTGCGTGTCGGTGATAGAGGCGACCACGTGGGTAGTGTGGCGGTCAGACCGGCTTGATGTCGCTAGCTGAACGTGACTTCGTAGGTGGCCTTGTTGTTTTCCAAGTCGGTCTCACCTGGCACGGGTTCCACATACACCTCGACCTCAGTGGTCGTGTTCAGGGGAACGCCTTCGATCGGCACTTCCACTCCCTGGGTCTGACCCGCGGCGGCTTTGGCGATGATGTTGTACGAGCTGTACTCCTTGCCCGCAGCAGTCACGCTCACGTCCACCTTGATGTCCGCCTCACGGTTTTCGCCGTCGTTTTCAACCTTGACCGTGAACGTTGGATTGGGGCCTCCCGCGACGTGGTTGGCTTCGCCGGGCAACAGCTGGTTGGTTGCAACGCTCACGCTCACGAGGTTGGTGCCGTGCGTTCCCGGCGCAAGCGCGCCGCTGCCCGCGGTGGCGCTCTGCCCGCTGATCCGCGTGGTCAGCGTCCCGGGTTCCAGCCAGCCGAGATTGGGCAGGAACTGCGTGTCGGCCACGTCCTGCCCGCTGGCTCCGTCGGCTTCCAGGGCGGTGTCAATGAGGGGCGCCACGCGCTGGGAGTAGACGATGTCTGAGGTCAGAAATGTCTGCATCGCCCCCGCGATCAGCTTGTAGTCGCTGCCGCTTTCGGTGCCACCTCCCAACGCCGCCGAGATCCGGCCGCCGATCTTCGTCAGGCCTTCGGCGCGCAACTCGAGCACAAGCTCCAGGTAGCGCTGGGCCCCCGCGAGCGATTCCGGCACGCTCATAGCGCTGACCTTCTTCTCCTGTTCTTCGGCCACGTAGCGCAGTTCGTTGATGCGCTGTTCGACGCTGCCTCGCTGCTGGCCGCCCGCGCCAGAGATTGCCTGGAAAAACGGGGACGAGACGTTTTCATCGGATTCCTTGATGATGGCGCTGACGTTGTGGCCATAGGTTTCGAGTTCTTCCTTGCCGCCGCCGCTCACCAGACCGGCGATTCCAATAACAATCACGATCAGGACGACGACGGCCACGCCCGCGAGCACGCGACGGCGCACAACGAGCGCGTGGTGGTCCGGCGGCAGGCGCCGCGGAGCGCGCTGCGGCCGGCTAGCCGAAACGGGTCTCGAAGCGCGTGGCGGTCTGATCTCTGTTGAGGGCGGCTCGTCCTCGTCGAAAAACGACAAAGGCACACTCCTTGCAGGCAGAAAGCGTCAGTATGACTGGCGCAACGGGCAATGCGAGTCGCGACTTGAGCTTGCAAGAAAACGGTCAGCGTGCAAGCGTCAGCTTTGGGGGCAGGAACGCACGCTACCGCGACGAACGCGAAGGCGGTGCAAACCATCAAGACGCTAGTCCACGCGCGCGCTGAGGCTGCGCAGACAACAGCCGTCACCACGACCCGGGGGCGTACTTTCTTTCGTCGCAGCGGCCAGGAGCATGGGCGGGGCTCCGGCGGGGTCGAGAGTGACTCAGGCGACCTGCTCTTGAACCGCTACAGACTGCTGGAGCGGCTCGGCGCAGGTGGCTTTGGGGTGGTCTGGCGTGCGCACGATCAGACGCTCCAGCGCGAAGTGGCGATCAAGCGCGTGTTCTGCGACCGTGACGATGAAACAGGCGCCAACCGCGCTCATCGGGAGGCCGTAGCGACGGCTCGTCTGGCCCATCCAGCAATCGCGTCGCTGTACGAGGTGCGCGCCGACGGCGATTGGCTGTACCTGATTTCGGAGCTCGTGATCGGCGAGTCGCTGGACAAGCTCATGCGCGCCCACGCCGTCAATGACGAGGTCGTCCTGCAGATTGGCGCGGCGGTCAGCGCTGCCCTCCAACACGCACACGACCGAGGCGTTATCCATCGTGACGTGAAGCCCGCCAACGTGGTCGTGCTGACTGCGGACGAGGCCGCACGCGAGCAGGTCCCCGCGAAGCTGACCGACTTTGGTAGCGCGCGCGTCAACGGCGATGACACGCTCACACGCACCGGTGATGTGCTCGGGACGCTCGCGTACATGGCCCCCGAGCAAAGTGAGGGCTACGAGGCGACTGCCCAGACCGATCTGTACGCACTGGCGCTCACGCTCTATGAGGGGCTCGCGGGGGTCAATCCGGTGCGCGGCCCTACCCCGGCGGCTACGGCGAGACGGCTGGGCCAAGGGGTGCCGGCGCTGGAGCACGCACGCGGCGACCTGCCGCGTGCTCTCACCCGCGCAGTCGACCGCGCGCTCTCATTCGAGCCAGAGCAACGGGGGTCGTTGAACGATCTGCGGGTCTCGCTGCAACAAACCCTCGGGCCACGTTTGGGGGCGCATACGCTCCGACTGCCGCGTAGAGGCAGACGCGGGCGGGCGCAGGCCGTCCAAACGCCACCCCACGTGCCGCAGCAGACACCTGACCTCGTGCCGGCACAGACGCCTGAAGCAGCGTCGCGGAAAGCGACGCGGCTACGCGTGCCCCGGTTGCTTTGGTGGGCCGCGCCGCTGGCGCTGATCGCCTCGCAGGCGCTTGCCGGACACACGGGCCTCGCGATTGTCCTGGGTGCCATGGCGCTCCCCCTGCTTACGCTGCCTCGCGGCGGCGGGCCGGGTTGGCTTGCGGCAGCGCTGGCGCCCGTGCTCGGACTGGTTGGGCTGGCGGGCGCCTTTCCCGCACTAGCGGGACAGGCATCGCGCTGGAAGCTGCGTGCGGGGCTAGGAGCGCTCGGTTATTGGTGGCTCATGCTCGCGACGCCGCTGGTCGGTCGGCGGCTGTGGCTGTGGCCGTACGCGCACGGGCACGCCATCGCCTTGTCCGCGTGGCGCGATTCCGTCGGCCACGCAGTGAAGCTCGTGCTCAAACCCCTGCTGGTCGCGGGAACCCTCGAGGGAGCTGCCCTATGGGCGATCGCCGCGTTGTTGTTGCCCCTTGTCGTGCGCGGCCGCAGCGCTGCACGCGATCTCGTAGCCGCAACGGTCTGGGCGGCGGCGCTGGCGAGCGCCGCGCCGCTGCTCGACAGCGGTATCGAAGCTCTCAGCCATCCGTCGCCGCGCGGAGTGGTGCTTGGCGCGGTGCTGGGCGGCGCCGTGGCAGTGGCCGCTCGAGCGACGCGCGGCAGCGTGTAGGGGCCCGGTCGCGACGGTCGAGATCGAACGCGGTGTAACGTAGCATTGCGCCCATGTGCATTGGACTCTTATCGGACCGGCCGGCGGCGCGTCATGCCCCCTAGACAGGGCCGCATGATGGGTGCGGAGGCGTCCTCGGAATGAGCATCTTCAGTAGCTTCGAGCGCAGCATCGGCGGCATGCTCGAAGGCGCCTTCGGCAGCGTCTTTCGGTCCGAGGTCCGCCCGATCGAAATCGCGCACAAACTTGCGCGCGAGATGGACGAGCACCGGACCACCTCCGTATCACGCGTTTATGCACCCAACGAGTACCTGGTGTGGCTCTCGGCGGAGGACCGCGCACGCTACGCCGGCGTCGAGGACGACGTCACCGACGAGCTGTGTGCCTACCTGCTCGAGCATGCGCGTCGCCAGGAACTCACGTTGACGTCGCGTCCGATCGTCGCCTTTAACACCGACGAGCGCCTGTCGTTGGGAGAATTCGGCATCCAAGCCCGCCTCGTGCAGCTCGACTCAGAGCGCGAGGAGGTAGGCGCCGCGGGCGCCGGTCAAGCAGCCGGGGAGCGGGCTTCGACGCAAGCCGCCCAAGCCGGTCAGACCAGGCTTCACAGCGCCTCTGACCGCGCGCACGGACCGGGGGGCGCCTCCCAGCAACGTCCCGCCCAGCGCGCGTTCGTGCTCGTGCGCGACAAGCGCCTTGCGGTCGCTCCTGGAGGCTTCGTGATCGGGCGCTCACGCGGATGCGACCTGGTGCTCGACGATCCCGGGGTATCGCGCAGGCACGTTGAGATCCGCCTTGCCGACGACGGTTGGATCATCCGCGATCTCGGCTCGACCAACGGTATCTTTTTGAACCGCTCGCACATCGACAGTGCCGCCGTCTTGCGCTCCGGTGACCGCATCGAGCTCGGTGAGACCGAGATGGTCTTTGAGGCCTCGTGAACGCCCCGGAGGCGGTAGCGAACACTCTGGAGCCCATCTCCGTGGCGCTCAAATACGGCTTCTTGGCCGTGTTGTACCTGTTCCTGATGTGGGTCACCCGCTCGGCACTGCGCGACCTCAAGGGGGGAGGGATTCGCAGCCTGCCCGCAACGGGGAAAGCCGACAGCCTCGGCTCACAGGACGCCACGGGGCTCTATTCGGCGTCGGCAATACACGGCTATGAAGTCTCTGAGCATTCCCCCCGACTCGTGGTCGAGCAGGCGCCTGGCCACGAGGCAGGGATGATCTACGACCTTGGCCACGAAGCCGTGCTCGGTCGGGGCGACGATGCACACATCCGCCTCGACGATCCGTTTGCATCCGGCCGCCACGCGCAGATCTTCGAGCAGGGTGGGATTCTGGCCATCCAGGATCTGGGCTCGACCAACGGCACGTATCTCAACGAGGAGCTCCTGGACACACCCAGGCCGCTTCACCCTGGCGATCGCGTGCGCATTGGCGATAGCGAACTGACCTTCGAAACGGACTGATGCTAAGAGTCGCTGAGCAGTACTCGGGGACCGATACCGGGCGCCAGCGGCGTGCAAATGAGGACGCCCTGCTCGCGCGGTCGCCGCTTTTTGTCGTCGCCGATGGGATGGGTGGCGCCCAGGCCGGGGAGGTAGCGTCGCGCCTAGCCGTGGAGAGTCTTCGTCCCGGCCTGGGCGGTGCAGAGGACCCCGTGCAAAGCCTCACAACGCGCATTGCGCAGGCCAACGCGCGCATCCATGAAATGTCGCGCAGCAACGCCGAGCAGGCGGGCATGGGCACAACGCTCACGGCACTGTACGTGGGGATCGACGAGGTCGCACTCGCTCACGTCGGCGACAGCCGCGCTTATTGCCTGCGTGATCGACAGCTCACGCGTCTGACCCACGACCATTCGCTCGTAGACGAACTGATCAGGCAGGGTCGGCTCACGCCGGCGGAAGCCCAGGATCACCCCCAACGCTCGGTGATCACCCGCGCGCTGGGACCCGAACCGACGGTCGAGATCGACACGTTGAGCTACCCGGGCCGCGACGGCGACATCTACCTGATCTGCAGCGACGGCCTGACCACGATGGTCTCCGACGACAATGTCGCCGCGATTCTGGCCGGCCACTCAACGCTCCACGACGCCGGCGAGGCTCTGCTGAAGGCCGCCAACGACGCCGGCGGCCGCGACAACATCACCGTGATCCTGTTCCGGCTCGAGCAGGTCACGCCGGAGGGCGAGCGGCCATCGGTCCAAAGCGCGCCGGCCATAGCGGTTGCCGAGCAGGCTGCCGCCGAGCAGCAGGCTGCACGCG
>CAJCHW010000018.1 GCA_903970125.1 Chlamydiota bacterium
GCCTTCAGCGCTCTGCTGATGGCGGGTCTGGACGGGATCCAGCGCGGTTTGAAGCCTGCCGATCCCGTCGATACGGACCTCTTCGAGATGTCCCCGGAGGAGCTCGCAAGCATCCCGCACGTCCCCGAGTCGTTGTCCGCCGCAATGGACGCGCTTGAGGCCGACCACGAGTTCCTGACCAAGGGCAGCGTGTTCACCGACGATCTCGTGGCCGAATGGATCCGCTACAAGCGCGAGGAGGCCGACGCGGTCAGCCTGCGGCCGCACCCATGGGAGTTCCCCATGTACTACGACGGTTGAGCGACGACGTTTGAGCGCGCCGACGGTGGGGTGTCCCTAACGACCCCCCACCGTCGGAACGCGCGCGCGCGGCCATCACTTTTTGCGCACCCGCCGACACACAGGCCGCGTGTCACTCAGGACGCGCGCCAGCAGACCCAGGCGACGTAGCCGGCCCCCACATCGAGGGTTGACGCGCGCCAGGGGCCACTGCGGCCATCGCGCCAGCAACCCGGCCCCTCAAGGCGGCGCGGGTCATATTGCAGCGCGTCACCAAGCGCCTTCGAAAGCGCCTCCTTGCTTGACCAAAGCGAGGTGATGTCGGCATGGAACCCGCGCTCGGTGCACTCTGAAGCGATCCGCTCCGAGGGCGTCAGGATCGAATCGGCAAAGGTCTGATCGCAGTGCTCGACGCGCTCGATATCAACACCCACTGCCTCGTCGTGGCAAGCGATGAGCGCAAATGGAAAGTGGTAGGAACGCGAGCAGTGCGTGGCACCGTCGTGCTCGCAGAGGCTGCGCGCGAGCGCACGCAGGCCCTCGGAGTCTGAGACCCCTGCCGCGACGGCGTCAAGCAGGACGATCCTCGGAGCGCGGGAGCCATGGTCCTGCGCGGGCAAGAGCTCCCGCGCGCCGGCCACGGGCCGTGGGGCCAGCTTAGGCACTGACGAGAGCTGCGACCGGCTCGGCCACGCCGCCGGGTGTGTGCGCCTGGCGCGCCGCAAGCGCCGCCACGGGAGCGCCGTGCCAGCGGGTCCCGGCAGGCAGCTCCTCGCCGCGCAACACGATCGAGCGTCCCCCGACGCTGCATGCGGGGTGAAGCTTTGTGTCCGGCAAGACGGCGCTCTCTGGACCGAGCGTGGCGCCTGCGCCGATGGACGACGGTCCCGTACGCATCAGCCGATCGTGGATCAAGTGGGTCATCAAACAGGCTGCGCGGTTGACCACGGCGCCGTCGCCCAGAGTCACGAGGTCAAACTCGGTCACTGCGAGCGTCTCAAACCAGACGTCGCGACCGACATCGGCGCCCATCGCGCGCAGGTAGGCGGACATCATTGGCGTGGCCAGCGCCATGTCGAGCATCCACACGCGAGCCAGCTGCTCCTGGCAGGTGTTGATGATCTCGTCGCGCCAGATAAACGGTGACCACAGAGGCCGCTCGAGGGGCCTGTAGCGGCCCATGATCAGCCACTTCGCCGCAATCGTGAAGGCGACCGCACCTGCCCCCGCGAGCGCGAGCGCGAGCGGCGCCGCCGCCGCCATCGCCACCACGCCGTCGGCGCTGCCCATGTGCTCGAGCGCGACGAACACACCCGTCCCGAGGATCACGGAAACGCTACCGGGCAACAGCAGGCGCAGCAGCTCGACCGCGGCGCGAGCCGCGATCAGCCGGCGCGGCGGTGCAGTCGTGCGCGCGGGGTCCGGGCGATCCGGTACCCGTGGCAACTCAAGCGCCGGCACGCCCAGCCAGGACGTACCGCTCGCGCTGTGTTGCGGGGGCGTCGAGAGCACCCCCACGAGGCAGTCGTCGCCGAGCACAGTGCCGCTGCGCAGGATTGCCCCCGGCCCGATGAACGTTCTGTCGCCGATCACGATCGGCTCGACGCAGATCCAACCCCCGCGGGCCCTGGCGGTTGCAAGCACGACGTCGTCGGTCAAGAAGCTCAGCTCGCCCACGGAGACCAGGGGGCTCAGCCCAACGACCGTGGAAACCTCGGTGCCGCAGCCGATGCGCACGCCCGCCAGGCGCAGCCAGGGGCGGATGTAGAGGCTTGCGTACAGGGGGAAAAGCAGTGTCCGCGTGGACTCCATGAGCGCCTCCGAAAACCAGAACGCCCACGCCACGGCGCCGTCGTCGGCATGGGTTCCAGGTGCAAGCCAAGGCCAGACGAAGCGCAGGATCGCTGCGACCAAAAGCGCGTAGGAGATCAGGAAGGTCGCGGTCATCAGCGGCGCCGCGATCACGCTGGCAGAGGCGATCGAGCTGACCGAGTTGAGGTTGACGCCCAGGGTGACAAGCACCAGGACTCCGGGCACCGCCGACGCGAGCACGAGCGCGCTCTGGGTCGCCAGGCCGGCGCCGTACATCGCCTTCCAAAAGCGCCGGTGCGCGGAGCGGCTCGGCGCAGTCGCCGGCCAGGCAGCGCCTGCGCGCCCCACGTACCGCGCGGGCGACCCCGACCAGCGCTCGCCCGCTCCAATGGCGCCATTGACCACGCTGCCGGGCTCGATCTCGGCGCCTGCGCCGATCTCCGCGCCTCCCATCAACAGGCAGCGCGTACCAACCCTGGCGCCGGCGCCCACACAGATCTCCCCGAGCACGAGCTCGGCGCCCTCGATCCACCAACCGTGCACGTCCACCTGGCCCTCAAGCGTTGCGCCGTCACCGACGCTGAGCAGGCCCGATACCGGTGGCAACGTCCCCAGCCGTGCCCCGTGACCCACGCGATCGCCGCACAGCCGCGCGTACCGTGGCGCCCACGGGGTCCCCGCGAGGCCGTCCACACGGCACAGCTCGGCGAGACGCTCGACAAACCAGATCCGGCACGCAAGCCAGCCGTGAAGCCGGTAGCGCCCGGGCCGAACGCCGCGTAAGAGCACACGGCGCGCGGCGACCACGATCAGCGCCCTGCCGGGGGCGCTGGTTACCAGCAGCCAACCGGCGATCAAGGGGACCCATCCAACCCGCGGGCCGACACCTTCCCACTGGTCATAGCCGAGGACCGCGACCAACCACTGCGCCGCAGTGAATGCCATCAGCCCGAGCACGCCACATAGCTGCACGGCACCCCAGCGCGACCGCGCAGGCGACAGCGGCGGGGCAGTCTGAGCCCCGGCCTCGCCAAGGCCGTCGAGGTGCTCGGCGAGTGCCCCAAGCGTCCTGTGCTCATAGACATCGGCGACGGCCACTGAGGGGAAGCGCCCGCGCAACACCGATACGAGCTTTGCTGCCGCGAGCGAGCTGCCACCGGAGGCGAAGAAGTCCGTTTCGGCCGTAACCGCCAGCGGGCCCAGCTGGTCGATGAAGCGCTCGGCAAGCCATGCCCCGGTGCCGCGCAGGCGCGGGTCGGAGGGACCGACTGAGTCCGGCGGCGGCCAGGGCAGCGCTTTGCGGTCGAGCTTGCCGGAGCGCGCCAGTGGCAGCTCGTCGAGCACGAGCACAAGCGGCGCCAGGCCATCGGGCAGTTCCTCGGCCACGACTGCGCGCACATCGGCGGCCTCGACATCGCCGACCACGTAGCCCACAAGCACGCCGTTGCCGGATGCCGTCTTCTGCAGTGCCGCTGCCGCGGCGCGCACGCCGTGCACTGCGCACAGCCGGGCCTCGACCTCACCGAGCTCCAAGCGCCTGCCCGCGACCTTGACCTGATCGTCGCGACGGCCAACGAACTCAAAGCCGTCGATGGTCTCGCGCACGATGTCGCCGGAGCGGTAGGCGCGCGCCCAGCCAAGCGCAGGCAAAGGCGCGTAACGCACGCTGTCAAGCTCTGCGTCGGTGTAGCGCCCCAGGCCGACACCGCCGATGACGAGCTCGCCGGACTCCCCCAGTGGCACGGGGCTGCCGCTGTCGTCAACCACAGCGACCTCCCAGCCGGCGAGCGGCCAGCCGATCCGCACAGGCTCACCGGGCACGATCGGCGCAGCGGTGCTAACCACGGTGGCCTCGGTGGGCCCATACGTGTTCCACACCTCCCGCCCTTCTGCGAGCCTCCAGCCGAGCTCGTCGGGGCACGCCTCGCCGCCGACGATCAGCAGGCGCACGTTGGCAAGCATGTGGGCGTCCCACATCGCCGCAAGCGTGGGCACGGTCGAGATCACAGTGATCGCGCGCCGCACCAACCACGGGCCGAGATCGGCGCCGGATCGGACGACGGCGCGGGGCGCGGGCACAAGCGCGGCGCCAGTCCCCCAGGCCAGCCACATCTCCTCGCAGGAGGCGTCAAAGGAAACCGAGAGACCGGCGAGCACGCGGTCGTCGGCGCGCACGGTCCACAGGCGCTGCTCGGCCGCCACGAACGCTGCGGCAGAGCGGTGTGTTACCGCGACCCCCTTCGGCCGACCCGTGGAGCCGGACGTGAAGATGATCCACGCGTCGTCGTCGACTGCGAGCTCGCGGCTGAGACCGCGCGGCTCGCGCAGGCGCCGCAGACGCAGGTCGCCTTCGAGCACGCCGCACACGTCGGCACCGTCGAAGATCTCGGCGGCGCGCGCAGGCGGGTCGTCGGCGTCCACGGGCACGTACGCCGCACCGGCACGCAGGACGCCCAGGATCCCCGCGTAAAGCCGCCAGGATCCGCTTTCGAGGTACACGCCCACGCGCTCGCCCGGGCCCACGCCCTGCTTGCGCAAGCCTCTGGCGACACGGTTTGCGGCCTCGGAGAGCTCTCCGTAGGTGAGGACGCCGTCGTCGGCATCGAGCGCCACGCGCGCACTGTTGGCTGCCACGGTGGCGTCGAATATGTCCAGCAGCGACGCCGCGTGCGCGCTGTCGCGCAGCCCCGGCATGGGGCCCACGGTGGGCGCCGTCGTGGGCGCCGTCTCCGGATCCGCGGTCAGTGTTTGCTTGTCCCGGGAGCTCTGTGCGAGCATGCGGGTGACGTCAATGGCGGCCATGGCAGGTGCTTAGTAAACAGGTTGAACTGGTCGCAGTAGCTGTGATTACGGTTTACGTTCCGTTAGGGGCCGTGATCACCTTCCACGGTTTGCGGTCGCAAACAGGGTCCACACGCAAGCGCAATTGAAAGCGCAAAGAGCCGGACCGGCTGCGGCAAAATACGCGCCGCCAACCTTCTCATAAGCGTGTCAAGGTTTGCGTGCCGCTGCTAGCATCGCAACGCATGCGCGACTACCTCAAGGCCACCGGCGAGCACGTACTCATCTACGACGGCGGCATGGGCGCAACGCTCGAGCAGTTCGACCTCAATGCGGCCGATTACGGGGGTCTGGAGGGCAAGTGCCACGAGGCGCTCGTGCTGCACCGCCCGGATGTGATCGCGGGCGTGCACACGTCAATGCTCGAGGCGGGCGCGCACGTGATCGAGACGGACACCTTCCAGGCATCGCGGATCAAGCTCGGGGAGTGGGGCCTTGAGGCACACACGCGCGAGATCAACGTCAAAGCGGCACAGATCGCGCGCGAGGCGGCGGGCTCGGAACGCTACGTAGCCGGGTCGATCGGGCCCACGGGCTTCTTGCCGGCATCCGAGGATCCCGCGCTCGGCCAGATCACGTTCGGCGAGCTCGTGGAGGTCTTTAGCGAGCAGGCACACGGGCTGATCGAGGGCGGCTCGGACCTGCTCATCATCGAGACTGCGCAGGACATCCTCGAGGTCAAGGCCGCCGTGTTCGGGGCGCGGCAGGCGTTCGAGCAGGCAAGCAAGCGCCTGCCCATCCACGTCTCGGTGTCGCTGCTGCCGCAGGGGGGCACGATGCTCCTGGGCACGGACATCTCGTCCGTGCTGACCACGCTTGAGGCCTTACACGTGGACGTGATGGGGCTCAACTGCTCGACGGGCCCCGAGGACATGCGCGACGCCATCCGCTTCCTCGGCGAAACGTGCCCGGTGCCAGTGGCGTGCATCCCCAACGCGGGCCTGCCCCTGCAGGGGCCCAACGGCGAGACCATCTTCCCGGAGCAGCCCGAGCCGTTCGCGCGCGCGCTCGGGGAGTTCGTCGAGCGCTACGGCGTGGGCGTGGTGGGCGGCTGCTGCGGCACCACGCCGGAGCACATTGCGGCGCTTGTGGCCGTCGTGGACGGCCGCACGGTGGCTACGCGCCCAACCCCCCGCCCCGCGCATCTGTCGTCGATTATCGCGGCGACGGCACTCGTGCAGGAGCCACGCCCCACGATGGTCGGGGAGCGCGTCAACTCGCAGGGCTCGCGCAAAGCCAAGGAGCTGCTGCTCGCCGACGACTACGACGGTCTGATTCAGATCGCTGAGGACCAGGTGACAGGCGGCGCGCACGTGCTCGACCTGTGCGTGGCATTGACCGAGCGCACCGACGAGGACGAGCAGATGCGGATCCTGGCCAAGAAGGTGTCCCTGACCCAGCCGGCGCCGATTCAGATCGACTCGACCGAGCCGGAGGTGATCGAGCGGGCCCTTGAGCAGATCCCTGGCAGGGCGATCGTCAACTCGGTCAACCTGGAGGCGGGCCGCGCCAAGCTCGACCGCGTGGTCCCCATGGCGCTCGCACACGGCGCGGCGTTGATCGCGCTCACGATCGACGAGACGGGGATGGCCAAGACCGCGGAGCGCAAGGTCGAGATCGCAAAGCGCATCCGCGACCTGTGCTGCGAGGAGCACGGCATGGACCCCGAGCTCTTGATCTTCGACTGCCTCACGTTCACGCTCACAACAGGTGAGCAGGAGTGGCGGCCGTCGGCGCTCGAGACGATCGCGGGCATCGCTGCGATCAAGGCGCAGATCCCCTCGGTAAAGACCTCCCTGGGGGTGTCAAACGTCTCCTTCGGCGTCTCCCCCCCTGCTCGCGCGGTACTGAACTCGGTCTTCTTGCACCACTGCGTGGCGGCGGGGCTTGACCTCGCGATGGTCAACCCCAACCACATCACCCCTTACTCGGAGATCTCGGAGTCCGAGCGTGAGCTCGCGGACGACCTCGTGTTCGACCGCCGCGAGGACGCCTTGGAGCGGTTCATCGCCCACTTCGAGTCCCAGGGCGCGTCGGACTCCGGCACGGGCGACGCGGGCGCCGCGGACCCCACGGCGGGAATGGAGCCCGAGCAGGCGCTGCACTTTCACATCCTGCGCCGGCGCAAGGAGGGCGTGGAGGATTGGATCGACCGCAGCGTCGAGAAGATCGGCGCGGTGCCCACGCTCAACGAGGTTCTGCTGCCGGCAATGAAGGAGGTGGGCGACAAGTTCGGCGCGGGCGAACTGATCCTGCCCTTCGTGCTGCAGTCAGCGGAGGTGATGAAGCGCGCGGTGTCGCGCCTGGAGAACTACCTGGACAAGCTCGAGGGGTACACCAA
Organism: Chlamydiota bacterium; assembly: GCA_903970125.1. Classification (GTDB taxonomy): domain Bacteria; phylum Actinomycetota; class Thermoleophilia; order Solirubrobacterales; family Solirubrobacteraceae; genus Palsa-744. The sequence goes on from CAJCHW010000018.1 coordinate 7,274, forward strand.
GGGCACCGTGGTGCTCGCCACTGTCTTTGGCGATGTGCACGACATTGGCAAGTCGCTCGTGGGCACGATCCTCACGAACAACGGCTACACGGTGGTCGACCTGGGCAAGCAGGTGCCAATCCAGACGATCCTGGAGGCCGCAAAGGAGCACGATGCAACCGCGATCGGGCTCTCGGCGCTGCTGGTGTCGACGTCCAAGCAGATGCCGGCATGCATCCAGGAGCTGCACTCGCAGGGACTCACCTTCCCCGTGCTCATCGGCGGCGCTGCAATCAACAGAGACTTCTCCTACCGGGCGCTGTATCCCGGTGGAACGGACTCAAGCGACGTGTATGAGCCGGGCGTCTTCTACTGCAAGGACGCCTTCGAGGGGCTCGCGGTGATGGACCAGCTGATCGACGACGACGCCCGCTCGGGCCTCGTGGGCAAACTGCGCACAAGCGCCTCGGACTTCCGCGCCAAGGGCACGGTGCGCGAGGAGGTCGATCTCACTGACGACTCCGTGCGATCGGCTGCGCGCACGGACAACCCCATTCCCGTGCCCCCCTTCTGGGGCGCTCAGGAGATCGCAGTGGATCTCGGGGAGGTCTACAGCCACCTCGACACGCACGTGCTCTTCAAGCTTCACTGGGGCGGGCGGGGCGTCAAGGGCGATGCCTGGCGCACGCTGCTCGCAGAGGACTTCATTCCACGCCTGGAGCGCATGTGGCGCGATCAGGACTACCTTCACCCGCGTGCCCTACTCGGGTTTTTCCCCTGCTATTCGCTGGGCAACGAGATCGTGGTCCTGGACCCCGACAACCACGCCAGGGAGCTGACGAGGTTCGTATGCCCGCGCCAGCCTGCGGGCGACCGCATCTGCCTGGCCGACTTCTTCCGGCCCGCGATCGATGGATCGCCGCCGGAGCAACTCGACGTGGTCGCACTGCAAGCGGTCACTGCGGGCCCGGACGTGACCGAGGTTGTCTCCAGGCTTGAGCGCGAAGGCGAGTTCGCAGAGCAGCTGTTCGTGCACGGCCTGGGCGTGCAGACCGCCGAGGGTCTCGCGGAATGGTTGCACTACAAGGTGCGAGAGATGCTCGCAATACCGCCCACTCAGGGCCGGCGTTACTCCTGGGGCTACCCCGCCGTGCCCGAGCAAAGCGAGCACGTGAAGATCGACAAGCTGCTCGATCTGTCGCGCATCGATATGCGCCTGACCACGGGCTACGCCCCGGAACCAGAGCAGTCCACGCTTGCGCTCGTAGCCCATCACCCGCAGGCGATCTACTTTGGCACCCGTCAGGGACGGCTGCCCGCAGACTCAAGCCCCGACGATGTGATCAAGGGCTCCCCGCGCGACCCCTCCCTGTTCGCCGCGAATGGCATCTCTGGGGAGCTCGAGGACGATCCCGCCGAGGAGACCCTGGTCGACGCCTGAGCCCTGCTCACAGCCCCCGTCGCGCGGCAGTGATGTAGAGAGTCGCCCCCAGGAACGCCAAAACAGCCGCGGCTGCCAGCGGGACAGCGAGGCTCGTCTTCAGCAGCAACGCCCCTGCGAGCGCGCCGCAGAGCATCGTGAGCACCGCCGCGGTCCTGCGTGTCGTGCCTTTGCCCGAGCCGCCGAAAAGCACAGAGTCGGCAGCGAGCCCGGTAAGCGTCATCGTGAGCACCGTCGTTGTGAGGTCCGGCACAGCGATCCTTCGCACAGTCGCGTTGCGGACGCCCATCGCCAGAGCAAGCAGCGCGATCAGAGCATCCCCGGACACTGCATCGGGCCGGATGTCAATGGCCGCCGCCATGACCGCAGCCACCACGATCAGCACCACCTCGACGGCAAGCGCCCAAGCGAGGTTGCGATGAGCGTGGTCGGCCATGCGTTTGGCGACGACGCCTCCAGCTCCTGCCCCCAGCAGAAACGCTGCAAGCGAGACCAGGGGAGCAACGACGGGCAGGCCGCCGCTGCCCGCGATACCGAAGCCCAAGAAGACGATGTTCCCGGTCATGTTCGCCGTGAACACATGGCCGAGCCCGAGGTAACTGGTCGCATCCACGAGGCCAGTCGTGAACGTCAAAAGCAGAAGTACGCGCGCGAGCGGGTGCGCGATGCTGCGACTGGCACGCTGGCTGACCGAGTTGGCGTCGCCATCCGCGGTGGCTGCAGAAACGGGCATTGTGCATTCCAACTATGAATCACAGCGGTTCAGCAGGCAAGGGAGCACCATGACTAGCACCAATTGCCACCCGCGTTACCCTCGGCATGACAGGCCTTGAGGTCTCACCGATTGCCCTGGGCACGTGGCAGTTGGGCGGTGAGTGGGGCACTTCGACGAGGACGAGGCGATCGCCGCGATTCGCCGCGCTCGCGAGGGTGGCGTCAATCTCTTCGACACCGCGCAGGGCTACGGCTTCGGCGCCTCGGAGCGACTGTTGGGACGCGCGCTCAGGGACGACCTCGACAACAGGCGCCACGAGACTGAGCGAGGCCCAGCTTGCGCAGATCGATCAAATCATGGCCGACTCCGTGGCCATCGGAGGCCCCTCCCCCGAGGGCATGCCCTCCGCTGGGGTCTGACGCGGCTTGTCTGCCTGAGGCAAGCGCAACAGACCGCAGCGCGTCCGCGACTAGGCTGATACCCCCAAGTGTCATCCACTAGTCCCCGCGCGCGCAACCATGCCGGGGCCCTTGCCTCAGGAGGTTCCCCATGCGTGTACTTGTCACCGGCGCGTCCGGCCACATCGGCTCCGCTGTCGTCCCCGAGCTGCTCGCCGCGGGCCATGAGGTCACGGGGCTCGCCCGCTCGGAGGACTCCGCGGCCGCGCTGACCGCCGCGGGCGCCGAGGTCCACCGGGGGGATCTGGACGACCTCGAGGGCCTCAAGCACGCCGCGACCGCCGCAGACGGTGTCATCCATCTGGCTTTCAAGCACGAGGCGATGCGCTCGGGCGACTTTCTCGGCGCCATTGCCGCTGACATGAGCGCAATCGAAGCAATTGGAGCGGCGCTGGAGGGGTCGGGCAAGCCCTTCGTGAGCACCTCGGGCACGTTGATGCTGACGTTCGCGGGCATCACGGACCGAGCGGGCACTGAGCTCGATGTGGTCGAGGGAGGGCCGCGGGTTGACGCCGAGAACGCCGTGGTGGGCCTCGCCGAGCACGGCGTGCGCTCCTCGATCGTTCGCCTGCCCCCACTGGTCCACAGCACGCTCGACCACCACGGGTTCGGTCCCACCCTGATCTCCATCGCCCGCCAGAAGGGCGTCTCGGGCTACGTGGGCGAGGGAGCAAATCGGTGGCCCGCAGTGCATACGGTTGACGCAGCGCGCGTATACAGGCTGGCGCTGGAGGGCGCCACCCCGGGAACACGACTGCATGCGGTCGCCGACGAAGGCGTCCCATTCCGCCAGATCGCTGGAACAATCGCCAACAAGCTCGGGGTGCCCAGCGCGAGTGTTGCCCCCGACGACGCCACGGAGCACTTCTCCTTCCTGGGCGCGTTCGTCTCCCTGGACAACCTCGCCTCCAGCAAGCTGACGCGTGAGTGGCTTGGGTGGGAGCCCACCCATCCCGGTTTGATCGCCGACCTCGATGACGGCCACTATTTCGAGCAGTAAGCGGCCTAAAAGCTCGGATATCGGTCCATGACCGCAGTTGCTTGATAGGGCAGACCCCCGCAGGCAGCCGAAGATTCCGGCGAGAGCATCTGCCCGGTGTGCGCGACATCCCGGAGCTCGGAAGCTGGAGGAGGACATGCGAACAGTGCCAACAAAATTCCGCTTGATCGCCTTTGCGCCGCTGCTGGCGGCGCTGGCCCTGCCGGGAACAGCAAATGCCACCTATCGCCGGACGGACCTCGGCAGTTCGCCATCCGCAAACTCAGAACTGATCTTCGCGTGTGTAAAGAACTACAAGCGCGCAGGCATCCACACGTTGCGCGTTCTCACAAACCGCAAGCACTGCCCACAGAACTTCACCAGGATCGCGTGGAGCGAGGGAGGCCCGCGCGGCGCAACCGGCGCGACGGGCCCCAGCGGCGCAACGGGCGCCAGCGGAGCTGCCGGGGTTAACGGCGTTGCCGGCGTTACGGGCGCCGAAGGCGCCGTAGGCGCGACAGGCCGTGCCGGAAATGCCGGTCCCGCAGGCCGTGAAGGCGCGGCGGGCACGACAGGAGCCACAGGCGTTGAAGGCGCCACGGGGGCTCAAGGCGCCACCGGGGCTGCGGGTGTCACGGGCGCGACAGGTGCCACAGGCGCGACAGGTGCCACGGGCGCGACAGGTGCCACGGGCGCCGGGGGCGTGACGGGCGCAACGGGGGCCGTAGGGACTACCGGGGTCAAAGGCGCGACTGGCGCGACTGGCCCCACTGGAACCACCGGAGTGACGGGCCCCGCAGGAACCACTGGCGTGACCGGCGCTACTGGAGCTCAAGGCGTTACGGGTGCGGTCGGCGCAACGGGCGCCACAGGCGCGACTGGAAAGGACGGGCCCACAGGGGCTACTGGCTCGACGGGCTCAAATGGCGTGACAGGAACTGTGGGTCCCACGGGTCCCACGGGCTCTGCCGGCGTGCCAACGGTCTCGGCGCTCTACAAGACGGCAACGCCTGTAACTCTGAACGGCACCACTTTGGACAAGGTCGGAGAAGTGACTGTGGACCTCAATGAGGCGAGCGCCATCGACGTCAATGCGGACCTGACCTTTGGGATCAACCAGTTTCAGGCAGTCACATGCCTGGTCGAGATCGAAGGCACGCAGGTCTCAAACGAAGTGCGCGCCTCGATCGACCAGACGACCAACAGCGGCGAACTGGAAGACGACGTCGCGAGCATGAACGTGGTCGGCTCGAGCATCTACCGCGGCTCGGGCAACGAAACCTATGCGACTGGCGACCACACGGTGGAACTGTGGTGCAAAACCACGGAGATCGCGGCCCACCAGCCCGCTGTGGTCACAAACCAGGTCATCCTCGCCTGGACGACTGGAACCTAGAACAAAAACTGCGTTGGGATGCGTGGGGCTGGGCGGGCGCTTAGGCGCGTGCAGCAGCGCCCACGGCATCCCGCGCGGCGGGTCCTGGGGACGCGGCAGCGGGCAGGGGGTCAAGCCGCACGGGTGTGGCATGCAAGGTGCGCACGCGCAGCTCCCGCCAGGAGATGCCCTCGGCGGCAAGGCAAGGAATGCCCATCCCCAGCGCTGTGGCGATCTCAACGGCTTGCAGCAGGATCCCGTAGGCGATGGCGCTTGCGGGTGACACGTTGTACACGCCTACGAGCACCGCTGCCACAGCGACCTGGAAGACGCCCACGTTGGCGGGCGTCACGGGCAAAAGCGCTGTGAGATTGACAGCAAAGAGCACCGCTGCAGCGCCGGCCAGATCGACCTGGCCGTTGAGGCCGAAAGCGGCAAGCAGAAGCCAGCAGCAAAGCCACTGGATCGCCCAAGCGGCCAGTTGCAGCGCCAGCGCCAAGGGTGCCTGACGCACATTTGAGAACACCCGCATGCCGTAGCGCACGCGGCTGAGCGCAAAGCGCACCTCCCGCGCGAAGTCGCCCACGCCAAGGGGCCGCCAGCAGGGTGCGCCGGGCACCACTAGGGGGGCCACGAGCAGCACCACCAACACTGCGAGGGGGGTGAGTGCGAGCACCACAAGGGGCATGTCGTCGCCTTGCAAGCCCTTCACGGTCGTAAGCGTCACGACCGCCAAAATCCCCACTGCAACGAGGTTCAGGAGCATCTGCGAGA
>CAJCHW010000019.1 GCA_903970125.1 Chlamydiota bacterium
CGCAGTCGTCGTCGCTCTGTCGTTCGAGCCGACGACAGAGGGCCGACAGGCGGGTGGCGCCGAGTTCGACCGCGCCGCCTCCGACCAGGTGCGCAAGCCGGCGAAGCTCGTTGGCGTCATTGGTGGCCGCGGCGGCGCTCATCTCCCCCAGCGCGTTTTGCAACGAGACCTCGAATGCTGTCGCCACAGCCTCCCGGCGGTCCACATCGAGTGCCTCCGACCACTCGCGGACCCTATGTGTGTCAACCAGGCCTCGTGCGGGCTGCTCATCGGCACAGGACCGGTTGTCAGCAGCGGCGGCGGAGGCTGGAGGCGGACATGGGATTGCGTCGGTCGCAGTGCACCGCCGCAGAACCTCTTGTAACTGCTGCGGTTGAAACGGCCGGGTGATGCAATCGTCCATGCCGGCACCGATACAGCGCTCACGCACCCCGGCGAGCGAGTTGGCCGTGATCGCGACGATTGGCACCCGCCGATCCGTCTCTGCGGCACGGATCTGCTCGGCCGCCCTGTAGCCATCGAGCGCGGGCATCTGGCAGTCCATCAGGATCGCTGTGTAACGGTTGCTGGCGGCCATCGCAACGGCCTCGATGCCGTCGCTCGCGACAGCGGTGTCCAGTCCCATGCGAGCCAGGAGGGATTGCGCCAAAAACTGGTTCATCGTGTTGTCATCGGCGACAAGGACAACGCCGGAGCGCGCACCTGTCGGCGCCGAGCTTCGGTTCGGCTGAAGCGACCTGGGCTGCGGGCTTCGGAACAGTGTTTGACTGATGGCGGCATGAAGTGAGGCGGAGTCGGTGGGCGTCGGCACGACGACAGGCGTCCGCGGGCCGGTCAGCAGCTCGTGGCCTGGCGGCGGATCTCCCAAGAGCACCTGACGCACCCCGTGCAGAGCTGGGCGTTCGCCGATCTGGCCTGCGAGCTCGATGCCGCCACCGTGGGACATCGACGAGTCCAGCAGCACAAGCGCGTACGGCCGTCCACACCGCGTGGCGTGCTCAAGCTGTTCCATCGCGACCGCCGGATTGTCGACGCTGTCTGCGGTCAGGCCCAATCGAGTCAAGCCGTGCTCGAGCAGCATCTGGCGACGAGCATCGGCGTCGACGACAAGCGCGCGCAGGCCCATCAACGTGGAGTCCATATTGCTGGGCACCCGGGTGGCCTGGCCTGGGGGCAGCGAGACCGTAAACCAGAACGCGCTGCCGCCCTCGGTGCTGGCCTCGGCCCCGATGTCACCCCCCATCAGATGCACAAGCTCACGCGAGATCGTCAAGCCCAGACCGGTGCCGCCGTAACGCCGTGTTGTCGTCCGATCAGCCTGGTTGAAAGACTCAAACAGAGCGCTGGCGTCACCAGCTTCGATGCCAATACCCGTGTCGGAAACCTCAAAGCGAACCAACCCGTCCTCGGCGGCAGTCACCCGCAGCGTAACCTCGCCGCTGTCGGTGAATTTGATTGCGTTTGACAGCAGGTTCAGCAAGACCTGGCGCAGCCGGGCACGGTCACCATGAACAATCACGGGCACGGCTGAGTCAACGCCGTGGCTGAGGTTCAGGCCCTTTGCGCTCGCTTGCGCCGCCAACATGCGGCTTGCATCTGCGACCGCACGCCGCACGTCGAAGTCAGCTCGATCGAGTTCGAGATGGCCCGCCTCGATCTTCGAGAAGTCGAGAATGTCGTTGATAAGCGCCAGCAGCGCCTCGCTCGACGCAGCCAGCGCATCGACATACTCCTGCTGTTCGGCATCGAGTGGCGTATCGACCAGGAGATGTGTCATCCCGATGACGCCACTGAGCGGTGTCCGAATCTCGTGACTCATGTTGGCGACAAACTCGGATTTGAGCCGTGACGCCTCAACGGCCTGTGCAAGCGCGCGCCCGTTGTCGGTGATGTCAAACGAGATCCCCGCCATCGTGCTTGGCTGACCCCACTCGGAGGAGACGGGAAAGGACACGGTCAAGTACGTCCGCCGCCCTGCTGGCGTGTGCAGCGAGTGTTCAAAGGACGCGGCGATCGGCGTCGGTGAGCGCGTGACGGCGGGGCTGAGATCTGGTTGGCTGTGTCCAACCAAGTCTCCTGCGGATAGGCCGTGGATACGTTCGAACTCACGATTGACGAGCAGGTAGCGCCCGGATGAATCCTTCAGGTAGATCGCCACGGTGGCGCTGTCGAAGATGCTCTGTAGCCGAGCATTCGATGTTCTGAGCGCACGCTCACGCAGCTCGACACTTGCAGCGATTGAGTTGAAACCGCGGGCCAGCACGCCACCTCTCCCAGCCGGCGCTTGCGGCATGCGAACACCAAGCTCGCCGCCGGCCAAGCGTTCGAGGGCGCGCGCAAACGAGCGGTCCGCCAGCACCCCGGCGCGCATGGCGCCAGCGGCAAGCAACATGGCGACAACGACTGACAGCGCACACCAGCCGACGACAACAAGCATCAGCTCAGACGGCAGGGCAGCGCTGAGAACCAGTCCAGCGGCCAGGACAGTGGCCGCGATGACGGTCGCCGACGTCCAGTGGCGCATCGGACCCACAGGCAAGCCAGGGTGACCATGTGCCAGAAGTGGTCCCACAGCACGCCCGAGTGCGCCCCACGTGGCCGCGGCTCGCACCCGCGGGTGGCTATGAAGGTTGGTTGCGCTCATAGGCCTGAGTTTCGATTGATCCCTCAAGCAGCTCTGCGATCAGCGTGGCCCCAACGCCCTTGCGGGTGTATGCCGTGGCGCCAGCGGCAATCAGCTCGCGGACGAGCCCGTGGCACTCGTCGTAGGACAGCATTACGATCGCGATCTCCGGGGCCGCGATGTGGATACCTCGCACAGCACGCAAGCCGCCACCATTTGGCATCTCAACGTCAATGAGAGCTGCGTGAGGGTGGCAGCTGAGCGCCAGCTCAACCGCTGAGTCGCCGTCAGCCGCAACGCCGACCACATCAAACCTCGCGCTCAGCGCGTTGACGAGCAGGGTCTGGACGACCGGGTCATCGTCGGCAATCATGAGTCGGGGCAGGGAACGGTTGGCGCTCATTGCACACCTACTCCTTCGATTGGTCAACGCCGGTCGCCCGGAGCTGGGCCGCTTTTGCGCGTCGCCCCGCGGCCTCGGCCCGATGCACCGCTTCTTGGGCGCGCAGGTCTGCTCCAGCTGCACGCACCCGCGCCGCTTCGGCGCGAGCCTTGCGACTAGCTTCAAGGTCCCCGACCGTCACCGCTGTGCTGCTAGCGAGGTCGCCCCCGGCTTCCTGCTGACCGTCGATCAGGGCTTGCCGCTCGTTGCCTGCGCGTTGTGCATGGTCGAGTTGCTGCTGACGCAGATCACTGCGCTGCTGGCGACGAGCGATCTCGCCCTGGCGATGCTCGAAGGCTACGGTCAGCGCAAAAGCAGCCTCGTCGTCGGCCGGAGCGTCACCGTCCTGCACGCGGTCGGCATCGAGTACCTCTTGGGCGGCGTTGGCAGCGCTCTGGTCGAGGTCGACCAACGCCTGCTGTCTATCGGCCACGCTTTGATCCAGATCCAGCAGCCCCTGCTCCTGGTCGAGGGCCTCTTGGCCGGAAACGTCGTTCTTTTCAACGTCTGTCGTTTGTGGGTTCATTCTCACTCCTAGTATGGATTTGGTTGGTAGACTGCTGGGTGGCGGGCTCGCTGCCCCAAGCTTGCAACGATTTGCTGTGCCGAACAGCGCAGCCGCTCTGCTGTCATCGACGATCGTGCTCATGCAGCTGCCAGAGTTGGTGGCCGACACGCGTCCGGAATTGGTGCCGGCCGGCCGAGATAAAAGCCTTGGCCGAAGTCGACGCCCAGCAGCGGCAGAAGCTCAAAAGTCGCTAGATCCTCGATTCCCTCGGCCACCGTGCGCAGACCGAACGAGCGTGCAAGCGCCACTACCGCCTCGATCACGTGCCTGCTGGATGCGCTAGTGACGACGTCGCGGACAAACTCTATGTCGATTTTCAGGAAGTCAACCGGAAGGCGCTTGAGGTAAGTGAAACTGCCGTAGCCGGTGCCGAAATCATCAAGTGCTAGGCGACAACCGAGCTCGTGCAGCCCCTCGGCAAACGCCACAGCGTTTATCTCGTCTGCGATGATTGCGGTCTCCGTCATCTCAAAGATGAGCAGCTCCGGGTCCGCCTGTTCGCGGGCCAGCACGGTTTTCAGGTGCTCAAGCATCGACCGTTGGCCAATTGAGGACGCTGAGATGTTGAGCTCAACTCGGCTTCCGTGCGCCGCCATCCTGACGGCCTCCATGATCACCCAGCGGTCGATGTCGCCGATCAAGCCCTCCTGCTCGGCGATCGCTAGAAATCTCGGCGGTCCGACAATTTCGCCGGACGGTTCACGCATCCGCAGAAGCAGCTCCTGCTGAATGGTCTTGCCACTCGCCAGATCAATGATCGGCTGCGCGTAGAGCACGAACATTTCGTTGAGCAGCGCCGTCTTGATGCGGGCTACGACCTCCGACGTGTGTGCGTCATCACGTCGCCGCTGATCGCGCAGCTTGCGTTCGGAGATGTCCTCGAAAACGACGACACAGCCTTCCACAGCGTCTTCGTCGTAGAGCGCTGACGCGGTGTAGGCGACTGGGATCTGCCGACCGGCACGGTCGACAAAGACGTCGTCGTCTATGCGCCGGGTCTCACCGTCGCGTGCGGCCGCAAGGATTTCACACTCGTCGCTCGGCAACTCTGAGCCGTCCGCACGGTGGGTGTGGGTGATCTCGTGCATCCGGCGCCCGAGCAGGTCATGCCGCGACCAGCCGAGCAGTACCTCAGCCGCACGGTTCATGTACGTCAAGCGGCCGTCGATATCGAGCGTGAATAGGCCCTCACCCATGCTGTCGGTTACAGCCCTCAAATAGTTGCGCGCACCGAGCAGCTTGCGGCGCTCGGCAACCCGGTCGGACACATCAAATGTGGCGTCGATCGCAAGCTCCGGCCTTCCGGTGGCATCGGACACCGATGCGCGGCGCACGTATGCAGGAAAGCTCGTACCGTCCTTGCGCGCTGCGGTGAAGTGCGCCTCGGGCAGTAACAGGTCTGATGCCTCGGGGGTGCCTACGTCAACGCTGGACGGTCCGATCAGATCGGCAAGGCGACGAGCGTGCGCCTCGGCCGCGGTCCAACCGTAAAGACGTACTGCTGCAGGATTCCAGTAGGTCACGCATCCGTCGCGGCCTGTCGCCACGACTGCCACGTCGACCGCGTCAACCAGCCTGGCCCGGAGCTTGACCTTGCTTTGGTCGCGCAGACTCTGTGTCAGATCGTGGCTGGAGACCGCCGCGCAGGACTCGCCGTCCCCGTCGCAGAACTCCGCCACGAGACTGTGTGTCCGCCGTCCGCTGGGCGTGTCGCACTCGAACTCGGTCGAGAGTCGTGGCTCGGCCCCCGTGAGCACGCGTCGCAGTTCCGTCACGACGGACTCGGCTGTCTCGCTGTCCAGCGCGCCCTGCAATGCGTCGATGTAGTTGCTCCCGCAACCCGCTGCAATCGCACAATCGGCTCCCAACGATGCCTCCCAGTTGCGGTTGGTCATCAACACCTGGCCGGCGCGCCCAACCAACGCGATGCTCAGCGGCAGCGCGTCGAGTGCCGCCTGAAGTGATGCCGGCGCGCGATCGTGTTGCTGTACTGCGAGGTTGTCGCCAGCGGCAGTCGTGACCGTGGCACGTACCATCAACAGGCGCCCGCGGCCATCGCGCACGGCGCGAGCCACGGTGACGCACGTGTCCGCCTGACCGGCACCGTTGTCCTTGTAGCGCCGGACCAGCTCTCCGTGGTCACCCTTTTGCAGGGCCACCAGTTCACCGAGGGTCGGATCGCGCTCGGCGTGCGGCAGACACGCGAGCAGCCCGTCGACGTCGGTGCAGGTTTCGCGCAGCGATCCGCGTTCGGGCACTTGCTCAAAGAGGAACACCTCGCCCGTTGAGGGGCGCCAGTCCCACGCTGCAAGCAAAGGCTGCTGATCGGAATCCTTGGAACTCGGCGACGCGCGATCGACGACATCAGCACTGCGACTCGCGCGTGTGCGCGAGTCGCCATTGACGCTGGAGGGCCTCGTCGATCCCACGTGCCAATGATCGGCGCCTGTGCATCACGCCAGTATCGGTCGAAGAGCGCATTTCTACGTAGTTGCTCGGCCCGATCTGTGCGCCGAGAGACCCGCACGAGCGCTTGCCCGGGCGATCAGCCGATGCGAGGGTACCTAGGCGACGTGAAACGCGAGCAGAAACAGGTCAAGTAACGCCACGCTCGTACATGCAAGCGTCAGCAGTCCCACGCCCGCCCCTGCAAGAGCCTGGCCGCGAGCTTTCCGACGCGGCGGCTCTGCAGAAAGCCTGCGAAGCTCGACCTCGCCGTTACGCCGTTCACCTGCACCGGTGAGCGAGGGTTGCAGAATCTCCACGCGCGGCGGGCCGTGGTTCCAGGACGTGCTCATGGCCGCACCTGGTCGTCTACCGTGGCGCGTCTGGCAAGCGACGCACCGACCGCGACGGACCGGCCACGTGTCGCCCAGTCTTTAGCCGGTGCGCCCAACAACTCGGCGATCACAAAGCCCTGACGAAGAAGCACGATCACAACCAGCGCCAGGGCCATTATCCAGCCCGCCGTATCGATCCGAGCGCCAATCTCGATGCGGATGGCAGCCGCCGTCAGGGCCGCGAGTACAAGCACTAACGGAGCCACCACGGAGATCGCCGACGGTCGCAGACTCGCGATCTCCGGTTCGCGCGCTTTGTATCCCCCATCGGCATGGGCGGCGAGCGCGATCGCTAGATAGGCCGCAATCCAACCGGCGTCAATCAGGTGCGCACTCATACTTTGGTAGCTGGCAGCCTCGGCTAGGTACGTGTACACGCTGTCTGAGAACGCCAGCAGGAACATTGCGATCAGCAGCCACCACAACGATGCTTGGCCCGGAGCGTGGCCCGTTGCCGTGACACGCCGAATCGCCAAAACCACGACAAACACGAGAACGATGTCGCCGAAGGGATACGCCACGGTCACGACTCCGCCAGCGGTAGTGAGATCGGTTTCACGCCAGAGCGGGCCGAGCACGAAGGTCCAGCTCAGGAACACCAGCGCCCCTGCGACGCCGATGCCGTCCAGTAGCGACCGCACCGTACGGACACCGCCGGTCCGCATCGCCGGGTGGACCACGAGTGCGATCACGACTGCCATAACCGCCGCGAGGTAGCCAATATCAGCCCATGACGGCGAAGGCACTTCCTGGTCCAGCAGCAGTACGTATACGCCCCACGTGATCTCGGCGGCGGTCCAGAGCGCGGTGGCACAACCCATGGTCAACCAGAACGACCGCATCCGGCCGAGCGCGCGGCCGCGCGCTCGGATGCACGACAGACATGCCAGCACAGCGGCGGCCGGGGTGACGAGGTCGTCCACCCACAACGTCGCCTGACCCCCGCCGATGCGAAAGGCGATCCAGGTTGCTACCGCAGCCGTGGCAGCTGCAGCCAGACTCACCGCAACGACCATGCATCGACTGATGCCGACCCGCTCCATGACGTCGGTATCGGTGGCCGCGAACACTTCACACATACGTCGTGCGACGTATCTCGTGGCGGCGCATACGCCCAACCGTCGCCTACGAGTCGCTCTCCCGCTCTGTGATGGCGTCGTGTGGGTTTCCGACACAGACGCTCGCGGTCGTGCAAATCGGCGAGCTTGCCGGCAGTGGTCGCTACCATGAGTGCTACGCGGCCGAGCCCATGATCAACAGGACATCCGACGACGAGCAGCGCATTTGTGACGCTCTCGCTCGCCTGGGAGGGCGCGCGCAGACGGAGGTCGGTCGGTGGCGCACAGCACTAACGCTTGCGTTCTACGCCGGCGAGTTGGAGCGAGCGGAGCGAATCCTTGAGGATGCCACCGCGCGCCTTGGCGCGGTGTGTGTGCTCGACGATGTCCTTGCTCCCGCCATGCACGACATCGGGGCGCTGTGGGAGCGCAACGAGATCACGGTCGCCGATGAGCAGCTCGCCACCAGTCTTGCGCATCGCCTGCTTGCTGCGGTTGCGGTGGGGTTGCAACTGGCCACAGCGAAGTCAACTGCCACGATTCTGCTCGCCAACCCCGCGCCGGAGCGACACACGATGGGGCTACTCATGGCAGGCGACGTGCTTCGTGCTGCCGGCTATCACACGGTGGTGCTCGTTGCCGGCGCAGGACTGCCCGATGATGCGCTGAGGAGTGCGCTCCTGGTCCATCGCCCAGCGATTGTGGGTCTATCGGCAACCATGCCTGTCAGCGCCGACTTCGTCGCCACGGCATCCATGGTTCATGAGCTTCTGCCCGAAGCGGCATTGATCACAGGCGGTGCCGCTGGCGTGTCGATGCCCGCGGGCGTGGTGGCAGAGCACATCACCAGGCTTGACGGCTTGGTGGCCACGGTGGACGCGATCCTCGACCAGCGCGACGGCTTGGCACCTAACGTAACCTAACGCCCGATGAGAGTTAAGCACGACCCGGAGATCGAAACCGCGCCGTGGCTCGGGGTGCCATTGCGCGGCACCCTTGATCTCGCCGACCTGCGCGACGACCTGCGCGACCTGTTGTGCGCCGATGAAGCGATCGTGGGACGCTACGAGACCAACGGCACTGTGACCGCCGTTGCCAGCTGGAGTGCCGCCGGAGGTTCGCCTCGCGTTGGCGCCGGACACAGCCTCGGGGGCAAGAACATTGCTGCGCTCGTTGCGCAGAGCGGCCGAGCCAGCCGGATCGATGACTACGGTGACGCCACCGGCGCGATCGGTGTCATCGGCCTCGAGATGGGCTACATGTCGGCCGTTGGGGTGCCGATCATGGTCGCGGGCCGTCTTTGGGGTCTGATCGCCGTCGGCTTCGTCGAGCAGCAGCCGGCGCCGGCGGACACCGAGAAGCACCTCAACGCCGTCGCCACACGAGTGGCCGCCCTGGTCGCGACCGTCGAGGATCGCGACACCGTCGCGCGGCTTGGTGACGAACAGGGTGCGCTGCGCCGCATCGCGACGCTCGTCGCACGCGCGGTCTCGCCCGAGCAACTGTTTGCGGCCGTGACCGAGGAGGCGAGCCGCTTGCTCAGTGTGACCTCGATCCAGCTGGCGCGGTACGAACCCGATAATACCATAACCGTCCTCGCCTCCTCGGGGTCAGCGGCGCTTCAGCTCGCTGTCGGCACGCGCGTGCCCCTGGGGGGCAATAACCCCCCCACGCTCGTTGCACGTACCGGCCGACGCGCTCGCGTGGACGCCTTCAGCAAATCCTCTAACGGGCTCGACACGTTGGCCGACGAGCACGGCGTAACCGCTGCGCTGGGCGAGCCGATCATCGTCAATGGCCGGCTCTGGGGCGTGCTCGGCGCAGCGACGACCAGCAGCGTGCCGCTACCCGCGAACATCGATGACAGCCTCGCCTCCTTTACGCAGCTCGTAAGCAGTGCGGTCGCAAACGCCGAGGCTCATAGGCAACTCGTTGCCTCGCGTGCGCGCATAGTCACGGCCGGCGACAATGCACGCAGGCGGATCGGGCGCGATCTGCACGACGGCGGCCAGCAGCGCCTGGTCCATGCGGTAATCCTGCTCAAGCTCGCGCTGCGCGCACTCAAACAGGGCGACCCGAAGGCTGCTGAGCTCGTCGCCGACGGACTCCAGCAGGCCGAACGGGCCAACAGCGACCTGCGTGAGCTCGCGCACGGGATACTTCCCGCGGTGCTGACGAGCGCCGGCTTGGAGGCGGCCGTCCAGTTACTTGCCCTCCGGTGTCCGTTGCCCGTGACGGTAGACGCGCGCGTCGGGCGCCTCCCGGCAGCAATTGAAGCGACGGCGTACTTCGTCATCAGCGAGGCTCTCACAAATGTCATCAAGCACGCCCGAGCGACGCATGTCCGCGTCAGCGCGCGCGTTGAGAACGCAATGCTGCACGTGGAGGTAAGCGATGATGGCGTAGGCGGCGCGGGCACCGGGCCGCTCAATGATCTCGCTGACCTGACCGATCGGGTGACTGCGCTCAACGGACTTTTGGAGGTCGACAGCTCCACGGCTCGCGGCACTCGCGTGCACGCAGCGGTACCGATAAGCAGCGTCAGCTAAGGGCGTCGCGCCCCATCGCGGAGATAAGCCAGCACGGCGAGCACGCGTCGGTCTGAGCCCGCAGCAGGATCGAGGTCCAGCGTGCGAAACATCGCGGCTACGTCCTTCTCAACGACCGCCACGCTGACGGTCAGCGCACTAGCGATACCGCGGTTTGACCTGCCCTCCGCCATCGCCTTCAACACGTCGAGCTGGCGCGCGCTGAGGTGATCAAATGGGCCTTGATGGCGACGACCATTGAGCAGGTGAGCAACGATCGCGGGGTCAATGACGGTGCCACCGCCCGCCACACGACCGATCGTCTCGATGAAGTTGCCAACGTCGCCGACGCGCTCCTTGAGCAGGTACCCGCCGCCCTCGCCGTGCTCGCCAATGACTGCGAGAACCGACTGCTCGTCGTAGGATTGCGACAGGATCAGAACCCCGGTGCCGGGCCGGCGGGTTCTGATCTCGATTGCCGCACGCAGACCGTCGTCATCGTGCCCTGGCGGCATATGAACGTCGGCGATCACGACGTCCGGCCTGTGCGCAACGCCCTTGCGCAGGAGGTCATCCGCGTCACCGGCCTGAGCCACCACGTCCAGTCCGGCATCTTCGAGCAGCCGTGCGATACCCTCGCGAAGCAACAAGTCATCCTCGCCAATCACGATACGGATTGCGCGAATCATTGATCCAATATACAGGTCGGCGAGGCCGGAGTCCGGGCCCCTGCTCTGGTGGCTCCAGGAATCCCGCCCGCGCGTGGACAGGTCGTTCCCAGACGAGCCTGCGCGACAAGGGTGCGCTGACACCAGCGGCCTTGGAACCCCGTGTACTCCAACGGGGGCATAGCCAGCAAAGATGCGCCAACGGACCTATACCGCTGAGCTCAACCTGAACCGATGAGCAAGTATGCGCGTGTCGCACTCAATTCGCGACCAGGCAAGTGGCTGTGCCGCCGCGATACACACTGTGTGCGCGACCGCGCGGCGGGCTCCGAGCCCAACCATTTACAGGGCGTGGGCGTGCGTACGAACGGAACTCGCTAATGAGTCAATCTGATCGTGCGTATCGCCCCTGACCCTGCCCGCAGCCGCCGCGTTCCGCACGCCGACGTGTACCGTCGGCTGGTGGAATCGATGGAGGACTTCGCCATGGTGTTGCTGGACGTTGACGGCATCGTGATCTCCTGGAACCGCGGCGCCGAACTCGTAGAGGGCTACTCGTTCGACGAGATCGGCGGACAGCACTTTTCGATCTTCTACCCGCCTGAGGCGATTGTCGTCGGACACCCGGAGGGCGAGCTTGCACAGGCACGCGCGTCGGGCCACTACAACGAGCGCGGATGGCGAGTGCGCAGGGACGGCACTCGCTTCTGGGCGAGCGTGACCATCGTTGCCATGTTCGCCGAGGACGGCAGCCTAGAGGGCTACGGCAAGTTCACCCGCGACCTGACTGCGCAGATGCAGTCCGAGCAGCAGGCGGCCAACACCTTCGCGCTCTTGCGCGCGACCGCGCAGACTGACGCATTGACCGGCGCTTCGACCCGCCGCGCGTTTGATGTCGCGATGGCTAACTGCCTCGCGCAAGGCCGGCCGTTTTGTGTCGCGATGTTCGACCTCGACAACTTCAAGCACGTCAACGACACCCTTGGTCACGCGGCGGGTGATCGCGTCCTGCGTCAAGTCAGCAGCGCCTGGCGTGAAGGGCTCCGGCCCGGCGACCTGTTGGGCCGCTACGGCGGCGAGGAGTTTGCGTTGATTCTCAACAATTGCGAACTGCATCAAGGGGTTGCCACCGCCGAGCGCCTTCACGCGTCCACGCCGGCGGCGTGCACCTGCTCGGCTGGGGTGACAGCATGGTCGCCGGGTATGACCAGCGACGCTCTGCTTGCTGCCGCCGATGCCGCCCTGTACAAGGCAAAGCTGGCCGGTCGCAACCGCGTTGTGTCAGCCCTGGCGAGCCCCGCCGGCGCAGGCGTCGAGTCCGAGCTCCGCGTACTCGCACACTCTGGTGACCAGCCGCCGAGTGTCGCTGCGTCTGCAGCCGATTTACAGGATTGTGATCGCGGCTGTCTCGAGGCGCCTGTGCTGGCGCTCGTGACTGATTCCGCTGCGCCCAGTCCGAGCGTTGATTCCGGCTGGCTGAGCTAACCATGCCAATAATGCCAGCCGGCATTCCGCTGTTAGTCGCGGCGGCGACGATCGCGGTGACACCCGTAACTTGAAGGTCCGAGATTCGGATAACGTTTCCGATAAGCCACACCAAAGGAGGCCCGGAGCGTGACAGACTGTACGAGTTGGGCGTATCGCGCCGTTGGCGCGATCCTCTCCAGGCGCCCTCTGGCAGGTTGAAGTGACGAATACTACGCTGCCCGCGCAGACATCAATACTCGCCAATCACGGCCGTGGTCGGAGCCTCATCGCTGGTAACCGCGACAGCGAGGATTCCCTCCACATGGCGCTAACCAGCGCGCCGGTTCGAGTGCTGCTCGGCGCTCGTGTCGGCTTTGTCCGGGCCGGCCTGCGGGCGCTGCTGGAAGAGTCGTCTGACATCACGGTCGCAGGCGTGGCGGGCAACAGCGACGAAGTACTCGCAGAAGCACGTGCAACCCGCCCAGACGTAGTGATCCTGGATATCGACCTGCCGGGCCTCGACGCGATCGAGACGACGCGGCGGATTGTGACCGATCGGCCTGTGGCCGGCATTCGGATCCTGATCCTGGGCGAACAGGCCGACGCCAACGAACTCTTCAGTGTGCTTCAAGCGGGGGCAACCGGCTTCCTGCTGAAGCAGGCCGGGCCGGTTGAGCTGGCCGGCGCTGTGCGCGTTGTGGCCGACGGTGGCGCGCAGTTTTCACCGTCGATTGCGCTGCGAATGGTCGAGAGGTTCACCTCGACGTGGTCCCCAACGCGTGAAATTCCGGCACGGTTGGACGAGCTGACCGCTCGCCAGCGCGAGGTGATGGTGCTCGTTGCTGCCGGCCTTACCAACCGTGAGATCGCAGAGCGCCTGGTGATAAGTACCGCGACTTCGAAGACCCACGTGAGCAGAACCATGATGAAGCTCGGCGTGCGCACCAGGTCAGAGCTGGTCACGCTTGCATACGAGGCCGGGCTTGTGCGTGCTCGCCTCGACGTTACCGATCGCGCCGAGGCGCGTTCCCTCAGCGGTTAGTTGAGGCGAACTTACCTGTGCGCTTTGGCGGACATGTGCGTGGCAGCGTACGTCGTCGGAGGTACACGGAAGTGTCGCCCATCGGCCGATGTGAGGATGTTCGCCGTTAAATACGATGCGGGCATGCCTCCTGATCTTGAAGGCACGCTGCTTCGCATTGTGCTTACCGCTTTCACCGCGAGCGAGCCGATGTCGAGCGGCGCGGAAGCGCTGCTTCACAACCTCGCAGCCGCGCTGGGATTATCGGCGGGCGTGCTTTGGATGCCGACCGGTCGACTGCTGGTCACACAAGCGACATGGGCGGCCGAGCGGACCGAACAACACGCCCTCGAGAAATCTGCCGTTAAGCTTACGGTTACAACCGGAAAAGGGCTTGCAGGAGCTGCCTGGGAGCTGCGTGAACCACAGTTCGCTGCGACAGCAGGGGCCGCTGAACTATGCGCTGTTTCGCAGAGCACGTCCCGCGCGCTGCGCGGAATGGTTGCGGTGCCGGCACGCGTGCAAGACGAGGTGCTGGGGGTGGTGGAGCTTTACGCTGGCCACGAAGACGAACTGAGTTACGGCCGGTCGATCGTAAACGCGCTACGCCCATCCGCTCATTTACTCGGCAGTCTGCTTGATCGGTGGAGCCATCAGGCGACCCAGCCGAAGCTAACGGGGCGTGAGATTGAACTGCTCACATTGGCGTCGAACGGAACCACGACGCCTCAGATCGCCGACCTTTTGACCCTAAGCCCGTGGACGGTCAAGACGCATTTCGAGAATATACGACTCAAGCTCGACGTCTCTGATCGCGCAGCCGCGGTCGCCGTCGCGCTTCGCACCGGCATCATCGCGTAGGCAGTTGCCAAATCTGCGCCCGTTGACCGATGCGGGGCCCTTGTTTGGGCGTCGATGGTCACCTGTCATCGATTCGCTGGTCCAGGTCCGGTCACGGTTTCGTCACACGCAACGGTGACAGGCACTACCGGGCCGGTTTGGTCGACAACAGCCGCGGGACCAAACCCGCGGATTATGAAAGGAACCGCGCATGCGTCATCACGATGCTGTCGAAAACGAGGCACCGCTTGAAGGCTCCGCGCCTGCTCGTGCGGATGAGCGCGGCTGGCACAGTCTCCTGTTGATCGCATCGCTGACGTTCTCGGCGGCAGCGCTTTTCATGTTTCCTCCAACCGGCGCAGCGGCACCAGTAGCAAACAGCGGCAAGACTCCAGGCGTGCTCTGGGGCTGTTACAACAAGGGCACCGGAAGTCTCAGGCTCATCGGCCCCAATCGTGTTTGCGCATTGGGCGAAGCGCGCGTGCATTGGAGCGTCCGCGGTCGAGCCGGCGTTAGCGGGGCTCCGGGTCCTGAAGGCACAATCGGGGCCGCCGGCGTAACCGGCGCAACGGGTGCGTCCGGCGACGCGGGAGCAGTGGGCGCCAGCGGCGCAACAGGCCAAACCGGAGCACGCGGCGAAGCGGGTGCCGATGGCGCTCGCGGCGAAGCCGGCGCTATTGGAACCCACGGCGCGACTGGCGCATCCGGCGTCACGGGAGCAGTGGGCGCCACCGGCGCAACAGGCTCAGCTGGCGCAACAGGCTCAGCTGGCGCAACGGGCTCAGCTGGCGCAACAGGCGTCACGGGAGCAGTGGGCGCCAACGGCGCAACAGGCCAAACCGGAGCACGCGGCGAAACAGGCGAAGCTGGCACGACAGGGGCGCACGGCGCAACTGGCGCCCCAGGCGCGGCTGGCGCAACGGGGCTGGCAGGCGACACCGGCGCAGCTGGCGTAACAGGCGTCACGGGCGCGGTGGGGGCCAGCGGCGCGACCGGCCAAACCGGAGCGACGGGCGCAGGTGGCGCTAATGGTGACCGCGGCGAAACCGGCGAAACCGGCGAAACCGGGGCCACGGGTGCCACCGGAACACACGGCGCAACGGGAGCAGTAGGCGACACCGGCGCAGCCGGCGCCAACGGCGCGACGGGACAAACCGGCGGACCCGGCGTAACGGGCGAAGCAGGTGCCACGGGCGCACCCGGCGTCACGGGAGCAGTCGGCGCCAACGGTGAAACAGGCGCAACCGGGGCTAACGGAGAAATCGGCGCTAATGGCGACCGCGGCGAAACCGGCGAAACCGGGGCCACGGGTGCCACCGGAACACACGGCGCAACTGGCATATCCGGTGCCACAGGCGCAGCCGGAGTCGCGGGCGACACCGGCGCAACAGGCGCCGCAGGCGTCACGGGAGCAGTCGGCGCCAATGGCGCGACAGGCGCAACCGGAGCTAACGGAGAAATCGGCGCGAATGGTGAACGCGGCGAAACCGGGGCTGCGGGCGCAGCCGGCGTCACCGGAGCAGTGGGCGCGATAGGCCCTCGCGGCGAAACTGGTGAACGAGGCGCGGGTGAAACGGGCGCACGTGGCGAACCAGGCGAACCAGGCGAACCCGGGATAGTCGGTGAACGTGGACCAGTGGGCGAACGCGGAGAACGCGGAGTCGCAGGCCCAACGGGCCGCACCGGCTCTACCGGCGCCACGGGGAGCACCGGTCGCGCAGGGGCCACCGGAGGCACCGGGCGGGCAGGCGTCACCGGCGAAACGGGAGCCCAAGGCGAACGCGGCGAAGTCGGGAGTGCCGGGTCCAACGGTGAAACCGGCGCACAGGGCGAACGCGGAGAAACCGGCGCACAGGGCGAACGCGGAGAACGCGGTGAAACAGGGGCCGCCGGCGTCATCGGCGAAACTGGGCCACGCGGTGAAACCGGGGCCCAGGGTGAACGTGGCGAAGCCGGCTCCTTTGGCGAACGCGGCGAACCCGGAGAACGCGGGTATGAAGGCGTCACGGGCGCCCGTGGCGCGCCCGGCGAAACCGGCGAACGCGGTCCCACTGGCCCGACCGGTCGGGGTACTACGGGGAGCACTGGAGCGACCGGACAGAACGGCGGCGCTGGCGCAACCGGATCCACGGGGGCCACTGGACACGTCGGAGCGACTGGCGCAACCGGCACCGCCGGCGTAGCCGGTGCCACCGGGGTGCAGGGTGCAACTGGTCCCGCGGGCGCAACAGGCGCAACCGGTGCCGGCGAACGCGGCGCAACAGGAGCAACGGGAACCACGGGCGTCACAGGAAGCGTCGGCGCAACAGGCGCAACCGGTGCCGGCGAACGCGGCGCAACGGGTACCACCGGCGCAACGGGCGGTACCGGAGTGGTCGGCGCCAGGGGCGCGACAGGCGAAACGGGCGCGCCCGGCGAAACCGGCGAAACCGGGGCCGCTGGTGTTACTGGTGCAACTGGACCGCAGGGAGTCACCGGTGAAACAGGCGCGGCCGGCGAACGTGGCGCAACGGGTACCACCGGCGCGACGGGCGGTACTGGAGCGGTCGGCGCCAGGGGCGCGACAGGCGACACGGGCGCGCGCGGCGAACTCGGCGAAGCCGGCGTCACCGGCGCAACGGGTGCGGCCGGAGAACGTGGGGAAAGCGGCGCAACCGGCGAACGCGGCGAAGCTGGAGCCGAAGGTCCCACGGGCCCGAGTGGCACTGGGGCTGCTGGTAGCGCAAGCGCCACCGTCTCCGTTGGCCTTGGCCAGTCGACCACCTCGCCGTCCCCTGCCTACGCAAGCCTGATGTCACCTGGTCCCGAGATAACCGTGACTGTGCCCAGTTCAGGCAACGAGCTCGTGACGTTGACCAGCTCCATCGAACCGCCCACCGGGGGCGAAGAAGAAGAAGGGGGTGGCTATATGGCGTTCTCCTCGACCGGCGAATGTCCCGGGGACGCCAGCGACGAGCAGTCGTTGCACCTGATTTCCGGCGCACACACCGTCGGCGCCGAGCAGGCGAGCGCAACATATGTCGCCACCGTCAGCCCAGGCGCCCACACGTTCATCGCGTGCTACCGCTCCAGCGGAGGCAACGCGATATTTGAAAACCGGAGCATGGTGTTGATCCCGCTGCCGTAGTGAACGGGTCGATACGCCGACGTGCAAGCGGGGGGCCCTCGGCTTCCCGCTTTGCTTGTTCGGACAGCGGTTGCGATCGAGGTCAGCTAGGCGCTGCGCGCCATGTCACGTACGTACGCGAGCACGGCCAGTACGCGTCGGTGCTCGGTCTCCATCGGGTCCAGATGGAGCTTGCCGAAGATGCCCGTGACGTGTTTCTCGACGGCTGCCTGGCTGACGGAGAGCGCCTCGGCGATCCCTCGGTTTGACTTGCCTTCCGCCATCGCTGCGAGTACGTCGTGCTCGCGCGGGGTGAGCCCGTCCAGGGGGCGGTCGCGCATGCGCCGGCCGAGCATCCGCGCCACGATCTCGGGGTCGAGCGCGGTGCCTCCGTTGGCGACCCGCGAGACCGCGTCAACGAACGTCTCGACGTCTCCTACGCGCTCCTTGAGCAGGTACCCCACCCCATCGCCGCGCTCGCCTATGAGCTCCTGGGCGTAGTGTTCCTCGTAGGACTGCGACAGGATCAGCACACCGATATCGGGGATCTGCCGTCGGATCGCGATCGCGGCTTGTAGGCCGTCGTCGCCATGACCGGGAGGCATGTGGATGTCTGCCACCACCACTGCGGGGCGGTGGGCGAGGGCCTTGCGCAGGAGGTCGTCCGCGTTGGCGGCTTGCGCGACGACGTCGAATTCAAACTCGGCCAAAAGTCGCGCAACACCCTCTCGCAACAGCACGTCGTCCTCGCCTATGACAACGCGTACCTTTTCTGGCATACGCTGACCCTAGCGCTCCGTGTTGGACTTCGCCTCAGCCGCCTCATATCAGGCTCGGTCAGGTGCAAAAGTCTCGGGATTTCCCTACCTGCTGTTCCGGGAATCCGAGCCAAAGGTCGGGTGGGTCCTACGGTATGCGGCGTGGGTCAGTGAGAGACTGTCGCTCGCTCCGGCGCTGAATGCGTGGGTTTCGCAAATGCACACCAGATCCGCTGACGATGCACACACGGCCGTCGACATGGAGGGTGAGCTCTTGCAAATCGTCGTCGCTGCGCTAGCGGGGCGCGCGCCCATTGACAGCGGCGCAGAACCGCTGCTGGGCGAGCTGGTAGGGTCGGCGAGATTGCCTGCGGCCGTGCTGTGGTTGCCGCGGGACCGCGCGCTTGTGGCCGGGGCTACGTGGGTCGCCGAGCCCGAGGACAGCGGCGCCTTTCTCGGAGCGCTCGCCGGTATCCGGATGACCGCGGGGGTAGGCCTTGCAGGGCTCGCATGGCAGCACTGCGAAGTACGCAGCGATCTGAACGCGGGATCGGCAGGCTCGGCGCCGGGCGAATGCGAGTTGCGAGGCGGCCTTGGCGCGATTGTCGCCGTACCGGCGCGAGCGAGAAATCAGGCGCACGGCGTAGTGGAGTTTTACGCGGGGCCGAACACTGAGCTTGACCTCGTGAGTCGGTTTCTGCGAGCGATGGGACCGACTGCGCACCTGTTGGGCACCCTGGTCAAGCGGTGGCGGTTGCAAGGCGTCAGGACGCCGTTGACCGAGCGTGAGCTTGAGATGCTCGTGCTCGCCTCCACAGGAAACACGACGGCCAAGATTGCCGACCGGTTGTCGCTCAGTCCGTGGACCGTCAAGACCCACTTCGAGAACATCCGCCTCAAGCTTGGCGTGCCCGATCGCACTGCCGCCGTGGCCTACGCCATACGCGCGGGCATGATCGGCTGAGCCACGCCGAGCTGAACAAGATACGCCGTTCGGGGGATCGGGTCGCTCGCTTCAGGCGTCGATGAAGCCGTGAGACATCGTGAACTGCCTCGGACGTTGTGACCTGACCAACCGCAGCGTCCGAGGCATGTGATGTGAGCGCCTGTACTCGCAGCGCTCGCCGCAGTCTGAGTCATGGGCGTGCGCCGCCGAATGGCCCCAGAGCCCCTACGTCCTCGGGTCTTACGACTAGGATGGCCTCGATGTCGTCACACCCCCAGCGGGTGACCCCGCCCGGCGCCGATCGCGACCGCATCTCGCGGGAGCTTGGCCATCTCGCGTCCGAGTATGGCAACCGCTTTCTGCTTGAGCCCGCGCCGGACCACCGGCTGCCACAGCGGGGGATGCATCCAGGCGACGCCATGCGCCTGATCGACCAAGAGCTCGTGCTCGACGGCATTCCCGACCGCAACCTCGCCACGTTTGTGACCACCGAGATGGAGCCCGAGGCGAAACGTGTGATCGTCGAGAACCTGCACCGCAACTACATCGACCACGCCGAGTATCCGCAGACGGCCGAGATCGAGCAGCGCTGCATACGCATCCTCGCCAATCTCTTTCACGCGCCCGCAGAGACAACTGGGACGCGCACGCAGGGCTCCTCGGAGGCGATCATGCTCGGTGCACTATCGCTGAAATGGAAGTGGCGCGAGCGTCGCGAAGCAGCGGGCAAGGATCACACCCGGCCCAACCTAGTCTTCGGTGGCGACGTGCACGTCGTGTGGGAGAAGTTCTGCCGTTACTTCGACGTCGAGCCCAGGATCATCCCGCTACAGCCCGACAAGTACACGATTGGACCCGAGGACGTCGAGCCGCACATCGATGAGAACACGATCGGCGTGGGGGCCGTGCTGGGCACCACGTTCACCGGTCACGCAGACGACATCGTGGGCATCAACGAGATGCTTGTCGCGATCAAGGAGCGCCAGGGTCTGGATGTGCCGCTGCACGTCGACGCCGCCAGCGGCGGCTTCGTGTGGCCCTTTCTGTACCCGCACGCGGAGTGGGACTTCCGGCTGGAGCAGGTCCGCTCGATCAACGTCTCAGGCCACAAGTTCGGTCTCGTATATCCCGGGATCGGATGGCTGGTGTTTCGTGAAGTCAGCGATCTCCCCGAGCAGCTGGTGTTCTATGAGAACTATCTCGGCCAGCGCGACGCGACTTTCACGCTGAACTTCTCGACGGGCTCATCGATGGTGCTGGCGCAGTACTACAACTTCGTCCGCTTAGGCCATGACGGCTACCGCTACGTGATGGAGACGATGCAGCTCAATGCGCGCGTGCTGGCCGCGAAGATCGAGGCGATCGGCGAGTTTCGGATCATCGGTTCAGACAACGACGAGCAGCTGCCGCTGGTGGCCTTTCAGCTCGACGGCGAGCACGACTACGACGAGTTCGATGTCGCGTCACAGTTGGCGGCGGAGCGCGGTTGGATGGTGCCCGCGTACACGCTGCCCGCCAACGCCGAACACGTCAAGGTCATGCGCGCCCTGGTCAAGCTTTCGCTCGGGCACACCCTCGTCACGACGCTCGCGGCAGATATCGCAGAGGCGTGTGCGGTGCTTGCCACGAAGGGCTCGCTGCATCCGCATGACCGCAAGCGCGTGAAGACCGGCACGGGCTACTGAATGCGGTGCGCGATCGCGAGTCGCTGTGTGCACCGCCGTCGCACCCTCCCTACGGAGTGACGCCGTGCGCGGAGGCGCGACGAATGACAACGGGCCCATGATTTGTCGGCCGCTGGCTCGCGGACTCAGTCCTTGGACGCCCACCCCACGGACGGCGCTCGCGTAGGTGCTCCGGGATCGCGTGGGCCTCCAGTGGCCGGGCGAAAAGAAATCCCTGGCCGAGGTCGCACTGCTCGCTCTGTAGACGGTCCAGCTGGGCAGGAGTCTCGATACCCTCGCCAACGGTTTCCAGGCCGAGCGACTTGCCGAGCTGAATAAAGAGGTGGATCAGCGCCGTCCCGGTACCGTTGGATGCGGCGATGGCGGAGACAAACGATCGGTCGATCTTGAGCACGTCTGCGGGGAATTGAGCCAGATACGCCAGCGAGCTGTAGCCCGTGCCAAAGTCGTCGATTGCGACCCGAATCCCCAACGTCTTCAGCGATCGCAGTCGTCGCGCGACCGCGTCGGCGTCGTGCATCAGGCCGGTCTCGGTGATCTCAAGCATCAGTGCTCCCGGCTCGAGGCCGGTGTTTGTGAGCGCGCCGCGGACATGCTCGACGAGTTCATCGCGTTCCAGCTGCTGTGTCGATACGTTCACGTACATCGAGACGTCATGCCCGTCACGGCGCCACTGCGCAGCCTGCCGGCACGCCGTCTCAAGCACCCATCGGCCGATCTCCACGATCATGCCCGTCTCCTCGGCGAGCGGGATGAACTCGTTGGGCGCGACGAGCCCGCGCTCTGGATGGCGCCAGCGGATCAGCGCCTCGGTGCCGATCATCGCGCCTGTGCGCAGATCGAGGGTGGGCTGGTAGAGGAGGAAGAACTCCTTTCGTTCGAGCGCGTCCGCGAGATCAAGCCCAAGCTCGATCCGGTCCTTGACCGCCGCACGCATCTTTGACTCGAACAGGACGGCGCGGTTGCGTCCGGTGCGCTTGGCTTCATAGAGCGCGAAATCGGCGTCCCTGAACAGCTCCTCGGCTGAGCATTGGTCCCCGATCGCGATACCCACGCTGGGGGTGACCGAGTGCAGGCGGTCGCCCGCTGTGGCAAGGGCTACCGGCTGGCGCAGCACATCG
>CAJCHW010000020.1 GCA_903970125.1 Chlamydiota bacterium
TTCGAGCTGCGGCACGATCTTGACGATATCAGTCGAACTGCCGCGGATCGGGATCAGCGTGTCTTTGTACGTTACCGGCTTTCCGTCGCCAATCACCGGCGCGTAGATGCTTACCTGGCTGCCGGTATCCATCAGCATCAGGTACGGGCCTTTCTTGTTGATCATGGTAGGGATCAGGATGTTCTCGTTCGCGGGCGACACGGTCCTGGACCCGTTCGCCGGCACCGGAACGACCAACCTCTGCGCGATGGAGCTCGACCGCTGCTCGATCGGTGTGGAGGTCGAGCCGACCTACGTCGATCTCATCGAGAAGCGGCTCTCTCAGCTCGCCTTCAACGAAGCTGCGGTGCAGATCGTGCGCGCGCCGGCGGTCACTCCCGTGACCAAAGCGGCAGCGTAGCGAGGCCGGCCACCGGGCAGGACCAGCCAGGTTCGCGGGGAACTCCCCGGTGTGGACCTGGCGCAGGCGATGAAGCTGTTCCGCGAGAAGCACCCGCGCGCGAGCACCCGGCAGGAGGCGATCCAGCTGTACTGCTGCGAGGAGCTCGCCAAGCGTGGGCTGGTCGGCGCGGAGGTCGAGCAGACCATGCCCGGCCACTATCGGGACAAGAAGTGGGACGTCGGGCTGCTGGTCGACGGTGAGCCGCGTCTGGGCATCTCATGCAAGTCCATCATCAGCAACCACGGTGGCACGGTGCCCAACCGCGTAGACGACATGCTCGGCGAGGCCGTCAGCCTCCACCGCGCGCACCCCAAGGCGGTGCTTGGCTACCTGTTCATGATGTCCCGCCGCGACGAGAGCGAGGCGACCAAGCGCCGGACCGATGCGCTCGGCGGACTCACCGCCGCGCGCAAGGCCAAGCTCCAAGAGGACGCCGATCGGTGGTTCGAGCGCCTAGTCGAAAGCGTCAGCACCGCAGCGAACCGAAAGTCACCGAAGGACTGGCTGGAGAAGTTCGAGGTGGTGTCGTGCTCGCAGATCGACTTTAACAAGCGGCCGTACGGCGTTGTTGTGCACGGCGGCGCGCTGTCGCCTGACACCTTCTTCGATCGTCTCGTAGCGATCTACCGCGAGCGGTTCGGCTGACAGAGCCATCGGGATCCGGCTCGCCCCGCGTCTTGCCACGCGGTCAGCTGGATGCGCTGGCGCTCACGCTAGCTCCGTAGAGCTCGGCGATTCGATCCCTTCGGCGGCCCGACGCAAGGCGTGCACCGATTAAGCCGCCCACGGCACCCGGTAGCCCGACTCGTGCGAGGCTACCCAGCGAGAACGGCTCGGGAAATAACAGCAACCCGACGGCGCCGGCAAGGACAAACGCGATCCAGAAGCTGATGCCCGCCGAGAGCAGAGCCGCGATCGGCGGCACGGTCACGCTCGCGGGACCGCCGCCAGTGACATATGGCTTGCCGGCCCTCCGAAGCAACTCGAGGTTGGCGTGCTCCGCCTTGTCCGCGTTTCTGTGTTGTTGTGCGCCTTGCCACCCAGCGAAGACCATGCACGCGGCTAAAACGCCAGCAAGGATCGCGCCGGCCACATTGGATTCTGTGAGGGCCACTAGCGCCAACCCGACAAAGGCGACGCTAATGGCCGCCGTCACCGACAGATTTACTGCCAGACCTGGCGAGGTTATATGCGTCCGTTGGTGTTCACGGGCGAGCGCCACCGCGTAGGCGGCGCCTTCAACATCGTCAGCGGCCCGGCCTTGACGCACTGCTCGGCCGCTGCGCCATCGAACACCGGTGGGCACTCCGGCCGCGGCGGCCACAAGCTCCTCTGATGGCCAGTAGCCCAGCCGTGCCTTCCACCAAATAAGCCAGTTGCTCACTGCACAAGCCTAAGGCTCCAGGCAGCGGGCAGCAAGGGCCGGGCGCTCCGACCTGCCGCCGTGGATCGTCCTACTGCCGCTCGCGGCGTTCTTCGCGGCGTATGCGAAAACTGATCGACGTGAAGCCCTGGACGAAGATCAGCACCGGCACCGCGAAGAGCGCGACTTCCCAGGGGTGCTGCCATCCGACGACCGCCCACACAATCCCCACGAGTAAGAGCGGCGGTACGTTCCGGGTGTAGAAGCGGCGGACGTAGCGCAGCACCTCGGAGCGAGGTGCTCCCTCAGCCGGTGGCTGGCCATAGACCCGGAACGCCAACGCGCGCAGACGACCCGGTGATCGGGCTACCGACTGCCGGGTATGCGAAGGCGGACTGCCCATCGGCCGTCAGCAGCCGGATGCTTCCGTGTCTTCGTCGACCTGCCGAGTGATCTCGGATTCCACTTTGCTGGTTAGGTCGGTCACTTCCGACGGTGGCAGCGCGGCGACCGCCGGCTGCGGTCCATAGTCAAAGAGGTTCTCAGTGATCGCCGAAGATCCGGAGTGTCCGGCAAAGCAGTAGTGCAGATCGAGTGCCATGCGCCGTACGTGTCCAGTCGGATCGACCCACACTTCCATGGGCAGCAAGGTGCTGCCCAGGCTTCGCTTCAGGACACGTGTCAGATGCTGCACGATCGCACGGTTCCCGTGCGCGAGGCTCTGTAAATAGCGGGCTATGTCCACCACCGCGCGGTAGCGCGTGGTAACGACTCCATCAATCGCCTGCTGGCCCAGCGCGGTGACCTGGCCGCTCGCCTTCAAATAGCCCAAGAACTGTTCCGGGCTCTCCTGAGCGACGTCTGAGAGGTTGCCAGCCCCCTCCGCCTGCGCGTAGACGTTCTCGCTGATCTTCGTCCAGGGCTTGCCGTGGTTGTGAGAGCGGGCTTCACCTTCCGGCAGGTGCACATAGATGTACCCGTCCTTCACGATCGTGGAAATGTTTATGCCGCCACCCTGCTCGTTTATGGTCATCTGGTTGCCATGCTCGTCGACGGAGCCTTCGCCGGAGAGGGTCGACGACTGGCCTTCTAATTCGGCGGCGATCTTGAGGGTGAAGCGGTAGCCGGGCCCACGGGTCGTCACGTCTGCGGCGTTCGTTACCTGGGCGAGGGCCAGCTTGCTAGGCGCCGCGGTGGAGCCGCAGCCGGCCAGCGTCGCGCAGCACGCGGCGGCGATAGCCGCCCCGAACCCCACTGCCGCGGTTCGACTCCGCGCGGCGCGCGCCGGTGACGTTGACGCTGGCATACGCCGGGTGAGGCTACTTGAGGACCCGACGCGAAGTAGTCGCGGTCGCAACGCACGGGCTCGCTGGACGGCGGCGTGGAACACCCGAACAAACGTTCGGGGAACAAAACGGGGAACAAATTGAGGAAAACCCAGGGCCACTCAGCGACAGAAAACCCAATAAACATGGGCACTTTTAACTGACCGACACCCCATCTTTTCGGCTGGGGGCCGGGCGGTCGCCGGTTCGAATCCGGCCGTCCCGATAGAAAAAAGGCCCGCATGCGGGCCTTTTTTCGCGTCTGGGGCACGTCGCGCGGCAGCCGGCGATGTTCTCTTCGCGGTCGATTTGGGGCGTCTCAATGGCGCATCGGCCACCGGCACCACGCGACCCCGCGGGCGGCTGCATCGCGGCTCGATCCGGGGTTAACCCTCGAACATCGGTCCACGACCACGGCCCCTGTATAGGGCAAACCCCCGTACTGGCCGATCGCTTCGCCAAGAGTATCTGCGTGGGGCACGGGACGTCCCTGGGCTCAGTGCAGAGCGCACCACATGCGAACCGTGCCAACAAGATTCCGTGTCATCGCTTTCGCGCCGCTGCTGGCGGCGCTGGCGATTCCTGCTTCAGCCGGCGCCACCTACCGCAGAACCACGCTCGGCAACAGCCCGACCGCAAGCGCTGGGCTGATTTCCGCGTGCGTCAGGCACTACAACCGCCCAGGCACCCACGCAGTGCGCGTGCTCACAAAGCGCAAGAAATGCCCACAAGGCTTCACCCGCATCTCGTTGAGCCAGGGGGGGCCACGCGGCGCAACCGGCCCGACCGGCGCAACGGGCGCTGTCGGCGCAAGCGGGGTCAGCGGCGTTACCGGACCTGCCGGCGCTGCAGGCCCTGAAGGAACCGCAGGCCGAGCCGGGACTGCCGGACCTGCGGGCCGAGCGGGCGCAACGGGTGCACAGGGCGTTACCGGCTTCACGGGCGAAAAGGGCGCAACTGGGGCAATCGGCCCAACCGGCCCTTCAGGCGGCCCAATCGGCCCAACCGGCGCCACGGGCCCTGCAGGTGCTGAAAACGGTCCAACCGGCGCAACCGGAGCAACCGGACCTCAGGGAGTCACAGGCACCGCTGGTGCAACTGGCGCGACAGGTGAAGCTGGCGCCCAGGGTTCAACCGGGCCTCAAGGCGTGACTGGCTCCGCAGGTGCAACCGGACCTCAGGGCATCACGGGCACTACGGGCACTACGGGCGCAACTGGCGCAACTGGCGCGACGGGTGAAAAGGGTGCCACTGGCGCACAAGGCCCCGCAGGACCCCAAGGCGTCACCGGCACTGCGGGTACGCCCGGCGCAACTGGCACCGCGGGCGCGACGGGAGAAAAGGGTGCCACTGGCGCACAGGGCCCCGCCGGACCTCAAGGCGTCACCGGCACCGCTGGTGCCACGGGCGCGAAGGGCGCGACGGGCGAAACTGGTGCAACTGGCGCACAAGGCCCAGCCGGAGCTCGGGGCGTCACGGGCGAAACTGGCGCGAAGGGCGCGACGGGTGAAAAGGGTGCTACGGGCGCTCAGGGCCCAACCGGGCCTCAGGGCGTCACGGGCGCGACGGGCGAAACTGGCGCGAAGGGCGCCACGGGCGAAACTGGCGCGAAGGGCGCAACGGGTGAAAAGGGTGCTACCGGCGCGCAAGGCCCAGCCGGGCCACAGGGCGTCACGGGCACCGCTGGTGTTACGGGGGCGCAGGGCCCAACCGGGGCCAAGGGCGTCACCGGCGAAACCGGCCCCAAGGGCGCAACCGGGGCCACGGGTCCCACGGGCTCGGCCAACACGGCCACGGCCTTCTCGGGAACCGAAGGGTCCACGGCGCTCTCGGGGACCATGACCAAATACAAGGAAGCGACCATTACCCTGGCCGCCGCAAGCGTGATCGACGCGACCGCCATCGTGGAATTCGAAGCCGCATCGACTTCCCACTCCGCAGCGCAGTGCGAACTTAAGCTCGGCGGGACCGCAATCGGCGTTCCCATCACCACGGGCGCTCAGCCGCTCGGCGATACCAACGATCAAGCGCCCGCGATGACCCTTGTCGGTTCGACTCAGTTCTTCGCCTCCGGCAAAGAACAGGCCGCGGGAGCACACACCGTGGAAGTTTGGTGCAAATCAGTGCAGGAAATCACAGCACTGAAGAACGTCAACCTCCTGGTCTGGGCGGGTTAGCGGCGCTCAGTTCGCCGGTGGGACGCGCGCGAATCGCGCGGCGTTGTCGAAGTGTGGTGCCCACGACGGCGCCGAGTCGGTCCAGATCTCGACTGTCGGTTCGATCCACGATTTATCGTCAATCGTCCCGGCCTTCAGGAAGGCTACGCCCGGCATCGCCTTGATCGTGCTGAATATCGGCGACCCGCAAGCCGAGCAGAACCGCCGCTCGGTGGTGCTCTCATAGCCCTCGCTGACCGTCTTATACGAGGCGAGTGTGCTGCCCTCGACAGTGAGCACCTCACTTAGGACACCGACGATCACCGAGAAAGCAGTCGCCGTCTGGCGCTGGCAGTTGGAGCAGTAACAGGCCCCCTGCCAGACTGGCTTGCCATCGACGCTGTAGGTCACGGCGCCGCACAGACAGCGGCCGGTGATGGGTCTGGGTGCGTCGGCCATCCAACGCCAAGCCTACATCAGCACCAGCGCCTCGGACTCAACGCGGTCGAGCTCCCAGAGCGCCGGGCAGGGCCCATCGGACAGGGCGAGCCGCTGGCTCCGATCTTGTGCCGTCATCGCGGCTGGTGCCTGACCGTGCCAGGCTCTGCCAGTGCAACTTGGCGCCGCCGCAGAACAGGCTTGGCCCCCGTTCGTTCTCGTCAGCGGACTGCTGCTGATCGGACTGGTCGCCAATCGCGATGGCCTCTTCGAGCAAGCCGGTCACCTGTTACAGAGTCTCGCGGTGCCGCCACTGGTGCTCTTGGCCGCTTGCCTTGTGCTGGTGGCCGTGGTCACCGCGGTTCTCAACCTCGATACCGCCGTGGTGTTCCTGACCCCAGTGCTCGTTCACGCGGCGCGCCGCCGTGGCGTCCAAGAGGATGCGTTCATGTACGGCGCTGTCTACATGGCAAACGCCTCCTCGCTCTACCTGCTCGGCTCCAACCTCACAAACCTGCTCGTTCTGGGTCAGCACTCTGTGTCCGGGTCAGCGTTCGCAGCGCACATGTTCGTGGTCGCTCTGGGGGCAACATTGGCCACGGGGCTGGGCGTGCTCGCGTTTTTTGTGCGGCCGTTGCGGGGGCTCGCCCCACGCGACCGCGAGCGTGCCGACTGGGAGCCGCTCGGCCTTGGGCTACCCGGCGCGCTGGTGGCCGCGGGCCTGACAATCACGCTTCGCAGCCCCGCGATCCCCGTACTCGCCCTTGGGGTCGTTTTGACGCCTCTCCTGACGTTCCCGTGGGTCATGCCCCCTCGGCAGGCAGGGGCGGGCACAGCCCGGACAGCGTGAGTTTGGCCAGCGCGATCAACGCCTCCGGTGAGTGAAACCCAAAGGCGCGG
>CAJCHW010000021.1 GCA_903970125.1 Chlamydiota bacterium
GTGGTGTGGGGGTGTGAGGTCGTTGTCAAGATCGCTGCGCCCACCGCCGATGAGATCGCGCGGCTGGGCCCGAACTCGCTGCTGATCGGGTTTCTTTCGCCGCTGACCAGCCCGCAGACGACGGCCGCGCTGGCGCAGTCCAAGGCCACGGCGCTGGCGATGGAGGCGATCCCGCGGATCTCGCGCGCCCAGTCGATGGATGCGCTGTCGTCACAGAGCAGCGTCGCCGGTTACAAGGCAGCGCTGCTGGGTGCCGAGGAGATGGGCCGCTTCTACCCGATGATGATGACCGCCGCGGGCACGATCCCGCCGGCGCGGGTGCTTGTTTTGGGTGCCGGCGTGGCGGGGCTTCAGGCGCTGGCCACGGCCCGACGCCTGGGGGCTCGCACGACCGGCTACGACGTGCGCCCCGAGGTCGCCGAGCAGGTGCACTCACTTGGCGCCGACTGGCTTGACCTCGGGCTGGAGGCCGCCGGCGAGGGAGGCTACGCACGCGAGCTCACCGACGACGAGCGCGCGACCCAGCAGCAGGCGCTCACAGATGCGATCAAGGGCTTTGATGTCGTGATCACGACTGCGCTCGTGCCTGGCCGCCCGGCGCCGAAGCTGGTCACTGCCGAGGCCGTTGAAGGCATGAAGGCCGGCTCGGTGATCGTCGATCTGGCCGGCGAGGCCGGAGGCAACTGCGAGCTGACCGAGCCCGGGCAGACGATTGTGCGCCACGCGGTCAAGATCGTCTCGCCGCTGAATCTGCCGGCGACGATGCCCGAGCATGCGTCGAGCCTGTTCGCGCGCAACGTGCAGGCGCTGCTTGAGCTGTTGATCGACGACGACGGCAATCTGCACCTGAACTTCGACGACGAGATCATCAGTGGCGCGTGCATCGTGCGCGACGGCGAGATCGTCAACGCAGGCGCAAAGGCCGCGGTGGAGGGGGCATGATCATCGCAAGCACGCTCACGACCAACCTCGCCATCCTCGTGCTCGCGGGGTTTGTCGGCTTCATCGTGATCTCCAAGATCCCGAATACGCTGCACACGCCGCTGATGTCGGGTACCAACGCGATCCACGGGATCGTCCTTGTTGGCGCGCTGATCCTGGTGGGCCTGGGCGGACTCGGCACATTCAGCGACGTGCTGCTGGTGATCGCCGTCGCCTTCGGCACGATCAACGTGATCGGCGGCTTCCTGGTGACCGACCGCATGCTTGAGATGTTCAAGCGCAAGCCGCCGAAGCCCGACGACGACCCGGAGAAGCGGCCATGAGCACGCTGGTGCCGGCGACGATCTTCCTGCAGAGCGAAAGCTTCATCTACGCCCTCTACATCGTCGCGTTCATGCTGATGATCTTCGGGCTGCGCGGGCTGGTGGGGCCGAAGACCGCGGTGCGTGGCAACCGCACCGCCGCAGTGGGCATGGCGATTGCGGTCATCGCCACACTGCTGTCGCCGCAGGAGGGTCGCTGGGGTCTGATCGTGCTCGGCGTCGTGCTCGGGACCGTCGTGGGCGTCCCCGCGGCGCGGCAGGTGAAGATGACCGCGATCCCGCAGATGGTGGCGCTGTTCAATGGCGTTGGCGGTGGCGCGGTGGCCCTGATCTCATGGGTCGAGTTTCGCCACTACGGGTCCACTTACGGCTCGCACATCGCGACTGCTGCCGCCGGTGAAGGCTTTGCGACCTACACGACGCCGGCGGTGCCCACCTACATCGCCATCTTCTCTGTGGCCGCGGCGATCATCGGCTCGGTTTCCTTCTGGGGCTCGAACATCGCCTTTGCCAAGCTGCAGGAAATCCTGCCGGGGCGACCGATCACACTCGGCTCAAGCCAGCAGTTTGTCAACGGCCTGCTGGCCGTTCTCGCCATTGCAGCCGGGGTCGCGCTGGTGGCCGGCGTGCACTCCGAACTGCTGTTCATCGGCATGCTGCTCGCGGCTGCACTGCTGGGTAATGCCGTTGTGCTGCCCATCGGCGGTGCCGACATGCCCGTGGTGATCTCGCTTTTGAATGCGTTCACGGGCATCTCGGCGGCGGCCACCGGGGTGGCGCTGAACAACCCCGCGATGATCGTGTTCGGGATGATGGTCGGCGCCTCGGGGTCGATCCTGACCAAGCTCATGGCCGACGCCATGAACCGCTCGATCCCAGCGATCATGGCCGGCGGCTTCGGCGGCGGCGGCGCCGTGGAGGGCGCAGCGGGTGCCGGCGAGCACGCCGGGACCGTGCACTCGATTGGCGCGGCGGACGCCGCGATCCAGCTCGCATACGCGAGCCACGTCGTGGTCGTGCCGGGATACGGGATGGCCGTGGCGCAGGCGCAGCATGCTGTGCGGGAGCTGGCCAAGGAACTCGAAAAGCGCGGCATCGAGGTCTCCTATGCGATCCACCCGGTCGCCGGGCGCATGCCGGGGCACATGAACGTGCTGCTGGCCGAGGCCGATGTTCCCTACGACCAGCTGAAGGAGATGGATGACATCAACCCGGAGTTCCAGCGCACCGACGTGTCGCTGGTGATCGGCGCCAACGACGTCACCAACCCGGCGGCCAAGACCAACCCCAGCTCGCCGATCTACGGCATGCCGATTTTGGAGGTGGCGGACTCCAAGTCCGTGATCGTGATCAAGCGGTCGATGAATCCCGGCTTTGCGGGTATCGAAAACGAGCTCTACTACGACCCCAAGACGGCGATGCTCTTCGGCGACGCCAAGACGGCGGTCGCAGACATCGTCTCCGAGCTGGCGTCGGTCTAGCCCCCGTGCGGAGCGCGCCGCCGCTCTGCCAGACTAAAGCGCGTGATGCAGCGCAGCGCAGCCGTCGCGGCGTTCGGGTCCGAGGAGTTTGACCTGGTTGTCGTGGGCGGCGGCATCACCGGGGCCGGGGTCGCCTTTGACGCTGCCACACGCGGTTACAGCGTGGCGCTGATCGAGCGCGCCGACTTTGCATCGGGGACGTCGAGCCGCTCCAGCAAACTCGTCCACGGCGGGCTGCGGTACCTGCAGAACTTCGATCTGGGCCTCGTGCGCGAGGCGCTGCTTGAGCGCAGCTTGATGGTCCGCCTGGCGCCGCACCTGGTGCGCCCGCTGCCACTCGTTGTCGCCGCCTTCGACGGCGAGCGTCCGGACCGCATCACCGGCGTGGGCCTGAACCTCTACGACGTGATGTCCGTGCACCGCGGCCGGCCGCGCGGGAGGCGCGGGGTGGAGGCCGGCGGTGAGCGCGAGCCCGAGGAGTCCTGGAGCCCCGCGCGCCACCGCATCATCTCCGGCGACGACGTCACCGAGCTCGTCCCGGCGCTTGCCAGCCGCCGGCCCAGTGGCGGCTATCTGTTCTACGACTGCCAGACCGACGACGCGCGCCTGGTCTTGACCGTGCTTGCCGAGGCGGAGCGCTTCGGCGCCGTGTTTGCCAACCGCGTCGGCGCGACCTCGCTGCTTGAGCGCAACGGGCGCGCGTGCGGAGTCTGCGTGCGGGATCTCGACAGCGGGCAGGAGCTGGAGCTGCGTGCCTCCAACGTGGTCAACGCCACCGGCGTGTGGGCCGACGAGCTGCGACCGGAGGAGTTGCGCGACGAGGCCGAAGTGCCACGCATACACCCAAGCCGAGGCACCCACATCATCCTGCCCCACAGCCGCGTGCCGCTGATCGGCGGCGCGATCGTTCCCGCTGGAGGCGAGCGCACGATTTTTGCCCTGCCCTGGCTCGGTCACACGCTGATCGGGACGACCGACAACGACTACGAGGGCCCTTTGGATCACGTTGCACCGGCGGCCGCCGACATCGAGTACCTGCTGGCTGCGGTCAACGACTATTTCGCCACCGACGTTAGCGCGTCAGATCTCGACGGCGCCTTTGCCGGCGTGCGGCCGCTGATTTCCACGGGTGACAGTAGGAAGTCCGTGGACATCTCGCGCAAGGCCGAGCTCTATGAGACCTCAAGCGGCATGGTCACGATCACGGGCGGCAAGCTGACGACCTGGCGGCGCATGGCCAAGCTCGCCGTCGACAGGCTGGTCGAACGCGAAGCGCTGCAGGCGCCGTGCCGCACCCACGAGATCCCGCTCGGTGAAGCGATCGACCCAGAGCGCTTGCCGGCCGTCACGGGCGTGCCGGGCCCGAGCTACAGCGCGCTCGCGGCACGCTACGGCCATCGCGCCGTGGACGTGCTCGCGCTCGCGGCGACGCGTCCCGAGCTGGCCGCGCCAATCGTGTCAGGCGAGCCCGACATCCTCGCGGAGGTGGCGTTCGCCGCTGCCCACGAGCAGGCGATGACGATCGGTGATGTGTTGCTCCGCCGCACGCGGCTCGGGATCCTCGCCGCACGGCAGCTTGACTTGAGTCGGCAGGCCTCGGGAACCGGCGCCGGCGGACGCACGGCGCCGGACGCGGGTAGCCAGCCGTTGCATCGAGTCCTGGGTGTGCTCGCAGCCGAGCTGGGCTGGAACGCGGCACGTGCCGCACACGAGCTTGAGCACTTCGGCGGGGAGGCGCAAGCCGAGGGCCTTATAGCATCGGCCTAGCCCTCCGAGCAGGGAATCCTGTCAAGCCAACCGAAGGAAGCACGCACATGCCGGTACTCGATCGCCCCGAGTTGGAGGCAAGTCCTCTGGCCGACCTGCACACCATCGCCAATGAATTGGGGGTCGACGGCTTCCGGCGGCTGCGGCGCGAGGACCTGATCGCCGCCATCCTCGGTGAAGCCGATCAGCTCGACGGGCGGGATGCACCGGCCGAAGCTTCCAAGCCACGCGTGCGCAGCTCACGCCGGGAGTCTGCCCCTGCCTCGGCCAAGCGCAGGCCAAGCGATGAGCGCGGCTCGACAGAGCGCGATGTGAGTGATCGCAGACCGTCCAGTCGCAGGGCTTCCGAGAGTGCACGCACGCGTTCGGGGTCCGACCGCAACGGCTCGGGCGACGCGCGC
>CAJCHW010000022.1 GCA_903970125.1 Chlamydiota bacterium
TTACGGCTGGTCAAAGTGACTCCCTTGGTTGGTTGGCTACTGCGAAAAGCCATCCGCCACAGAGGCGGACCCGGCAATCTGTGCCGGGCAGGGCCGCGACGGTCTGCGGATGGGTTGAGAGGGGTTGAGTGGACGCCGGTATTGGCGCCCCTGGATTCTAGCCAGCTTGATCCGGGGCGGCGCCCGTGCCCGGCGTTTCGCCGCCGGCACCGTGCTGCGCTGCCGCCAGCGTCTGGAGCAGGTCGTCGGGCAGCGCCGAGGTGATCTCGACGGGCTCTTCGGTGACGGGATGCGTGAAGGCGAGCCGGCAGGCATGCAGGAACTGCCTGCGCAGGCCGAGCGCCCCGGGTGCCCCATACTCCGGATCGCCGCACACGGGATGCCCGATCGCCTGCATGTGCACGCGAATCTGGTGGGTGCGACCGGTGTCCAGGCGTAGGCGCAGCAGCGACACACCGGGCAGGGCACGCTCCAGCGTGAAGTGCGTGCTGGCTGCACGGGGCGCGTTGCCGCCGACTGTCATACGCGTGCGGATTCGCGGATGGCGGCCGATGGGGGCTTCAATCGTTCCCGTCAGCGACCGCGGCCGACCGAGCACCAGGGCGAGGTATTCGCGCACTATCTCGCGGCGCGCCAGGGCTCGTTGCAGGCTCCCATGAACCGCGTCGCTGCGCGCCACCAAGAGCAGGCCGGATGTGTCGCGATCCAGGCGGTGCACGATGCCCGCCCGCTCAGGGTCCTGGCCGCCGGCCGCGCGGCCCGCCAGCAGCTGGGCCAGCGTCCCCTCACGATGCCCGCGCGCCGGATGCACCACCAGGCCGGCGGGTTTGTCGACGACGATCAAGTACTCGTCTTCGTATGCGACCGTGAGGCCACCCGGTGCGCCCTGGGGGCTTTCAGGAGCGTCCATGGTTGGCAGCCTGGTCCCACGGCGTCTCCGACGGTGTCGTGGCCTGCGGTGATGAGTCCTGCTGCCAGACGAGCGCCACGAGGATCAGGACGCCCACGGTGATGCAGGCATCGGCGATGTTGAACGGCGGCCAGCCCAGAGGCAGCTTGATGAAGTCCGTCACAGAACCCTGGCGCACGCGATCGATGACGTTGCCCACGGCGCCGCCCAACAAGAGGCCCGTTGGCAGCCAGATCAGCTTGCGCTCGGAGTGGCGCACGAAATAGACGAGCAACGCAAGCAACGCGACGCCAACAACCGCGCTGACGGCCAGCGAGCTGCCGGGCTGCACGCCGAAGGCAACACCCTGGTTTCGGGTATTGACGAGCGCAAGCCCTGGCAGCAGTTTGCGTTCGGCCCCTTGACGCAACATGTCCTGCAGCAGATGCTTCGACAACTGGTCGGAAACCACCACGACGACACCCACCAGCGCGGCTTTCATTGCGGCGGTCACGATGATTGAGTGCGTGTGTGCCAGGTCCCGCGTGGTCTGCCACTCAGCCGCGCAGGATCCCCTGGACGATGAAATCGTTGACCAACTCGAGCACGACGATCGCGATCAGGGGGCTCAAGTCCAGGCCGCCAAGCCTCGGGCTCAGCGGTCGAAACAGGCGCAAAAAGGGTTCGCAGACGTCGCGTAAGAAGCCGATTATGGCGTCGGTCGCGCGTGAGTAGGGCAAACGTACGCCGAAGTTGATCAGCCACTGCAGCACAATCCACGCGAAGATCACGAGCACGTAGACTTGGATCACCGCAGAGATGTAGTCACTGATGGTGACGCGGGCGCTGGCCAGCACGACGGTCATGGCGCAGTCATTTCGCCCTATGCATCACGGCATCCATCGCGTCGCTGAACGCTTTGCGAACCCCCCCGCGCTCCAGCGCGTCAAGACCGCGCACGGTCAGCCCACCGGGAGAGCTCACCTCCCGTCGCACCGCCAGCGTGTCGTAGGAGCGCCGGCGCAGCAGCTCGGCGGTGCCGGCGAATGTCTGCACGACCAATTGTGCGCCCGCGCTTGCCGGGATCCCGTAACGAACCCCCGCGTCGACCTGCGCCTCGGTGACCAGGGCGACATACGCCGGCGCGCAGGACATCAGACACATCGCGGCGTCAACGAGGCTGTCATCGAGCTTAACCAGGGTTCCGAGTGAGCCAAAGAGCGCTTGCACCTGCTCGTCCAGGTCGGGTTGTTGGGGCGCGTCGGCCGCTTGCACGACTGCGCCCTGGCGCACTTCCACGGGCAGTGAGGGAATGAACCGGTACACCGGCCGCTCGGGATATGCGTGCTTCAGCGCCACCAGCGTGACGGTCGCAAGGATCGATGCGACCGCGCGGGCGTGCGGGGCCACCTCGGTGGCGACTAGATCAAGCTGGGCCGGCTTGTGCGCGAGCACGACCAGGTCTGCGCGCTCCGCCACCTCGGCATTTGATTGCAGCGCCTCCCCGCCCGTCTCGGCGGCCAGCGCCTGGGCGCGCGTGAAAACAGGATCGGCACACAGGACCGGCTGCCGCCAGCCGCGTGCGAGCGCCCTCGCCATGTTGCCGGCACCTATGAGTCCGATCTGCATGACTCA
Organism: Chlamydiota bacterium; assembly: GCA_903970125.1. Classification (GTDB taxonomy): domain Bacteria; phylum Actinomycetota; class Thermoleophilia; order Solirubrobacterales; family Solirubrobacteraceae; genus Palsa-744. The sequence continues at coordinate 2,525 of CAJCHW010000022.1, forward strand.
GGCTTGGTTGAAAAAGCCCTTCTCGATCAGGCGCGCGCGCTCCTCAGCTGAGATCTCTACGTTGCGCGGCGTGAGCATGAAGACCTTGTCGGCGATGCGTTGCATGCCACCGTCGAGCGCGTAAGTGAGCCCGCTGGCGAAATCGATCAGTCGCTTGGCGAGGTCGGTATCGGTCCCTTGAAGGTTCAAGATCACCGGCACGGCCTCTTTGAACTTGTCGGCCACCTGTTGGGCGTCGTTGAAGGACTTGGGGACAACCAGGTGCACACGCACATCGCCGTTGGGACGGCTACCCACGGGTCGCAGCGGCGTCGGCGTGCGACCGCGCCCTCCCCTTGGGGCCCCGACATCGCCGCCATCCTCCTCGGCGAAGATCTCGTCGAATTCATCGCGGCGCCGGCGAAGTCGCCGCACGTTCGGGCGCTCGCGGTAATGCACCTCAAGATCGGCGCCCGGAGCCGGCTCTTCCTCGTAAAGCTCCTCGGGATACTCCTCGGCAAGGCCGAAGTACACCAGTGCACGATGCCAGGAGTCGCGTAGGGCCATCTTGTGAGGCGTTTTCGCCTAAAACCAGGGATTCCCTGCCCCACGGCAGGGATCGCGACGCCCGATGTTAGCCCTTCGCGACCGCGACAGCTTGGCCGCTGACGCCCGATGAGGGGCGCTAACGGTAGAGCCTCGATCCGATTCTGACTGTCGTCGCCCCCTCTTCGACGGCGACAACGTAGTCCTGCGTGGTCCCCATCGACAGCCGATTCAGGCCGTGGGCATCGGCCAGCTCGCGCAGTGCGGCAAACCAGCGCCGGCTTTGCTCAGGGTCGGCGGCCAGTGGCGGCATGGTCGTCAAACCCACCACCGGCAATGGCGCGTTCGCGATCAAGCGCCCAAGCTCAGCCGGCGCAACGCCTGCCTTGCCCGCATCGCCCGCGACGTTGACCTGCACCAACAGTTGCAGTCCCGGGCGCGCGCGCTCGACGCAGCGCTCGAGGGCCTGTAGCGCCGATGCGCTGGCCACGGAGTGGATCAGCCGCACATGGGGCACGATCATGGGCACGCGCCGGCTCTGCAGGGCGCCGATGAAGTCCCACGTAAAGCGCTCGCCGTAGGCGCCGGCCTTGGCAGCAAGGTCCTGAGCTCTGTTCTCGCCCACGAGCACCACGCCCGCATCGCTCAGCAGCCCGAGCTCCTCGAGCGTTATGTACTTGGTGGCGGCCAGGATCTCGACATCGGCCGGATCGCGCCCGGCGCGTTCGGCGGCTGCGGTCACCTCGCTGCGTACCTGGCCGAGATTGGCAGCCACGCGCGCGACATCGACTGCAAAGCTCAACTGCGCCATACGACCCCAGCCTGGCGTCCCGCCAGCGTGCCTTCGCGGCGATGAGAGAACAGGCGCTCGTCGCAGATCGTGCAGGCCTCGAGTTCGCCGATCACGCTGACACCGGCATCCAGCAGCCGCTGCCGGGCGATCGCGCGCAGGTCGATGTGACGGCCCTTGCAGTGGCCGTTGCCAAACGCCGCGCGAACCTCGTCGCCCACCTCGTAGCAGCAGCGCCCCGCGGCGGGGCCAATGACGCCAACGATGCGGCTGGCACCCGTGCGCTCAATGACGGCACGCGTCCCTTGCTCCAGGACGCCTGCAGCCAGCCCGCGCCAACCGGCGTGCAGAATCGCGACGGCACCGTTTGCGGCCAGGGCGACGGGAATGCAGTCGGCCGTGAGTGCGAGCAGTGCCACGCCGCTGAGCTCGGTCACCTGCCCGTCGGCGGCCGGCGACTCCTGGTCCTCGTATGAGGTTCGAATTGTGATCGTGTTGCCGTGTACCTGCCGGGTGTCGCACATGGCGGCGCAGCCAATGCTTTGGCGCAGCCGGTCTCGGACCCGCGGCGCATCCTCGGCTGCCTGGCCCACGCGCGCCGACAGATTCCCACGAGTGCGTGCGCTGAAAAGCGCCCAGGAGCCGCTTGTGAGCTCGATCGGCGTTTCCAGGGCCAGTTCGCCGCTGACGCTCACGAGATCTCCAGCGCGGCGGCAAGCTCGGCCTCGCGGCCGGCGGCGAGCTCACCGTCCAGGCGCCTGTCGAGCGTCGCCTGCAGCCGTCGCCCCACCTCCGGACCCTCGGGTACACCGGCAGCGATGAGGTCACCGCCGCCGATCTCAAGCTGCACGTGGCGCAGTTGTTTGAGCCAGCGCTCGGCCTGCGCCGCGCCGCGGTTGTCACTTCCAGATCCATCTGTCGACGTCGACTGCGCACCGGCCAAAGCGACGGCCTCGATCGGGAGAGGCGCCGCCAGGGCGCGCAGTTGCGAAGCAAGCCTGCAGCTCGACAGCGCCCCTGCAAGCGACGGTCCCGCCGAGATGGCTGCAAGGGCGCGTTCGCGTACGGTCGCCGAAAACTGGAGCCTGTCCAGCAACAGCGCCGTCGCCGCGGGATCGGCGTCTGCGTCGATGAGGCCCGCGAGCAGGAGCACGCTTGCGTCGCCGTCCTCTGGCAGCAGTGTAAGCGCGGTCTCAAGTACGCGCTCCGGGACGTCCCCGGTAAAGCCCAACGCCTTCAGTACTCCGAGCTCGGCAAGCGCAGCCAGCGCGCCGACTGGATCAGCTTCGGAGAAGGCCAGGCGCAACTCGGCGCCGATGCGGGCGCCGGACACGGTCAAGAGCGCGCCGTTGCCCACGGCCTCGGTTGCCAGCTTGGCGGTTTGGGAGTCAGGCGAAAATCCCAGCCGTGCGCCATAGCGACCGAGACGCAGCAGCCGCGTCGGGTCGTCGCAGAAGCTCTGGGGGTGCAACACGCGCAGCCGGCGGGCCGCGAGGTCTGCCTGGGCCTCAGGGACTGCCGACAGCGCGCCATCGCTCAGCGACAGCGCAATTGCATTCACCGTGAAGTCGCGACGCAGCAGGTCTTCGGCGAGCGTGGCGGGCTCGACCTGAGGGAGCGCGCCGGGGTGCTCATAGCGCTCGCGGCGCGCGCGCGTCACGTCAACACGCCCGTTGTCCAGAAACACGGCTGCCGTTCCGAAGCGCTCGTAGCGAATCAGCCTGCCATCGAGCGCGTCGAGCAGCGGCTCGATCTCGCCCTCGACGACAACGTCGAGCTCGCGCGGGGTGCCACCGCGCAGCATGTCGCGCACCGAACCCCCTACGAGGTGGACGTTGGCCAGCTGGGCCCCATCTACCGCGTGCTTGAGCCGGCTGCCTCCAGGCTGCTCGGCGAGTACGTCAAGCAGGACGGACGTCAATGCCCGCCTCCGCCAGGTACGCCTTGGCTTCGGCGATCGTGTAGGTGCCGTAGTGGAAGATCGATGCGCACAACACGGCGTCGGCACCGGCTTCGAGCGCGGCGGCGAGATGCGCGAGCTCCCCGGCCCCGCCGGAGGCGATCACTGGTACCTCCACCGCCTCGCTGACGGCCTCTGTGAGCGCCAGGTCGTAGCCGTCGTGGGTGCCGTCACGATCCATGCTCGTCAGCAGGATCTCACCGGCGCCGCGCTCGACCGCCTCACGCGCCCATTGCACAGCGTCGCGACCCGTTGGCGTGCGCCCGCCGGCTACGTATGCCTCCCATCCCACGTCGCCGGCGGATCCCGCCCGGAGTTGCTGCTTGGCGTCGATTGCGAGCACCACGCACTGTGCGCCGAGCACACGCGCAAGGTCGTCGATCAACTCCGGACGTGCCAGCGCCGCTGAGTTCACCGAAACCTTGTCGGCGCCGGCATCGAGCACCGCCTGCGCGTCGGCGAGGCTGCGGATGCCACCGCCGATTGTAAATGGGATAAAGACGTCGTCGGCGGTCCGGCGCGCGAGCTCGACGATCGTCTCGCGTCGCTCGTGCGTGGCAGTGATGTCGAGGAATACCAGCTCATCGGCACCCTCGCGCTCGTAGTGAGAGGCGAGCTCGACAGGATCACCGGCATCACGGATATCGACGAATTCGACACCCTTGACAACGCGGTTGTTGTGAACATCCAGACAGGGAATGACGCGCTTGCAGTGCATGCCGATCACCGTACCGGCTCGGGTCCGATATCCGGGTGCCGGTGCTCTAGGCCAGTACCCGTCGAGCGTCTGTAATCGAGAAGCGGCCCTCGTAGAGTGCCTTGCCGACGATCACGCCGACGAGGCTGGGTGCATCGAGGGCTGCGAGCAGAGCAAGGTCCTCGAGCGTGCCCACGCCACCGGAGTAGATCAGCTGCCCGGCGCCGGTGGCTGCGGCTGCAGCAAGCACGTCGTCGCCGGCCACGCCGCCAAGCATGCCGTCGCGATCGACGTTCGTGTAGAGCAGCTGTGTGACTCCCCGCTCGACCACGCCCGTGATGACCTCGGCAACGCTTTTCTCGGTGGCCTTGGTCCAACCGTCGGTGACCACGTGGCCGGAGCGCGCATCGACGGACACCATCACGCGCGCCGGTCCGTGCTTGTCAAGTGCGTCGTCGAGCAGGCGCGGGTCGGCGAAGGCCGCTGTGCCCAGGATCACCCGCGCGGCGCCCGCATCCAGGGCGTCCGAGATCGCATCGATCGTGCGCAGCCCGCCTCCGTACTGCACAGGCACGGGCTCGCCTGCGCCCGCTCCGGCGGCGATCCGGCGGAGGTGATCGAGGTTGACAGGCCTGCCCTCGCGCGCACCATCGAGGTCCACGACGTGCAAACGATCGGCGCCGGCGTCAACCCAGCGGCTGGCCGCACCGAGCGGGTCCTGGTCATAGACGGTGCTGGCGCCGTAGTCGCCTTCGGCCAGGCGCACGGCCTGTCCGCCGAGGATGTCGATCGCAGGGTACAGGAGCACGCTTCAGATTCCACGCGTGGGCGGCTAAGCCGCGGCGGCAGCGTGGGTGCCGCCGCCCGGGGTGCCGCCGCCTTGCGCGCGATCGGAGCACATGGCCACGAAGCTCGCGAGCAGGCGCAGGCCCTGGGTGGAGGACTTCTCCGGGTGTGACTGCGTGCCCCACACGTTGCCCTTGCCAACCACCGCGGCGAACGGTTCGCCGTAGTTGGCCACGGCCAGCAAAAGCTCCTCGTCCGTGGGCCATGCCACAAAAGAGTGCACGTGGTAGAGAAAGGTCGGATCCGGCAGGCCGGCGCCAAGGGCAGCGGGCACAGGCGTGGCGCCAGGGCCGGCCATGCGCCAGTGCACGGCGCTCCAGCCAATGTGCGGGAGCTTTAGGCCGGGAGCTCGAAGACGCGTCACGGTCCCGGCCAGCAGGCCCAATCCCTCGCTGCCGCCGTGCTCCTCGGAGCGTTCAAACAGAAGCTGCATACCCAGGCAGGAGCCAAATACGGGCGTGCCGGCGGCGGCGCAATCCGTTATCACCCTGTCCAGCCCGCGTTGGCCGATCACCGCCATTGCCGCGGGAAAAGCGCCGACGCCGGGCAACAGCAGCCCGTCGGCGCTGCGCAGCTTTGCGTGGTCGTCGGTGATGACCGCATCAGCGCCGACGCGCGCGAGCGCCTTCTCGACCGATCGTCGATTACCCATGCCGTAATCGACGATCGCGATTGTGGGCGGGGTCATTCGGTGAGCGTCCCCTTGGTGCTGGGTATCCCCGCTTGCGTGGCGTCAATTGCGATAGCGTCGCGCAGTGCCAACGCAAAGGCCTTGAAGATCGCCTCGATCATGTGGTGTGCGTTTGTGCCGGCCTGCACGCTGAGGTGCACGGTCACCTTCGCCGCGTTTGCGAACGCACGAAAGAACTCCTCGGTGAGCTCGTGGTCAAAGCCGCCCGTGGCGCCCGGCGGCAAGTTCGCTTCAACCAGTGCAAACGGACGCCCCGATATGTCCACGGCCGCGCTCGCGCGCGCCTCGTCCATCGGCACCAGTGCGGACCCGTAGCGCGCGATTCCAGAGCGGTCGCCCAGGGCCTCGCTGAGCGCTCGGCCAAAGACGATAGCCGTGTCCTCAACGGTGTGATGTGCGCCGGTTTGCAGGTCTCCCGCTACCTGCACATCAAGGTCCAGCCGTCCATGGCGTGCGAGCAGATCGAGCATGTGGTCGAAGAAGCCCACTCCCGTGACGCGCGCTCCGGCACCGGTGGCGCCGAGCACGAGACCGAGACGCACGTCGGTCTCGGCGGTCTTTCGTTGCAGCTGGGCGCTGCGGTGCGTCTGGGCGCCGGCCTCGGAGCTGGGGGCTGGTGGTGTCATGGCAGTGCCAATTCTTCCGCACCGGGCTCGGGCGCGCTTGAAACGCGCGCCTCCATCGAAGCGGCATGCCAGCCGAAGCCCTCGCTGCGAGCAACTGCGGCGCCTGCGGGGCTCAACTGGCGCGCAGCCTCGGCGTCGATGCGGACCTCGCACATGCGGCGGCGAAAATGCGTCGCCGACAGGCCGGAGGCAAAACGGGCGGCACCGTCGGTGGGCAGCACGTGATTTGAGCCCGCTACGTAGTCGCCAAAGGCGGTGGCGCTCACTGGGCCGACGAAGAGGCACCCGGCCGACTGCACCATCGGCGCGAGCGCCTCCGCCGCGGTTCCGATCAGCTGCAGGTGCTCGGGCGCGTATGCGTTGGCGATGCGCAGCGCGTGGCGCGCGTCAGTGACCGCCACGAGCACGCACGCGCCGGGCTCAGGGAGCGCGCGGCCCTCGCCGGCAGGTGCCTGCAGGCGCTGTGCGAGTCCGTCCAGCGCGTCGTGGGAGGCTGACACGGCGCAGACCAGCGTCCCGGCGCCGTGCTCTGCTTGCGCCAACAGGTCAAGCGCAATCAGGTCGAGGTCCGAGTCGCCGTCGAAGACGATGAAAAGGTCACTGGGACCGGCGAAGCCGTCGACGCCCACCACGCCGGAGAGCTGGCGCTTGGCCTCCTGCACGTACAGGTTGCCCGGACCGACGATCACATCGACCCGCGCCACGGAGGCCGTGCCGTAGGCGAGTGCCGCGACAGCCTGCGCGCCGCCCATGCGATAGACCCGGCTGACGCCACATATGCGGCAGGCGGCGAGAATGGTCGGAGCAATCTGCCCGTCGGCGCCGGGCGGCGAGCAGACCGCGACGTCGAGCACGCCGGCAGCGCGAGCCGTCACGGTGCCCATCACCACCGTGCTGGCATACGGCGCTTGCCCGCCGGGCACGTACACGGCAGCCGAGGCCACGGGAACCTCGCGCAGAATCACCTGCTGACCCTGGGGAAGTGTCACCGAGACATCGTCATGGGCGCCCGCGGCTGCAACGAGCGCGACGTTTGCGATCGCCATCTCAAGGCCCGCGTAAACCTCGGGATCGACCGCGGACATGGCTTCGTCGAGCTCCTGGGTCGAGACGGCAAGCTCCAGGTCGGTCGCCGCAAGGGCATCAAAGCGGCGCGTGTACCGGAGCACTGCTTCATCGCCGTGCGCCCGCACATCGGCGACGATCTCTGAGACTGCGCTCTCGACATCGGCGGCTCCGGGGACGCGCCGGTGCAGCTCGCGGGCCACCGCCTCGGCACCGCCCAGCCGCTCCACGTCATCGGGCCCCAATCGCTCTATGCGCATGCTCACGGGCTCGTGCGGATGTGGCCGAGCAGCTCATCAATCGATTGCGCCTTCAGCTTGTGCGCCACGGGGTTGGCGATCAAGCGCGCAGTGCACACGGCGATTTGCTCGCGCACCACGAGGTTGTTCTCACGCAGCGTCGTCCCCGTCGCGGTCAGATCGATGATCGCCTCAGCCAGCCCAGCCAAAGGCGCAAGCTCGACCGACCCGTGTACCTCCACGATCTCGGCCTGTCGACCGGTCTCCACCATGTGCTGTGCGGCGATTCGGGGGTATTTGGTGGCCACGCGCACGACGCCGAGGCGGCGCAGGACGCGCGCAGCCGGGTCGTCGTCACCGTGGGCGACCGCAAGATCGCCGCTTGCCGTCGCGAGTGGGGCCGGCGCGGGCGCGGGCGTATCGGAGTCACCGTTACTGGAAGGCTCGCTGGCCTCGGTGGCCAGAACCATCGTGGCGCGTCCGTAGCCGAGGTCAAGCAGCTCGTAGACCTCACGCCCGTGCTCGCCGTCGAGGTGCGACTGCTCCAACAGCACGTCGCTACCGGTGATGCCGAGATCGGCGGCGCCGGCCTCAACGTAGGTTGGCACATCCGATGGGCGCATCGTGATCACGCCGATGTCCTCGAACAGCAGCTTGCGGTCGTTGCTGCGGAGCTCGGTCGTGTCGAGCCCCAGGCGCGCCAGCAGCTCCACGGTCTCGGCGAACAGATGACCTCTGGGTACCGCAATGGTCAATCCACGTAAGGTCATCGTGCCAGTCCCGCGAGGCTGTCGCCGCTTCCCCGCTGCTCGCCCGCGAGCGCGATGTGCAGCCGCTCAACCCCGAGCGCGAAGCCGACGGCCGGAAGCGAGCGGCCGAGCCGTCCGAGCAGCTCGTCGTAGCGCCCTCCCCCGCCGATTGGCGAACCGAGGGCGGGGTCATACACCTCAAAGACCGCGCCCGTGTAGTAGCCGATGTTGCGGACCAGCCCGAGGTCGAAGATCACCCGTGCGGCCACGGCGGGCGCAAGCCGGTCGTGGACCATCTTCATTCCCGCGACCGCGTCGGCCGCGGGCCCGGGCAGGTCAGACAGGACCTCGGGCCCTCCACGGCGTTGCGCAACGCTCAACAACAGCTCGATCGAGCTGTCCGAGAGTGCAGATGCGACGAGCAGGTGCTCGAGATCGACGAAGTTGCGCCGGGCCAGCGCTTCAAGCAGCCGCGATCGAAGCTCGGGCGCGACGTCGAGGCTGGTCATCAGGGCAGGCAACAGCGATGCGTCGCCAAGGCCCAAGCGGTAGCCGGCAAGCCCTGTCGCATCCAGTGCCTGACAGAGCACCGTGAGCGCCTCGGCGGTACCGTCGGGCGCCGGTGAACCGATCAGCTCGATGCCGGCTTGCAGCAGCTCGCGCTGCTGGCCGCGTTGCGGGCGCACGCCGCGGTAGCAGTGGGCGAAGTAGCAGAACCGCAGCGGCGGCTCGGCACTGCCGTAGCGCGTCGCGACCACGCGCGCGATC
>CAJCHW010000023.1 GCA_903970125.1 Chlamydiota bacterium
TCACCGAACTTCCCGCCACAACTGAACACGAGCTGCACGTCGCCCGCTTTGGCCCCGTGACCGCACCGCTGCCCAACGGGGAAGTTCTGATCGCAGGCGGCCGCAACGCCGCCCTGAACACCTACCTTCAGACGGCCGAACTTTTCAACCCCGCCACCGACGCCTTCACCGAACTTCCCGCCACCGCCGAACACGAGCTGCGTACGGGCCGCTGGCGTGCCGAGGCCGAGCCGCTGCCCAACGGGGAAGTGGTGATCGCCGGCGGCGCTGGCAGCGCAGGTCCCCTGCGCACAGCGGAACTGTTCAACCCCACCAGCGACACGTTCACGGAATTGGCCGCCGCGGGCACCTCCGAGATGGCTACCGAGCGCGAAGGCCCTGCCGGCGCGCTGTTGCCCGACGGCGCGGTCCTGGTCGCAGGCGGCTACACCGGCACCGCCTATTTGCGGACCGCCGAACTGTTCTACTCCGCGCCACAGGTGTCGGCCACGGGCGGTGAATTCGGCGATCAGACCGCCGGCAAGCCCTCAGCCGTGTCCAGCGTGGTCGTCACAAACGTCGGTGCCCAGGAACTCGCGATCACGACCGTAACCCTCGGCGGTGCCGCACCGGCCGACTTCACGATCACATCGGACTCCTGTGCGTCGCGGCGGCTCGCATTTGACGCCACCTGCACGATCCAGCTGCGCTTTGAAGCTGCCACCACGGGCGCAAAGACCGCGACGCTTGCGCTCGCTGACAACGAACCTTCCACCCCCACCGACGTCGCGCTGAGTGCCACGGTCCTGCCCGCCACGCCAGGTCCCACAGGCGCCGGCGGCAGCGGGGGCACCACCGGGACCACCGGCACTACAGGTGCGACCGGCGCGACCGGGGCCAATGGGGCCACGGGATCGACCGGGGCCACGGGCGCAACAGGCGCCACGGGCGCAACAGGCTCCACGGGCCTGTCCGGTGCGACCGGCACGACCGGCGCCACGGGTAGCACGGGATCGACCGGGACAACCGGCGTCGCGGGTACCACGGGATCGACCGGCGCGGCCGGGCCAACCGGCAGCACGGGATCGACCGGCGCAACTGGGGCCACGGGGGCCACGGGGACCGCGGGATCGGCGGGTGCCACAGGCACCACAGGATCGACCGGCGCCACGGGCGCCACGGGCGCCACGGGATCAAGCGGCGCCACGGGCGCCACCGGCGCCACGGGCGCAGGCGGCACGACAGGCGTGACCGGCGCCACTGGCGCCACCGGCACCGCGGGAGCGACAGGAGCCACGGGCACCACGGGCTCCACGGGCCCCTCCGGAGCCACCGGGCCGACCGGCGCTACCGGAGCCGCGGGTACCACGGGTGCCGACGGTGTGACGGGCGCGACCGGCGCTACGGGAGCGACGGGCTCAGCCGGCGCCACAGGAACTGAAGGCAACGCGGGCGCCACGGGCCAGGCCGGCACCACCGGACCCACGGGCCAGACCGGCGCCACGGGAACCACGGGTCAGACCGGCGTCACCGGCGCAACCGGCGCTACGGGGATCGACGGCGCGACCGGCCCCTCGGGACCCACCAACTCCATGATCGGGCCAACCGGTCCCACCGGAGCTGCGGGAGCCACGGGCGAAACCGGCAGCACCGGCAGCACCGGAGGCAGCGGTCCCCGCGGTGGCACCGGCGCCGCTGGAACGAGCGGTGCAACCGGTGCGTCGGGCGCACAGGGCACAACCGGGGCTGGCGGTGAAGCCGGCGCCACGGGCGCCACTGGCGAAATCGGTACCACCGGAGCCACGGGTGCCACAGGCACCGCTGGAGAAGCTGGAGCCACAGGCGCAACTGGCGCGACGGGCGTCTCCGGGGAAGCCGGAGCCACGGGCGCAGCGGGCGTCACCGGCGCGACAGGCGCTGCAGGCGCGACCGGTTCGGCGGGATCCACCGGCGCCACCGGAGCGACCGGCGCGACTGGCGCCACTGGGCTCGCTGGATCGACAGGAGCCTCGGGAGCGACTGGGGCCGCCGGCGCGGCGGGAGCCACCGGAGCGCTTGGAACCACGGGGAAGGTCGGCGAACAGGGCGCCACCGGCACCACCGGAGCGACCGGCGCCGTGGGACCGACCGGTGTGACCGGGGCAGCGGGCCAGCCCGTGATCACTACTACCTCAAGCTCCACGCAGACCGTCGTCACCAGCACGACCACGACCCAGGTCTCAACCCGTAAGCTCGCCTATGTCACATGCCGCGTGGCGGTCAAACCGAAGACGCGGGCAAGGACCTCGCAGCAGTGCGTCGCCAAGGTGCTCAAGGCCCCGATCGCGCTGAAGCCGGCGCGGGCAGTGCTCGGCGCCGTGCTCTCACGCGGCAAGCTCGTCTACGCAACGGGTCGCGCCGTGCGCACGGCCAAGCGCACGCGTGTGCTGCTAACGATGCTGCGCCGGCCGATCGTCAAGGGCTCCTACACGCTCACGCTCATCTCTAAGCACCGGCGCCAGCGCCTGACCGTTACGGTCACCTGAGCGGTTAGCCAGACCGGCGCGCCCAAGCAGGCCTGGTCGGCTCGTCGCGGCGGGATGGGCCCACGTGGCAGCCACGCGAACACGGATGCGCTGTGCAAAGCCCCAGGCCGACAGCGCCGCCGCCGCCGTGAGCGGGGCAAACGCGGGGATCACGAAACGGTAGTCGTAGCCCTTGGTGAGGATCGGGAAGAAGAGCATGGCGAGCGCTGTGGCGCCGAACAGGATCATGCCCGAGCGGGCGTCGCCGCCCGCACGCGGACGACGACGCACTCGCAACAGCCACGGTCCTGCCAGGCAGAGCCCCAGCAGGATGGCCATCGCAGCGCCTTCGATGCGCGTGAGCCGCTCCCACGTTTCCAACGGTGCAAGGTCGCCGTGGGCCGGCCTTCCTTCGTCGGGGTAGAGGATGTGTTCCCACGATTCGACGTACCCGTTGGTGTTGTTGTGGTTGAGTCCGTGCGCAAGCGTGGACATGATCTGCGAGGCCGACGAGTCGCCCCACGAGCGGGCGCTGGAGGAGAACAGGCGGACCGTGTCACGCCACACCGCATGGAGGTATTCCAGCGGCTGACCCTCGATCGCCGCCTCCGACCAGCTCGTCAGCAGCTGCATCGCGTGCGGCACGTCAGAGATTTCATAGGCCGGCCCGAACAGCTTGTACGCCGGCGAGCGTTCGCTGTATACATAGGCTTCGCCGGCAACCGCGAGCGTTCGCTTGGACACCGGCGTCGATTCGCACAGCCCCCTCGTTCCAGGCGGTGGCGTGAAGTCGTCGCAGTTGGCCCACGGGGCCACGCGGGAGTAGAAGTTGTAGGCGTTGTTGGAGGTGAGCAGGCCGGGCATGTTGGACGCCGCATGGCGCCACCCCACGTACACACCCACAATCCCCACGGTGGCCAGGAGTGCCAGCGCCGCGCTCGCCGTGGTGCGCCCGGTGGGTCGGCCGGAGCTGAACAAGAGCCACAGCGGGATCACCGGCGCCATCACTGTGCCCGCACCACGGTCCCACACGCCCAGGCCCACCAACAGCCCCGCCGCCGCCGCCCACGCGTGTGCCCCCTGCTTGGCCCGGATTGCGCAGTAGAGGGTGCAGATCAGCAGGAAGATGAAGAGCGAGTCGCTGAGCGCAGCGTGCTCCAGGAACAGATAATCGCCGTCAAGGGCAACGACCGCGGCGGGCAGAAGTCCCAGCCACCGGGGCCCGCCGCATCGGCGCACCGACGCGAAGACGACCACGACGGCGATCAGTCCGAGTCCGTGCTGGACAAGCGTCACAAGCAGCAGGTGGGGCGTGATCGCGTGCAGCGCACGCAGGAACATCGAGTACCCGGCTGTCCTGATCGGGTCGGTCCAGAGCGAGTCGATGCTGTCCTGGAAGTAGATACCGCTGTCGGAGTAGCCGACGAACGCGGGGCGCCAGACGAGCATCAGCCAGACCCGCATCAGCAGGCCTGCGCCGAGCAGCAGCGTCAAGGCCAGCAGCACGCGGTCGTTGCGCACGCGTTGTGCCTGCCTGCGGGCGCGATGCGCCGCCGCCGTCAGGGTCCTTTTCAACAGTGTGTTCACAGCCGCACTCGATCCCCTGGCCGAAGCTGCGGCCGCCTGCGAATCGCTTGCATCCATGTCTCCTGCTGTGTTCCGTCACCTCTTTTGCCGCGGGTTGTTGGTACTGCGCTGGGGCCGCCGCAGGACGGTCACCGTGCGGTTTTCCCGGCTGCAGCGGCGAGATTTTTGCGCAGCCGCGCGGGCCTGTCAAGTGCTTTTTGCGCGCGCCTTTGAGTGGTTCTGATGGCGCGCGCCGACCGATCGGCGCTTGGCCCCAGAAGGCAGTTTCAGTTGTCGTAGCGGGCGACGGTGAAGCTGATGAGCACGGGCACGTTGAGCGCGAAAACGATCAGTGAGAGCGTGAGCACGACGAGCGAAGCACCGCTGGTGTGGTTGCGCAAGAAGACGTACTCGATCATGCCGCCCACGATCGTGTAGGCGAGCAGAGCCCACCTGGCCACTTCGAAAAAGCGCCGCCACGCAAACCCGTCCACCCGCGCCAGCGTGAGCAGGTTGACCGCGAGCACGAGCGCGGACGCCCCCAGCAGCGCCTCGGCCGGCGCCAGCGGGACGTGTTGGGGAAGATGCGCGGAGAGGTAGATGCCGGCGACGAGCACGAGCCCGAGCGAGAGCATGCCCAGCTGCGTGACCGGGGGTAGCCGGCGCTCGCTCATCCTGATGCGAGCTTGGTCATGATCACGAGCGTCGCCACCTGCATCAGCCCTGTTGCACCCGCGGTGTAGATGAAGCGCTTCATCAGCCGCTCGATCACGGTCGGGTTCGGCTGAGGCTTCTTGAGCTCCGTCAGCACGGCGATGTTCGCGGGCTCAAGCAGGCCCAGGGCGATCACCGCCATGATGCCAACGACGATAAAGCTCGCGACGACCCAGCCGTGCAGGGAGTAGCTGGTCTGGTTGGTGCCCAAGAACGTCGACAGCTGCCAGCCGGCCACGAGCGTCACGGTCACCACCGTGGGCATGATCAGCACCATCTTGGGCATCAGTCGCGTCGTGAACTCGATCCGCGCGGGAATCGAGAGCTTGCCCATGATCGGCCCGAGCACGAAGCCCAGGAACAGGTCGATCACGGTCCAGGCGGCCCCCGCGACCACGTGCAGGAACTCCAGCGGCCACAGTTCGTCCACGGCAACGCCTGCGACGAGCAGCCCCAGCACGAGCGCAACGATCGGCAGGCCGGCCCGCGGCACGATCTGAAAGTCCGGGCGTGTGATTACGCCCGGGGGTGCGTGCCCCACGGCCGCACCAGGCCCCGTGACAGCGGCGTGCGCCATTGCGGAAATCTACCGCTTGTCACGACGGAAGGCGAGCTGCGTAGCGCGGCGGCCGTGATGCGTCCCCCGAGGGCTGAGAGATATCGTTGGGGCACGACGCCCGCACGACCGAAATACGCCTTCGTGGCCCTGGGGGCGACACTGGTTTGGACGCTTGTCGGTGCCGGCGTTGCGCGGGCCGCCACGGCGCCGCCGTACTTTCAGGCGCTCCCTGCCGCGGGCAGCAGTGAGATGCATGTCGCCCGCGAACTTGCCGTTGCGGCGCCACTGCCCGACGGGCAGGTGCTGATCGCAGGCGGCTACAACGACAGCGAAGGCATTCTGCGTGGCGCCGAACTTTTCAGCCCCTACTCCGACACGTTCGGCCTGCTGCCTGAAGTCTCAGAACACGAGCTCGTGACCGCGCGCGACGGCGCCGTCGCCGCGCCGCTGCAAAACGGCGAGGTGTTGATCGCTGGGGGTGTCAACCACACCTATCTACGCTCCGCCGAACTGTTCGATCCCGCTGCGGACACCTTCACCGCGCTGCCTGAAGTCACAGAACACGAGTTGCACGCAGCCCGCGGTTTTGCCGTCGCCGCCCCGCTGCAAAACGGCGATGTGTTGATCGCGGGGGGCTTCGCGGGGCGCAACAACTACCTTCAGAGCGCGGAACTCTTTGACCCCGCTACCGACACGTTCACGCTGCTGGAAGGCAGCGAACACTCGCTGCACAGCGGCCGTGATCTCGCCGTCGCCGCGCCGCTGCCCGATGGCGACGTGCTGATCGCAGGCGGCTACAGCGGTCACGGCACGGCTCGGAGCGCCGAACTGTTCGACCCCGCCTCGGATACCTTCAGCCTGCTTGCGGGCGGCGACGAGGAACCCCAGAGTGCCCGCACTGGCGCCGTGGCCGCGCCGCTGGCAGATGGACAGGTGCTGATCGCAGGCGGCTACAACGAAGGCGCCCTGCAGGCGGCGGAACTGTTTGACTCCTCCAGCGACGTGTTCACAGGGCTGGACGCGGCCGGCGAAAGCGAGTTGCAGACTCCCCGCGACGCTGCCGTGGGGGCGCCGTTGCCCGACGGTGCCGTGCTGATCGCCGGCGGCGAAGGCGGCGAAGAACGGTACCTGCGCAGCGCCGAACTGTTCTACTCGCCCCCACAAGCCGAGGCCGCGGGCGGGGAATTCGGCAGCCAGACCGTCGGCGTGGCGTCCGCATCGCAGGTGCTTGTGCTCACGAACGTCGGTGCCCAGCCGCTGACCGTTACGGGCACATCGCTGCAGGGTGCCGACGCCGGCGACTTTGCGATCACCGCCGACGAGTGCATCCAACGCAGCGTGGCCTTTGAACACAGCTGCACGATCACGGTCGACTTCACCCCGGGGGCGACGGGGCAGATGACGGCAAGCCTCATGCTCTCAGACAACGAGCTGATCCCCACGAGCGTCGCGCTTAGCGGAAACGGCGCGCCCGCTTCCCCGGTCTCCACGATCACCACCGTCACCACAGTCACCACGGTCACCAGCGCAGCCACCACTCAGGTCGTGCTCGACGATGCGACCATCGTCGCCCCGCCCAGCACGGGTGTGCACCAGCTTGAGCTGCTGAGCTGCATATCGACGACGGTACCCGCGGGTCACACCACGACGACTGCGCAGACCTGCTCGACCAAGACCACGGGCGCCCGCGCCAGGCTCACGATCACGCCCACGGCGATCACGGCGAAGATCGCGCGCGGCAATGTCGTCTACGCGACGGGCTCGGTGATCGACAGCGGCAGGCAGACCTACCTGCTGGTCACCGTGAGCCGACAGCTGGGCAAGGGCAGCTACACGCTGACGCTCACCCACGGGCATACCCATCACAGCGAGAAGCTCACGATCCAGTGAGCGGGTCGCTGTCTTCAGTGACGATCCGCGCGCTCGATCGCGCCGACTACGCCGGCTGGCTTGCGTTGTGGTCGGGGTATCTGGACTTCTACCGCGTCGATCTTGCCGAGAGCGTCACGCGCGACAGCTTTCGCCGCCTGTGTGACTCGGCCGACGGCATGTTCGCGCTCGTAGCGCTCGGGGCCGAGGAGCATCCGGTCGGCTTCGCGCACTCGCAGATCCATCCCTCGACCTGGGCGCCGGCCGGCTACTGCTACCTGGAGGACCTCTTCGTCGCCGCACATGCCCGTGGCACAAGCGTCGCGACAGCGCTGATCGAGGCGACAGCTGCCGAGGCGCACAAGCGCGGGGTCGAGCGCCTCTACTGGCAGACCCAGCAGTTCAACGGCCGCGCCCGCTCGCTCTATGACAAGGTCGGGCGGCTGACCTCGATGGTCGTCTACGAACGCGACGTCTAACCGGCGACAATCGCCGAATGCCCGATGGCGGCACCGGCGGAGTCCAGCGCCTCGACCTCCACGTAGGCCTCGGAGGGCACCGTGATGGCGGTCTCAAAGCCGCTCTTTGCGGCGCTTGAGAGTGGGCTCAGGTGTTCTTGGGAGGCGCCGCCGAGGACCTCCCAGCTGGCCACTTCCGTCGCCCCGTTCCAGCTCGCGTAGACAGTCAGCCCGTGACCCTGGGTTTCTGCGGCGATCGCGGGCGGCGAGGTCGGCGTGCCGCTCCATTCGAACTGATAGGCGCGGTAGGAGTTGGCGTGTTCGTTGTTGTGGTTGGGGATGATTTCCACAGGCAGGTGTGCGTCGTAGATCATCTCCCCGGCTGCGTTGAACTCCGAGAAGTACGGTTCCCCGCCCCAGCCGACGAACCAGTTGCCGTTTGGCAAGAGTTGCACGCTGCCCTGGCTTGAGGCCTGCAGTGGCCGTGGATGAACGAATTCGGCGACCTTCGTGTCCGTGTTTGAGTGCAGGTTCAGTTCGATCACCAGCGCGCGCGACTGGGAGTGGCTTGTAAAGGGACTGCCGCCGTTGTCAAAGATGCTGATGTCGCCGTTGGGCAGCGTGGTGGCGTCGTGCTGGTAGGCCGTTTCGGCGCCCGGCTCCACTGTCACGCTCGACTTCTTGCCGCCGATCGACGCCGTGACCTGGCCGGTCTGGGAGTCGATCAGATACAGCTGCGAGGTGTTGCGCGCCGACAGCAGCGTGGTGCCATCGGAGCGCTCGTCCACGGTGTTGAGATGGAAGTAGTCCCAGGGCCATTCCGCGGAAACGTGATCGTCGGATGGGTAGGACGCGCTCAGGCTGACGTGGTCGATGGGGGTCCATTCGCGCCGGACCAGGCCGGTCTTGAGATCGAGTTCCTGGAAGGCGGTATCGGTGACGTCGCCGTCGGCGGGCCCGCCGACCGCGGACAGGTCGCAGTGGATGGTGTTGAACACTGTCAGCACGGCCGCGTTGTTGGGCTCGATCGAGAACACGTGCAGGTCGGCTTTGTCGCCGTTGCCCGCGTCGATGTGCATGATCGCTTGGTAGGAGCTGTTGGCCACGACCTCTTCGCCGATGCCAAAGCCGTTTTGGGGGATGTAGCCCTGCCACCAGGTCAGAACCTTTTCGCCGTACAGGCTCTGGACCTGAAGGTTGGTCGAGAAGACGTTTTCAGGCTCCGGGTACATCCACACGAGCTGTCCGTTGGGTTCGGTGATCATCGGCCCCATCTGCCCGGGGCCGGCGTAGGGTGCCGTGAAGATGTCACCCTCGGCTTCGGCTTCCGGCGTGGAGTGCGTGACTTCGACGTCCGGCGGGTGCAGCTGCGGAGCGGAGTGAAAGCTCTGGTAGGCGCCGGCGGTCAGTGCGACCTTCGAGCCGGGCCCCTGGTAGTAGATCGGGTCGGGGTAGTCGACGGTGAACTGGTAGCCGAAGTCCTTGATCGCTCTGCCTGTGTGCAGCTCGCCGTGAACCTGCACCGTCTCTCCCTGCGCAAAGGCCTGTTCGGGCACGAAGCTGGCGCCGTCGCCTTGGGAGTAGGCGATCAGCTGCCCGGCGTGTTCGCCCGTAAACGAGCCCGTTGCCGTGACGTTGCTGATGTCGGCCGCAGGCGCGCCAAGGATGCTGATCTGCGTGTGCGGGGATGCGTCGTAGGAGTTCGGCAGCGGCGAGACGACGAGGTTGGTGCCTGCAAGCTGTGCCGAGACGTTGAGCTGTGCGGGCACGCACCGTGCGGTCTGCTGGCCGCCTTCGGGCACGGGCTCGCGCGCGATCCGCGAGCCCACCGCCACCAATGGGCCTAAAGTCCAGCCCACGACCAACACGCTGGCCCCAAGCAGCCAGCGGCGCAAGCGGCGAGGCTCGCGCCGGATCCGCCGGCGCGCGCGCGCGGGATCGCGGCGCCCCGCGCTGGGCCGCGCATCGGAGCCGCGCCGCGGTGGCACCTGACTCATCGCCTGTCTCGGTTCAGATCGATCCTTACTGTGCCGTGGTCTGCCGTGCCGTGGTCTGCCCACGGATCGCTAACGTTGTCCTAACAGGACACAAACCTAAACCAAGGCAGCGCGGGAAGTCGCGCTCCAGCGCGCAGCGACCCATGACCGCGGGCGTGCCAGTCAGGGCCCCGCACAGAACCAATACCAAGGGAAACGCACCTAATGCATCTACGCTCGGCTCGCTTGCAAAGCGGCAAGCGCGCCATCGATCACGCGGCCCACGAAGGTGTCGCGGTCGTTTGCGTGCGGCACGGGCTGCGCCGGGACCTCGACGCCGAGGAACTCGCACAGAGGCCCCCAGCCTTCCTTGATGTCCCACACGAGCAGGCGCTCGGCGGGGACGCTGCGCTTGACCTCCTCGTTGTGGCGCACAAACCCCTCGATCAGCTGCTCGGGCTCGGCGTGGCCGGCGGCGAACGTGCCCTTGGGCCCCCAGAACATACGCTCCACGAGCTCCACGTAGCGCGCCCAGCGCGGGTCCACGAGCGCGCGCGCGCTGGAGAGCAGGTGCACCAGGTTCTCGCCGTTGCCCATGTTCCACACGGTCTCGCGGAAGCTCGGCTCCCAGTCCTCGGGGTCGCGCACGCTCAAGAGCACCTTGGCGTCCGGATACGTCGCCATGAGCTCGCGCCAGAAGTACCCGCCGGGCCAGTCCACGGTGGCCTCGAAGCCGCCGAAGATCTCCGCCCAATCGACATCGCCGTCGATCGCCCGGTCCCACACTCCCACGCAGTCGAGGTCGGCGAGAATGTTGACCCAGTGGTAGCAGGGGGCAAACCCCAAGATCTCAAGCGCCTCCTTCTGGCTCAGCGTGCCCGTGCGCGGCATTCCTGCTCCGATCAGCCTCATAGCCATTGGACGTCCTTTCATCGGTCACGGCGGTCCCTTCCGCCCGTTTGGTCGTGTATCTTGCCGCTCTCGTCAAGCCGTCGAGACAACCCCACCCCTCCGAGCGCAACCCACTCCGCGGGAGCGAAGCTTTGCAGGTGATCGGCGCTGGGTTCGGCCGCACGGGCACGATGTCGCTGAAGGTGGCGCTGCAGGAGTTGGGCGCGGGGCCGTGCTTGCACTCACTGGACGCGCTTTCAAGCGACGGCACGCGCGTGCCTGTGCCGGACTCGCAGCGCTTTGCCCGCGTCGCCCGGATCGACTGGCGCCAGGCGCTTGCGCCCTTTGGCTCCAGCGTGGATTGGCTGGGGGCGGGTTGTTACCGCGAGATGCTCGAGGCCTGGCCGGACGCGAGCGTGATCCTCACGGTGCGCGACCCGGGGGCTTGGTATGAGAGCTGCCAGGCCACGCTGCACGCTACGACCGCGTTGCTGGACGACGCCGCCCGGAGCGACGCGATCGCGGCCGTGCTTGAGGCCATGGACCGCACGATCTGGCACGGCATCTTCGGTGGGCGCTTTTCGGACCGCGAGTATGCGCTGCATGTCTTTGAGCGCCACCGCCGCGAAGTGCTCTCCTTTGTACCCGCCGACAGGCTCCTGATCTACGACGCAAGCGAAGGCTGGGAGCCACTGTGTGAGCTGCTCGAGGTCCCGGTGCCGGACACTCCCTTTCCCCATCTCAACGGCCGCAACGCGTTCTGGACGCGCCTCGGCGTGAGCCCCGCGGTCGCAGGCGCAGCAGTCGCTGCGGCCTCGGCGGCAGGGTCCGGCGCGAGCCGCGCCGAGCGTGCGGGTGGCCCTGGACGGGTGGGACACGCCAACGGCGCGACCCGTGGCCTCGGCGCCGGGGCGTCCGCCGGCGCGGCTGACGCGCGCCCAGTCGCCGACAATCAGGTGGTGCCCACGATCGCCGGCCTGACACTTGCCCATCCCGAGACCTCGCTGACGCAGGCCGAGGTGCTTACGCTGCTGGGCCTGGAGCACGACGAGTTCGCCCTCGGGGTCTTCGGGCGCTGTGGCGTGGAGCGCCGCCGCCTACACCTCGATCAAGAGCTGCTTGCGACCACGCTGCAGGGCCGCACCGCTGTAGTCGAGGAGCAGCTGATGGCGCTCGCGATCGAGGCCGTCGAGGCGCTCAACGTTGACATGCGCGAGATCGGCACGATCGTCAGCGCGAGCCTTTACTCGTTGGGCTGCCCCACGATCTCGCACCGCCTGATCGAGCACTTTGAGATGGATCCGAGCACCGACAAGTACCACCTCGTGGGCGTCGGCTGCGCGAGCGCAGTGCCCCTGATCCGCCTTGCAGCGCCGGTGCTAAGCGACGGCACTGGCAGGAAGGCGCTGATCATCGCCGCCGAGAGCATGAGTGGTCTGCTGTGTGCCTCCACGACCGAGGACGTTCGCTCAAAGACCGTCGGCTCGGCGATCTTCGGCGACGGTTGCGCGGCGATGCTGCTCGACGGCGCCGCGAGCGCCGCGGGTCCGCGGGTGCTGGACTCGCGCGTGCACCAGATCCCGGACACGCTCGACGCGGTCAGGATCGACGCGACCGCCGACGACAGCTACCTGGCGTTGATCCGCGAGCTTCCGTATGTCGCCGGTGAACATCTGCGTGGGCTTGTGGATGCCTTTCTCACGCACAACGGCCTTACGGCGCACATGATCGACCACTGGCTGATCCACCCCGGGGGCAAGCGGATCATCGAGTGCGCGCAGGAGGCGTTGTCGCTCTCGGACGACGACGTGAGTGTCAGCTACGACGTGCTCGCCAATCACGGCAACGTCGGCACCCCGTCGATCTTCTACGTGCTCAACGAGACCGCTGCGCAGCGTCATCCCCGCCGCGGCCAGCAGGGGCTGGTCGTCACGATCGGCCCCGGGGTCAGTGTCGGCATGATGCTGCTGCGCTGGTAGCCGCGATGGACGCCGATCGCGAGTTCGATCTCATTCTCTTCGGCGCCACCGGCTTCGTCGGCCGGCTGACTGCCGAATATCTCGCAGGCGTGGCGCCCAAAGGTGCCCGGCTGGCGCTCGCGGCGCGCTCTGAGCAGCGCCTGGCACAAATCAGGTCCTCGTTGGGGCCGGCGGCGGCGGACTGGCCGCTGCTCGTCGCCGACGTTGGCGACGCGGAGGCGATTGCACAGCTGGCAGGCAGGGCACGCGTGGTGGTCACCACCGTGGGCCCCTACCGCCGCTATGGGCTGGGGCTGGTCGAGGCCTGCGCGACTGCGGGCACGCACTACGCCGATCTCAGCGGCGAGGTCCTGTTCATGCGCGAAACGATCGACCGCTTCGATGCGCTCGCGGCAGCCAGCGGCGCGCGCATCGTGCACAGCTGTGGCTTTGACTCGATCCCCTCGGACCTCGGCGTGATGTTGCTGGCCGAGGCCGCCGACGCCGACTCGGCGGGCGGGCTTACCGCCACGACGCTCGTCGTGCGGGCGCTCAAGGGCGGAGTCAGCGGCGGCACGATCGCCTCCCTGAAGGGGACACTTGACGCCGCTGCAAAGGACAGCCGGCTCGCACGGCTGCTTGAAGATCCCTACGCGCTGAGCCCGGACCGCTCCGCCGAGCCGACCCTGGGTGCCGAGCAGGACATGCGCGGCCCCGAACACGACCACGAGCTGGGCATGTGGTTGGGCCCCTTTGCGATGGGCAGGATCAACACACGCGTGGTGCGTCGCTCAAACGCGCTGCAGGAGCTCGCATACGGCTCCCAACTTCGCTACCGCGAGGTCATGGGCTTCGGCGCGGGCGCCCTTGGCGCAGTAAAAGCCGCGGGGATCTCGGCGGGCTTGGGGGCGCTTGAAGTGGGCCTGTCAACTGGGCCTGTGCGCTCGGTGCTTGACCGTGTCCTGCCGTCCCCCGGCCAGGGGCCCTCGGAGCGCCGCCGCGATCGTGGCTTCTTTGCGATTGACATCCACGCGCGCACCTCAAGCGGCGCGCGCTACGTCTGCAAGGTGGCAGCCCAGGGCGACCCGGGCTACAAGGCAACAGCCGTGATGCTCGGCGAGTCCGGGCTGTGTCTTGCGTTTGACACCGATCGCATGCCGCCGCGGGCGGGAGTGCTCACGCCGGCCACCGCCATGGGCGACACGCTCGTCGAGCGGCTGCGCGCGGCGGGGCAGACGTTCTCAGTCCAGCGCGTCAGCTGATACCCCCAAACCGCTGCGCCCCCCGCAATGCGGCGCCCGCGCAGCGACATCCCCCCTAGTTCGGTGGAGCGTCCGGGTGATGCGAGCGCCCGGGTGCGCGCATGTGATCGTGGCGAGCGATGTCGTCCATCGCGTCGCCCATGGCACTCGAGAGCTTCTCCAGCAGCCAGTATGCGTGGCTGTGCTCGTCGGATCCGTACTCGCCTGCGCGGTCGTTGAGCCAGACTTGCGTCCTTGCGACGCCGCGGTCGAGGATCGCTGGATGGTGCGTGTGCATCGTGGCCTCCAATGCTCATACGCCGCCTGGCGGGGAGTCCGGCGGCTGATAGCAACATCGTCGCGCTGAGGCCACGAAGGCCCATCCGTGCGCTGCACCGTGTGGCGGAGTGGACAACTACGGAGGCGCCCCAGTCGTGACGTGCGACGTTCGTTTGTTGACTCGTCGAGCACATCTCGCGCGGGCTCAAGGTTGACGCTCTGAGACCGATTAATGCAATCGCCGCGCGCAGCTGCGCGACTTGGTCTAAGCAAAGCAGGAGATGATCCCAATGAGCGCCACTGCATACCCGCCGAACTGGCACCCTGATCCCAACCTCCCGCCGGGCTCCATGCGCTGGTGGGACGGCAACCAGTGGACCCAGCACGTCCACGTGCCTGCCACGGTTCAGCACGTGCCTCCTGCGATGGCGCCCGCGGCAAGTGTCGCCGCTGCGACGGCGGCGCCGGCGGCAAACGTGACCGCCCCGCCCATGGTGTCGGCGGCGGCGTCTGTGCCGCCTGCGACCTACGCTGCTGCTTCCGGTGGAGCGCCGGCTGCGACGTTCGGTGCGTCGGCTGCGACGTTCGGTGCGTCGGCTGCAACGCTCAGTACGCCCGGTCTCCAGCAGCCCGGGGCGCCCAGCGCCTCGCCGTCACTGCTTGACACCAACCCCAAGAGCGTGACGGCAATTGGCGTGGTGGTGGCGTACCTGGTGATCGCGGCAACCACTGGGATCGTCTTTTTGGGCATCTTTCCCGTGCTGCTGTCGATCCGTGCCTTCCAGCGTGGCGAGCGTCTTGCGCCGGTGGCAATGGCCGCGGCGGCCTTGGCCGTTTTTGTCGCCCTGTCAGCTGTTTCACACCACTGAAGGAGCGCAGCGCGTTGCTCGGCGACTGCGTGGAGGCGTAGCGGCATGGATGCGATCAGCGTGCCCGTTGCCGGCCCGCTCGCGGGCACCGCGACGCAAGCTGGCACCGCGACGCAAGACGCCCCAGGTCTCGAGCCCCAGACGGCGGTGCGTGTGCTGGTGGGGCCCAGCTGCGAGAACTGTGGCTGCGAAGCACGAGACGAGCAGGTTGCCAAGGACACGTTGCTGTGCTCGCGCTGCAAGCGACGCCACAGACTTGTCGCCGCAGCACACACGATCGTCTCCTGGTCGCTGGTGTTGGGACTGGGCCTTTACGTGGTACCGCATGTCGTGGCGATCACCACACACCAGTCTCTTCTAAGTCGGGTGCGACCGGGTCTTACTGACACAGAGCTGCTGGCGTTCTACGCGGGCGCGATGGTGGGCGTGATCTTGCACGAGGGGGCACACGCACTGTGGGCTCGCGGCTTTGGGATGGACGTGAACGCGGTGCAGTTGGGCACCGGGCCAGTTCTGTTCAGCCACAAGCTCGGCGGCACGACCGTGTCAGTCCACCTGGTGCCGCTGGCCGGCCTTACAGGCTGGCGCCCGGGTGAGGTCCAACCGGACGCGAACATGCGCGCGACAATCGCCTTCGTCGGGCCGCTCTCAAATCTGCTGCTCGCAGGCGTGCTGCTGGCGGCCCGCTCGTATGCGCCCGTGATCCTGATTCCCGCCGCGGCCGCCAATCTGCTGCTGTTCGTGGAGAACCTGCTGCCGCGGCCGGCGGGCGCCGGCTCGCGCGTCGGCAACGACGGCTGGCACATCCTGAAGAGCCTCACGAACTCCTACTGGGCTGCGGCGCACATGCGGAGGGTGGAACTGATGCAGCGTTGCCGGCTGCTGCTGGCAGACGGGCGCCGGTCAGAAGTGTTCGATCACCTACGCGGTGAGATCGACCGCGCAGGCGGCGACTACCCCGACGCGGAGGCGATGCTGGCGATGGTTTTGCTTGAGGCAGGCAGACGCCAGGAGGACTTCGATGAGGGCTTTGTGCGCTCCGGGCAACTGGTCTATGACCAGCGGGCGTTTCCCAGTCTGCGCGCAATGGCACTGAACAACAGGGCGTGGCGGCTCGCATTGGGCGGCTGGCCGGATTACATGCCCGAAGCAGAGTGGGCTGCACGCGAGGCGCTGCGGCTGATCCCAAACAATCCGGCGGTCCTGGGCACGCTGGCGCTGGTGCTCGTGCGTCTCGGTCGCTTCGATGAGGCCGAGACACTCATCGCCACGCTCACCACCCGGCAGCGCAAGGCGTTGGGGCGTGCCAAAGGCCCGGCCCGGGCTCCGCTGACGAAGGCGCTGGCGTCTGAGCACTGCATCGCGGGCCTGGTCTACGCTCGCACCGGCCGCGTTGACGCCGCGCAACAGCAGCTTGCCCAGGCACGTGAGCTCGACGGCGCCTGTGTGCTGGTGCCCGAGCTTGATCAACTGCTCGCTGGACCGCCGCCGCCGGTGGCCATGCCCTTGCCCGATTCGGCAGCTGCGACTGCACCGGCGGCGGGTTTCGGCAACGGCGGCGGCG
>CAJCHW010000024.1 GCA_903970125.1 Chlamydiota bacterium
TCCAGGTGCAGGTCTCGCCCAAGGTGGGACTCACCTTTGCGGCCGGTCTGAGGACGATGGTGCGTGCCGATCCCGACGTGATCATGGTCGGCGAGATCCGCGACCGCGAGACCGCCCAGATCGCGGTGGAGTCGGCGCTGACCGGTCACCTTGTGCTCTCCACGCTTCACACCAACGACGCTCCCTCGGCGCTGCACCGCTTGATCGAGATGGAGATCGAGCCCTTTCTGGTCGCCTCCGCTGTGGAGTGCGTGCTCTCGCAGCGGCTCGCGCGAACGCTTTGTCAGCACTGCAAGCAGCGCGCAATCGTCAGCGCCGATGCGCTGCGGGCTGCGGGCTACAACGCGCAGGTTGACCTGGAGGCTTACGAGGCCGTGGGCTGCCCCCGCTGCGGTGGCAGTGGTTACCGCGGCAGGATCGCGGTCTACGAGGTGATGACGCTGACGCGCGAGATTCGCGACCTGGCCCTGGAGCGGCGTTCGGCTGACGAGATTCGCGACATGGCGATGAGCCAGGGCATGCGCCGCATGCGCGACGACGGACTGGAAAAGGTCAGGGACGGGCGCACGTCGATGGCCGAGGTAATGCGCGTCCTCGGCGCCACGGGCTAGCTCAAATCAACGCACCGAGGTGTTGGGCCCCCGGCGCTCCGCAGCTGAGCGTGTCTCGCTTCGCTGTGTGCGGGAGCTCATACGTTCGTCCAGTGGCACCGATAGCAGGCCGCTAGTCGCCCCACGGCGCCGATGGGCGTTGCAATGGACATAGATTTCGCAGAGTTGCTCAAGGAAGTCGTCGCGCGCAGCGCGTCGGATCTACATCTGAGCGTGGGAGCGCATCCGATCCTGCGTATACGCGGTCGGCTGATGTCGCTGAACGACTACCCCGTGCTCGGGGGAACCGACACGCGCGAGATCGTGTATTCGATCCTTTCCAACGACCAGCGCCAGCGCCTTGAGACCGACTGGCAGATCGACTTTGCCTACTCGGTGCCCGGCCACGGCCGCTTTCGTGTAAACGCCTTCTATCAGCGCGGCTCGATCGGCGCGGCGTTTCGCCTGATCCCCTTCGGGCTCTCCACAACCGACGAGCTCGGGCTGCCCGCTGTCGTGCACGAGTTCACCGCGAAACCGCGCGGACTGGTGCTGATGACTGGGCCCACCGGCTCCGGGAAGTCAACGTCGCTGGCGGCGATGCTCAACGAGATCAACGAAACCCGCGAAGAGCACATCCTCACGATCGAGGATCCAATCGAGTTTCTGCACACCCACAAGCGCTGCCTTGTAAACCAGCGCGAGATCGGTGCCGACGCACAGGGCTTCGCGGAGGCGCTGCGCGCGGCACTGCGTGAGGATCCCGATGTGATCCTCGTCGGCGAGATGCGCGACCTGGAGACGATCTCCACAGCGTTGACTGCGGCTGAGACCGGACACCTTGTGTTCGCCACCTTGCACACCCAGGACACCGCACAGACGGTGGACCGCGTGATCGACGTGTTCCCCTCCCACCAGCAGGGCCAGGTGCGCGTGCAGCTGTCGGTTGCCCTTCAGGGCATCATGACCCAACAGCTCATACCGACCGCTGACGGCTCCGGACGGGTGGTGGCCTGCGAGGTGCTGGTGCCCACACCGGCCATCCGCAACCTCATCCGCGAGGGCAAGACCCACCAGATCTACTCGGTGCTGCAGACAAGCACAGGCGTTGGCATGCAGACTATGGATGCCGCACTCGTGGCGCTAGTGCGCGGCAACCAGATCTCGCTCAGCACTGCCGAATCACGGTCATCGAACCCCGACGAGCTCCGGCGTCTGATCAGTGGCGACGGCCTGGCCGCCGTTGCGTAGGGCCTGGCGATGAGCACCTACGTCTTCAAGGTTGCCGACCTCGCGGGTGTGAAGTCAAGCGGCGAGGTCGAAGCCGAGTCCAAGCAGGCGCTCGCGAATCAGCTCAAGGCGCGCGGCCTAATCGTCCTTGACATCAGCGACAAGCGCGCTTCCACTGAGATCCGGCTGTCGTTCCTGGAACGCGTCAAAGCTAACGATCTGGCTGTGTTCGCGCGCCAGCTGTCAACGCTGATCACCTCTGGCGTGAGCATCCTGCGCTCGCTCGGGGTGCTGGAGGATCAGACCGAGAGCAGGCTGCTGAAGGAGACAATTATTGACGTGCGCCGTGACGTCGAGGCGGGCGCCACGTTCGGCGACGCGTTGCAGCGCCACCCCAAGGTCTTCAACCCGCTGTTTGTGGCGATGGTCCGCGCGGGGGAGTCCGGGGGTGTGCTTGAGAGCTCCTTGCAGCGGGTTGCCACCCAACTTGAGCAGGATGCGTCGCTGCGCCGTCAGATCCGCTCGGCGATGATGTATCCGATCTTCGTCATGACCTTCGCGTTCATCGTCTTGGCTGCGCTGGTCTCTTTCCTGGTGCCTATCTTCGAAGGCATCTTCAAGGAATTCGGCGGCTCGCTACCGGCGCCCACAAAGCTCTGCGTTGCGCTGTCACACGCGTTCACACGACCCTGGTTTGGTTTCCTGCCGGGCATCATCGGCATCCTCATGCTGATCGGCGCCGTCGCCTTTGCCTTCGTGAAATGGAAGAACTCGGTGCGCGGGCGCCCCTATTGGGACCGCTTCAAGCTGCGCGTGCCGATGAAGATCGGCACGATCGTGCAGGAGATCTCCGTCGCGCGCTGGTCGCGCACGCTTTCCTCATTGACCGCTGCCGGCGTGCCGTTGCTGCTGGCTCTGGACATCACGGGCAAGACCGGCGGCAACGTGGTCATGGAGGAGGCGATGGACGACGTGATCGCTTCGGTCAAGCGGGGCGGCTCACTGAGCGCGCCGCTGGCAAAGGCGTCGATTTTCCCCAACATGGTCACCCACATGGTGGGCGTCGGCGAGGAGACCGGTGAGCTGGACGCGATGCTCGCCAAGATCGCAGAGTTCTACGAGGATCGAGTCGCCATCTCCGTAAAGGGCCTGACGTCGATCATGGAGCCGATCATGATCGTTGTGATCGGTTCGCTCGTGGGGTTCATCGTGATCTCGATGTACCTCCCGCTGTTCGAAGTCTATAACCAGATCGGTTAGGCAAAGGGCGCATCGGCGCGGGCCGAGCGGTCGGCCCGGACCGACTCCTCGCTACGCGTTCGCGTCGCGATGGCCCACCCCGAGCAGCGTTGCGGTGTCATCTTCCACGGCCACCGCGGGCAAGCGCAGCAGAAAGATCGCGCCCGCGGCGGGGCCCGGCGGGTCGCTCTGGAGCTCGAGCGTTCCTCCCATGCGCACCGCGAGCTCGCGGCCGATGGCCAAGCCCAGACCGAAGCCGCCCTGCGCGGCGCCCTGGGAGCCGCGGCGGAAGCGTTCAAAGATCTGCCGGCGCTCGTCAAAAAGATCGGAAGA